>NZ_JBYVJU010000018.1:0-88643 GCF_058147085.1 Parendozoicomonas sp. 209JJ7-1 | reverse complement strand
CACTGCTGATATTCCTCAAAGCGTTTTGACTATTTCGACAGTGAATATTGGAAGTGACGAAGGTTCTATTGCAAGAGAAGGTGTAGCAAACGACAGGGTTATTTTTGAGGTTAAGCGTACCGGAAATCTGGTAGGGGATAAGTCATTTAATTTTACCCTGATTGGTTTGGAATCCGGAGATATTCAGGCTACCCAGTACAGCACTGATGGTGGTGCAACATGGCAGAATTTGAATGGCAGTTCTTTGAGTATTCTTTCGGGAAAAAACTCTATGCTGATTTCTGTCACGGCGAAGAGTGATGGTGTTGATGAAAAGCAGGAGATTTTCACCGGTAATATCGCCAGCACAGATTCCAATGTGTCTGTGACCAGAGGAACAGCCCATGCTGCATTTCTTGACACTGGTGTTCCCAAGCCTCCAACTGTTAATCGTCTGAAAACAACTGATGAGACACCCGAAATTACAGGTACTGCGGAACTGGGCAGTAACCAAAAATTAACTGTTACCGTAAACGGCAAGACATATCATCTTGATGATGGGCACTTGACCCATGACAGTACGAATAATACCTGGAAACTTCAAATTCCTGACGAAGACAAGCTCGTTGAAAATACCTATGATGTGGATGCTGTCATTGTTGATCTGTCCCAAACCGGTGTTGGTGGTAATGGTGCGCTGCAGGTAAAAGATATTACCAGTCGTGAATTAATTATTGATCCTACACCAGCCCCACCGGTACTGCATGCTGAGTTTGCCGGTTACCATCGTTTTACTGATTTTCAGATTCTGGACTTAATTAAAACGATTGGTGGCCCAACAGCTAATCACAGCCAGGATATTAATGCTGCCAGCCTGGGTTTTGGAACTGATAATAATAGCAGGACAACAAAAGGGGTCTTAGAGGTTGGTGCAGAAACAGTTTTTGGGGGCTCTGAACCGGATAATATGGTCCTGGAAATAAAGAATGACACTGGAGACAATAACATTTATGCAGATGTTCCTTCATCTAAAGGACAAGTACTTCAGCTGACATTTGACCACTCCACTCGAACGACAGCTTCGTCGGCAAATGATTCTGAGTTAGAGGTATGGGTATTTCATACACTAGCGTCCGGAACAGTCAATTCCAGAAAAGTTGCCACGATAACTGTTCCCAATAGCTTTGATTTGAAAACTCATACGTTCTATATCGCTGCTCAGGGGGATAACACACGTATAGAGTTGCGTGCGTCAAAAGGGGCTCAAACACTTGGGGGAATTATTGATAATTTGCGTGTTAAAACTGTGGGTTATGAAGAAGATTCCCCAATTCCCCTTCACCTCACAGCCCAGGCTACAGGAGCAGGAGCAACACTGACGACTTTGGTGGTTTCCGGAATTCCTGATGGTACAGAGTTGACGGATGGGACTCATAGCTTTGTGGCTAATGCATCTTCAACGAGCGTGGATATAAAAAACTGGGATCTTTCTAAACTGGCAATTAAGCCTTCATCTGGCTTTGTTGGGCAGCAGTCGTTAACTGTTACCGCTACAGAGATTGAAAGTGGTGTGGAATCCAGTTCTGAAATTAACCTTAGATATACTGTTTTTCCCAATATTGATGATGGTGGGCGTCGTGTTGGAGATGCTGGCAATAATAATTTTGGCCCGGAAGATGTGAATAATTCCTTTAATGGGCTGGCGGGCGATGACACCCTGAGAGGAGGAAAAGGGGATGATATTCTCAGTGGCGATCATGGAAATGACAAACTGTTTGGTGATGACGGTGTTGACTTTCTTGACGGTGGACGGGGCAATGATGAGCTGACCGGTGGAGGGGGCTCTGACACCTTCCTGTTTAAAGTGGATGATCTGATTACAAGCGGTACAGCCCAGTTAGATAAAATCAAAGACTTTACCCTGACTGATTCAGGGCCTGGGAAAGATTATATCGATATTTCCAGCTTTGTTGATTTCGGCATTGGGGAAGAGGTTACTCTTTCCCGCTTGGCAGAGCAGGGTATTACTGCTGATTTAACCGGAGGGACAGCTGTTCTCCATCTGGCGAATAGCGATATCAATAACAAAAATGGTTCGCTGGATGTTGAGGTAACCCTCGGTTCAGGAAGCTGGAATGACCAGAACACTGATGCTGTTGTCAATGGTGATGATGTATTGCTTCAGTTGATAAAGAACGGGCAGTTAATTGTCTGAGTGCAGAAGATTTCATACATACGAAATATAAAAAAGGATAAAAATAAGATGTTTTCAAAGATTATAAAGCTCTCAGGGACGGGAATGCTTCTGCTGGCTCCGTTACTCCATGCTGACTCCTTGCAGAATTCTGTTAATGAGACTTTGGCCACCAACCCTGAAATCCTTATCCGCATAACAGAAGCCAGTGCCCGTAAAGATGAAATCCGCCAGGCCCGTGCTGGCTATTTGCCATCAGTAGACCTGCGAGCCGGTATTGGCTACGAAAACAGCCGTAATGCGACCACTCTGGGGGCTTTTCGAGCTGGCAATGCTGATGATAAAGACCAGACCCGTACCCGCCGTGACGCATCCATAGTTGCCCGGCAGATGTTGTTTGATGGTTTCGCTGTTAGCAGTGATGTAGACCGTCAGTTGGCCCGTCAGGCTTCAGCCACCCAGAATGTTTGCTTTGCCGCAGAGAATATCGCCCTGGAAACAACGCAGACTTACATCAATATTCTTCGCCAGCAGGCCATTGTTAAACTTGCAGAGGAAAATGCCACTGAACACGAACGTATAGTGAATTTGATCCGCAAGCAGGGACGTAGTGGTCGCAGTAACGAGGCGGATATTGCCCAAGCAGAAAGCCGTCTGGTTTTGGCCAAGGCTAATGAAATCAGCGCCAAGTCTGTACTGCTGGATGTAAAGACCCAGTACCAGCGCTTGGTAGGTAATCTGCCAAAGTCGTTTGTTATGCCGGATATGCCCGGAAATCTTCCTGCCTCTAATAATGAGGCCATCAATCTGGCGGTGGAGAAGCATCCGGTATTGCGCCTGGCGGCTGAAGATATTAAAGCGGCAGAAGCTCAGTATGAAGCCAGCAAAAGCACTTTTATGCCCAGGTTTGATCTGGAGCTGAGGGCCGACTGGAATTCTGATGCCAACGGTGGCAAAAACGATACTTACACCCATACCGCCAGGGTCAATATGAACTACAACCTCTACCGTGGTGGTGCGGATTCTGCCCGTAAAAGTCAGACCAGCAAACTGGTGAATGAAGCTATGGAAGTACGCAATCGTGCGGCCCGGCAGGTAAAAGAAGAGGTGAATCTGGCATGGGTAGCTGTTGAGTACGGTATGAAGCGTCTGTCACCTTTAAGTGAACATGTTCGTCAGGCCAACCGTTCCCGGGAGCTGTATAACAAGCAGTTTATGATTGGCTCCAGAACCCTGCTTGATTTGCTGGATAGCCAGAATGAATACTTCTCCGCCCGTCAGAGTGAAATCAATGCTGTCCATGACCAGCGTTTTAATGAGTACCGCCTGCTGCAGAGTACTGGCCAGTTGCTGGTGTCCCTTAATGCTGTTCTGCCTGTAGAAAACAGCTGTGGTGTACAGGTTGCCCGTCGAACACCAACAGCAGTATCCCCATGAAAGCAATCACTCGCTCATTTTTTGTCCTGTCGGCATTCTGATAAAGGACAAGGTGTCTCTGGGCTTTGGTGTTTATGCGCTATATGGAGCGGGCAGTGATTATAAGAATGATTATGCTGCGATCAGCCCTCAGTTGATGACAAATGTCGTATAGCTCGTATCCCTGACAGCAACCGTAACTGGCTGGCCCTAGGTAAGTTGGAAGGCTTATCCGGGGTTTTTTTATATCTAAACATGGATTATAGATATTAACTATTAAGATTATAAATTCATTTGATTGGGTTAATTGATAGCCGAAACATAGGATGTAACTGCAAACACAAACAACGCAGTTTAATGAGGAAAACACAATGTCTCTGGTAAATACTGAAATTAAGCCTTTCTCCGCTACAGCTTTCCACAATGGTGATTTTGTTTCTGTCACTGAAGAGAATCTGAAAGGTAAGTGGTCTGTTGTCTTTTTCTACCCTGCGGACTTCACCTTTGTCTGCCCCACGGAGCTGGGTGATCTGGCAGACCATTATGAACAGTTGCAGGCTATGGGAGTAGAAATTTACTCTGTATCTACCGACACCCACTTCACCCACAAAGCCTGGCACGACAGCTCCGATACTATCGGCAAAATCAGGTTTCCGATGATTGGCGATCCCACTGGCGCTATCACTCGCAACTTTGAAGTGATGATTGAAGAGGACGGTCTGGCTTTGCGTGGAACCTTCGTCATGAATCCGGAAGGTGTGATCAAGGTTGTAGAAACCAATGATCTGGGTATTGGCCGTTCCGCCAAGGAGCTGATCCGCAAAATTCAGGCAGCCCAGTATGTAGCTGAGCACGATGGCGAGGTGTGCCCCGCCGCATGGCAGCCCGGTGAAGAGACTCTGGCTCCGTCTCTGGATTTGGTTGGCAAAATATAACCTTCGTTCATTTCATTACCGCTCAGGGTTCCAGTGGAACACCTGAGCGGCTCCCACTCTCTTTTATTGCATGACTGAATGAATTCAGGAGACTGTTATGCTCGACGCAAACCTTAAACAACAACTGTCCACTTACTTCCAGAATATCCACAGCGCAGTTGAAATGGTTGCGTCTGTGGACAGTTCAGTGAAATCCGGTGAATTAAAAGCCCTGGTTAAAGATATTGAGGGTTTGTCGGAACATATTTCTGTCCGTGAGATTAATAATAAAGAGCAGACCTCCAGGCAGCCATCCCTGGCTATTAGCCCAAAGGGAGAAGAACCCAGAGTTCTCTTTGCCGGTCTGCCCATGGGCCATGAGTTTAACTCCCTGATTCTGGCTCTGCTTCAGGCGGGAGGGCATCCTTCCAAACTTGAGCCAGAACAGATTGAGCAGATTAAAAGCCTGAAAGGCCCGCTGAAATTTGAAACCTATATTTCCCTCTCCTGTCAGAACTGCCCGGAGGTAGTACAGGCACTGAACCTGATGGCTGCTTTGAATACGAATATCAGCCATACCATGATTGATGGCGGGCTGTTTCCGAAAGAGGTTGAAGAACGCAAGGTGATGGCAGTTCCCTCTGTTTTTCTGAATGGTGAATCCTTCAGTCAGGGACGTATGACCGTAGCCGACTTTATTCGCAAGCTGGATAAAAATGCCGGCCAGAAAACTGCAGAAACAATTAACAGCAAAGAACGCTTTGATACTTTGATTGTGGGCGCAGGCCCTTCCGGCGCGGCTGCAGCCGTATATTCTGCCCGTAAAGGCATTAGCACAGGTGTGGTCGCTGATCGGTTTGGTGGGCAGGTGTCGGATACCATGGCCATTGAGAACTTTATCTCCGTAAAAGAGACCGAAGGCCCTAAGCTGGTTGCCAGCCTTGAACAGCATGTCCGGGATTATGATGTGGATATTATGTCCGGACAGATGGCCACGACCCTCGTGCCTTCCTCGGAGGTTGGGGGCGATATACAGATTCAGCTGGAAAATGGCGCGACACTGTCCAGTCGGTCTGTGGTTCTGTCGACTGGCGCGCGGTGGAGAGAGATGAATGTGCCTGGTGAGCAGGCGTATCGTGGTAAAGGCGTGGCTTACTGCCCCCACTGTGATGGACCCTTATTTAAAGGTAAGAGGGTTGCAGTGATTGGTGGTGGTAACTCCGGGGTGGAAGCGGCTATTGATCTGGCGGGTATTGTCAGCCATGTCACCCTGCTGGAGTTTGATTCTCAATTGAGAGCGGATGAAGTGCTACAGCGTAAACTGCGCACTTTGGACAATGTGAACGTTATTACCAGAGCGCAAACCACAGAAGTTCTTGGCAACGGGGAAAAGGTAACAGGCCTGCGGATTAAAGACAGAAACACAGATGGTCTGCAGGACATTAACCTTGAAGGTGTGTTTGTTCAGATTGGCCTGGTTCCCAACACCGAGTGGTTGAAAGGTGTCGTTGATTTATCCCCAGGGGGAGAAATTGTTGTCGATGAACGGGGTCAGACCTCTGTACCCGGAGTGTTTGCCGCTGGTGATGTAACCACCGTGCCCTACAAGCAGATTATTATTGCCATGGGCAGTGGTGCCAGCGCGGCTCTGGGGGCTTTTGATTACCTGATTAGAATACCTGAAGCTCAGGCGGCCTAATTTCCCAATTGCTTTCTTCCTGAAACCGGCATGACCAGGGGGGAAACCTCTGATCATGCCGTTTGAATTTTTCTGTTTTATGCGCAAACTTTCTATGCCTGAAGATGGAATTGCCTTTGTAAAGAGATAGACGACTTATGTCAGTAAAGTGTAAAAGAAAGTAAGTTTCATTTACGTTACGTGATATAGTGCATGCGCTCAAAAAACAACCAGAATAAATGAGCCGACTAACTCAATCAGAAGACGAATTCAAACGTAATGAGTGACGCAGATATTGTTTTTCAAAGTTACGGCAGGTGTTGTAAGTCCCCAGTGTTTTTTGAGGACTTTTACCAGAATTTTATGGGGAGTTCTGAAGCTATTCGCGCCATGTTCGTGGAAACTGATATGAGTGCCCAGCATCATTTATTAAGGGCAGGTCTGCTTTGGATGATTATGCGTGCCAGGGGAATGTCTGACAGCAAACTGGTTGATCTGGGCAAGAGCCATAGTCGCACGGGCTACAATATTTTGCCTCAGTGGTATGATCTGTGGCTGGATGCGCTACTCAAAACAGTAAAGGTGCACGACGATAGCTGGACAGGTGAGCTTGAAAGCAAATGGCGCAGTGTACTTATGCCCAGTATTGAGACCATCCGTTCTCGCTATTGAAGCGCAGTGATCTCAAAAGAGCCAGTTGATATGGTCGTCGCCCCAGAGTGGCGACTGGTCACTGGGGGCTGCCGTTGCAGTTGATAGTAATTTCATCGCTGATCAGTACCTTTTTGATATGCCCTGAAATTCCTCTGGTAAACGGTTTTTTGCGCACTTTAGGAAATATCGATCCAGCTTCGCCCGGGGCGGCAGCTTAACCACTGTTTGGTCAGCTGGTCAGTATCCCCCAGCCAGTCCAGGCACCAGTTCAGTCCCGCGCCAATATGTTCCGCGTTCCAGGCCAGCAGGCATTTGGGGTTATAGGAAAGATCAGGCACCTCTCTGGCCACCAGAAGGTTTTCAACCAGCAGATGTTTGCTGAAGTGCGTTGGCACCATACATAGGCCAATTCCCTGGATGGCGCAGTTCAGGGCCTGGCGGAAGCTGGAGACAACCAGTTTGTGGCCATAATGGCTGAGGTCGTCTCCTCCGTGCTGCAGTACCCGTGCTGAGTCTTCAACGGTAATTGTCGTGTAATCGGACAAGTCCTGCAGTCGGATATTTTCACTCTCATTACCGGCCTGTGCCAGAGGGTGGCTGGGTGCCATAACCATATGCCATTTGAGCGGCCCCATATCTTTCCAGCTGAAACCGTTGTTATCCCGTATTTCATCAGGAATGGTGACCGGAGCACCTATTGCCAGCTGACAGCGTTTATGGAGCAGTGCATCCCAGCAACCAATGTACACTTCCGTAGTGATTGTCAGGCGGGTTTCCGGGAAGCGGGCCTGGAACTCCTGTATTAAAGGTTCAATGGCCCCCTGGTTAACAATATTGTCGATAACAATATGAAGTTCAGGTTCAACCCCTGTGGCAATCTGGCAGGTGGTACTGGCCAGATCGTTCAGCTGATCCAGCAGGGGTCGGGCACCTGCGACGAAGTATTCTCCTGCAGGAGTCAGTTTTACCTTGCGGCTGTTACGGAGAAACAGCTGAACGCCGAGTTGCTCTTCAACTTTGCGCACCGTGTAGCTAATGGCGGACGGCACCTTGTGCAAGTGCTTTGCTGCCGTCGTGAAATTCCCGAAGTGGGCAACGGCCTGAATTATCTGTAGGGCTTCGGTCTGGAGCATAGATGAACAGAGGAGTCTCAATAATCAAAAAAAGTGAATGGTCGTGCAAAACAATGCGTTTTTTTTTCTGCGTATAAATATTTAGTATACATCTATCCGCTGCTCAGGGTGGCGGGTGATCTGCCTGGTTTCAGATACAGGATTTGGGTGAATCCTGTAGCATGTGCTGTTAAAGCGGATCAGGCAGGTTGAGCGAGCGATACCTGATATTTGATTGCCCCTGTCATGTTTGCATGCCGGGGGCTTTTTTTATCAGGAAGAAATAAACACAAACTTTCAAGAATAACCCTGTGTAAACAACAAATGATTGATTTGTATCAAAGGCTGTTTGCATTTGTTCATGGACAATGGAACCCCTTTCGTTTCTGGCTAAAAAGCGGGTAATAACTGTTTTTCTTGTGTGTTCTGGTTGAGTTCTGTTCGTCCGGTTGCGCAGGGGTTCTGTCAGGTATCAATAAAGATCCGGAAAGGATTGGGGTGTTAGATGGCGCAAGTCGGTTTTAGTATTTTTGGGATGGCGTGCCTGATTGGTCTGGCCATACTGTTGTCAGATAATCGCAAGGCCATTAACTGGCGTACCGTAGGTGGGGCATTTGCCATTCAGGCGGGTTTGGGGGCTTTTGTTCTTTACATTCCGGCCGGACAGGTGGTATTGGGTGATATTTCCGAAGGTGTACAGATTGTCATCGATTTTGCCGGTGCGGGCATTAACTTCCTGATGGGTCCTCTAAGTAACCCTGGCAGCGCCGGTGGCTTTATCTTTGCCTTCCATGTTCTTCCCATCATTATATTCTTCTCTGCGCTGATCGGTGTTCTTTACTACCTCGGTATTATGCAGTTTGTCGTCAAGATACTGGGCGGAGTGCTGCGCAAGGTTCTGGGAACCAGCCGTGCTGAATCCTTTTCCGCAACTGCCAACATATTTGTTGGCCAGACCGAAGCGCCCCTGGTTGTTAAACCCTTTATCAGGCACATGAGCCAGTCCGAGTTGTTTGCCATTATGGTCGGTGGTCTTGCATCTGTGGCCGGTTCCGTTCTGGCCGGTTATGCAGGTTTGGGTGTTGACCTGAAATACCTGGTAGCCGCCAGCTTTATGGCCGCTCCCGGTGGTCTGCTGATGGCGAAAATCATCAAGCCGGAAATCGGAGAAAATACAGATTTCAAAACCGAGCAGGTGGAAAAACAGACTGATGATAACAAGCCTGCCAACGTTCTGGACGCGGCGGCACAGGGGGCTTCCAGTGGCCTTGGTCTGGCAGCCAACGTAGGTGCTATGCTGCTGGCTTTCGTAGCTCTGATCGCTATGGTGAACGGTATGCTTGGTGGTATCGGCAGCTGGTTCGGTATGGAAAACCTGTCCATGCAAATGATCCTGGGTTATATGTTCGCACCTGTGGCCTTTATTCTGGGAGTTCCTGCATCGGAAGTTCTGCAGGCGGGCAGTCTGATCGGCCAGAAGCTGGTTCTTAACGAGTTCATTGCCTATATCGACTTTGTCAGCATGAAGGAAACTCTTTCTGCTCATACCCAGGCGATTATTACTTTTGCTCTTTGCGGTTTTGCTAACTTGTCGTCTATTGCCATTCTTCTGGGAGGGCTGGGCCAAATGGCTCCAGAGCGTCGCGGGGATATTGCCCGTATGGGTCTTAAGGCTGTACTGGCCGGTTCTCTCTCCAACCTGATGAGCGCCGCCATTGCCGGTCTGTTCCTGGCTCTATAATAGGTAGGTGCCAGATGTCAGTCTGAAGGTGTTGCCAGAGTGCCATACCTTCGGTCTGGCGAATAACGTTTTCTATCGGTGTCGTCCGCTATTACGAGGAAGTGTTATGTCTGATTTTCAATATGGTCCTGATCTTAAATCCAGCAGCAAGCTGGCTTTGCAGCTTATGGACCTTACATCCCTTAACGATGACGATACCCCTGAGAAGATTATTGAACTTTGCAAAAAAGCGACAACGGACGTTGGTCATACTGCGGCCGTTTGTGTATATCCGTCCTTTGTTTCTGTAGCCAGAAAGACTCTGGACGAACTGGGGCTACAGGCAGTAAAAGTCGCGACAGTCACCAATTTCCCCAGCGGTGGCGATGATGTCGCCGTTGCCGTAAAAGAAACCGAAGATGCTGTTGCCAAAGGTGCGGATGAAGTGGATGTGGTGTTCCCCTACCTCGCCCTGATGTCCGGCAACTCCGAGACTGGTCATACCCTGGTGAAAGCCTGTAAAGAAGCCTGTGGTACCAAAGCCATTCTGAAGGTCATTATTGAGAGTGGTGAGCTGAAAGATCCACAACTGATCCGCCAGGCCAGCGATATTTCCATAGAGGCCGGCGCAGATTTTATTAAAACCTCTACCGGTAAGGTGGCGGTGAATGCGACGCCGGAATCCGCACGCATTATGATCACGGCTATCAAGGAAAGCGGCAGGGATGTAGGCTTCAAACCTGCCGGGGGGATTCGTACGGCAGAAGACGCACAGAAGCACCTGGCGATTGCTGCAGAGATTATGGGCAGTGACTGGATTAACCCGTCCCACTACCGGTTTGGTGCCAGCAGCCTGCTGGGCAGTCTGCTGAATGTTCTTGTGCCGGGAACAGGCGAAGTTCAGAGTGGAGGCTATTGATATGTTTCTGCCCCAAGAGGTGATCCGCCAGAAACGCGAAGGCCAGGTACTGTCTGAAGCTGATATCAAAGCTTTTATCCAAGGGGTTACCGACAACTCGGTTTCCGAAGGACAGGTGGGTGCCATGGCTATGGCCATCTGTTTGCGGGGGATGACCATGCCTGAGCTTATAACCATGACCCTGGCCATGCGTGACTCCGGTAGAGTGATGGACTGGCATTCAGAAGGTCTTAATGGACCTGTGGTGGACAAACATTCCACTGGAGGTGTAGGTGATGTTGTCAGTTTAATGCTCGGCCCTATGCTGGCGGCCTGTGGCGGTTATGTTCCTATGCTTTCCGGGCGGGGGCTGGGCCATACCGGTGGTACTCTGGACAAGTTCGACAGTATTCCCGGTTATCGCACCAATATTGACGAAACCCTGTTCAGAAAGGTGGTCAAAGATGTGGGAGTGGCCATTATTGGCCAGACCAGCGAGCTGGCTCCGGCCGACAAGCGTATATATGGTATTCGTGACGTTACCGGAACGGTGGAATGCATAGAGCTGGTGACATCATCTATTCTGGCGAAAAAGCTGGCAGAAGGGCTGGACGCCCTGGTGATGGATGTCAAGGTTGGCAGTGGCGCATTTATGCCTACTTATGAAGGATCTCGGGCATTAGCGGAGAGTATTGTTCATGTGGCAACCGGCGCGGGTGTGCGTACCACTGCACTGCTCACGGATATGAACCAGTGTCTGGCGGATAGCGCCGGTAATGCCGTGGAAGTGGCTGAAGCCGTGCGCTTCCTGACCGGTGAGCACCGTAATAACCGGCTGCTGGAAGTGACGATTTCCCAGGGGGCGGAATTGCTGGTATCAGCCAGCCTTGCGGCTGACCTTGGGGATGCAAGGGCGAAACTCAATGATTGCCTGGGCAGTGGTAAGGCGGCTGAAATTTTCGGACGTATGGTGGCGCAGCTGGGTGGTCCGGATGACTTTGTGGAGCGCTACGATCATTACCTGCCTAAAGCCGATATTGTAAAACCGGTTGTCGCTGACCAGTCGGGTTATATTCATACCATCAAAACCCGTGAACTCGGGTTGGCTGTTATTCAGCTGGGCGGCGGACGTCGTGTGGCGACTGATTCCATAGATTACCGTGTCGGGCTGACCAATGTGCTTGGTCTGGGCAAAGACATTGCTGCCGGTGAGCCATTGGCGATGATTCATGCAGCCTCGGAGTCTGCCTGGGAAGAAGCCGCGGCCATGGTGAAATCTGCCATGACGATCAGCGAAGCGCGGCCTGAAGTGCCACTGGCTGTATATGAGCGGATTGTTGCCTGAGGTATCCCCTGAGGGAAAGGGTTTATCGCAGCGCAGATTTACGGCTGTCCTGATGTTTGAGGAGAACAGGAATGAAACGGGCAATAATTCTGGTGCTGGACTCGTTCGGTATTGGGGCAACCGCAGATGCGGATAAATTTGGTGATACAGGGGCTGATACTTTGGGCCATATCGCTGAAGAGTGCGCAGCTGGCCGTGCGGATGTAGAACGCAGCGGTCCTTTGAAACTGCCAAATCTGGCCAGTATGGGGCTGCTTCATGCGTCCCGTAATTCCACCGGCAGATGGCCGGCGGGAATGCCGGAAGCGCCAGCCACCGCCGGTGCCTGGGGACATGCCAAAGAGCTGTCCAGCGGAAAGGATACTCCCAGCGGACACTGGGAAATGGCTGGTGTTCCGGTGCTGTTTGACTGGGGATACTTCACTGAGCTGGAGAACAGCTTCCCCCAGGAGCTGCTGGACAAGCTGATAGAAGAAGCGGAGTTGCCCGGAGTATTGGGCAAGTGTCATGCATCTGGCACAACCATTATTGCCGAGCTGGGCGAAGAACATATACGCACCGGAAAACCCATTGTCTATACGTCCGGTGACAGTGTATTCCAGATTGCCTGCCATGAAGAAAGTTATGGTCTGGACAACCTTTACAAGTTGTGTGAAATCGCCCGCAGACTTCTTGATGACTACAATATCGGTCGTGTTATAGCCCGTCCTTTCGTGGGCAGTGGACCTGATGATTTTGCCCGTACCGGCAACCGCAGGGATTACTCGGTTCTTCCTCCCGCGCCGACACTGCTGGACAGGCTGAAAGAGAGCGGGGCAGAGGTTGTCAGTGTTGGTAAGATCGCCGATATATTTGCCCACCAGGGTATTACCCGAAAGGTGAAAGCCACAGGCTTTAATGCCCTGTTTGATACCACCCTGGCTGAGCTGGAGCGGGCAGGGGATCGTACCCTGATATTTACTAATTTTGTTGATTTCGACTCAGCCTGGGGGCATCGCCGGGATGTGCCGGGTTATGCCGCCGGGCTGGAAGAGTTTGACCAGCGTCTGCCGGAACTGGTGAAAAATCTGCAGCCGGGTGACCTGCTGGTAATGACAGCGGACCATGGCTGTGACCCGACCTGGCATGGCTCTGATCATACCCGAGAGCATATTCCCCTGATTTTTACCGGTCCCGGCGTGAAAGCCGTAGACCTTGGTGAGCGGGAAACTTTTGCAGACCTCGGGCAGACACTGGCAGACTATTTTGGCGTGTCGACCCTGGAATATGGCGAGAGTGTCCTGAAGGATATTCTTTAAATGACGGGCCAGTCTGGCTCAGTCCCCATTTTTTCTGGAGAATTTTCAATGGCTACCCCCCATATCAACGCACAGGCTGGTGCTTTTGCTGATACGGTGCTGCTTCCCGGTGATCCACTGCGCGCCAAATATATTGCCGAAACCTTTTTCGATTCCTTCGAGGAAGTGACCAATGTGCGTAATATGCTGGGTTTTACCGGCGAGTATAAAGGTAAGCGGATTTCTGTGATGGGGTCGGGGATGGGTATTCCCTCGGCATCTATCTATTACAAGGAACTGATTACCGAGTACGGTGTGAAAAACCTTGTTCGGGTGGGCAGCTGCGGCGCTGTCTCCCAGGATGTGAAGGTTCGTGACGTAGTGATTGGCATGGGTGCCTGCACCGATTCCAAGGTTAATCGCATGCGTTTTAAGGATCATGATTTTGCCGCCATCTGTGATTACAACCTGCTGGAGAAATCTGTTGAAGCAGCCCGCAAGCGCGGCATCTCTGTGCGGGTTGGTAACCTGTTCTCTGCGGATCTGTTCTACAATCCCGATGCTGCCATGTTTGATGTTATGGAAAAATATGGTGTGCTGGGCGTAGAGATGGAAGCGGCTGGCTTGTACGGCGCATGCGCTGAATTTGGTGCCCATGGCCTGGCTATCTGTACTGTCAGTGACCACATACGTACAGGGGAAGCCCTGGATTCCGACGCAAGGCAGCTATCGTTTAATGAAATGATTGAAGTTGCACTGGATGGTGTTCTGGGCGTCTAACGTCTAATAAGCAGTCGGGGCTGTTCTGGCCCTGACTTGTGTATCTTGATTTCCCTCCGGTTTTAATTCTGTCCTCTATTCTTTCGGCATCTTTTATTGTTGGATGTGATGACTCACTATGCCGGGAAGGTTTGACTCCCTTGCTATGGAAACTGTCAGGCAATGGAAAGCCGTTGTCGCCTGTTCAGTGGGAAGTCTTCTGGAGTGGTATGACTTTGTTGTTTTTGGCTATCTGGCTCCGATAATCGCCAAACAGTTTTTCCCTTCCGATAACCACTTTCTGTCACTTCTGCTGACTTACGGAATATTTGCCGCTGGTTTTATTTCCCGTCCTGCTGGAGGACTGTTGTTGGGGCATATAGGTGATCGATATGGCCGCAAACCTGTGCTGTGGGTGTCCGTCATCCTAATGGGGGGCTCAACTGTATTAATTGGGTGCCTGCCTAACTATGCAGTATTGGGCAGTGCTGCCCCCGTATTGCTGGTCTTGTTAAGAATCTTTCAGGGGGCATCCATTGGAGGAGAATTTATAGGTTCCATCACTTATATGGCGGAGCTGGCGACTCCTGAAAACCGGGCTTATATGGCCAGTTGGCCTGAATTTGGATGTTTGTGCGGCTTTATATGTGGCTCTGCTATTGGGGCGCTTCTGACCAAAACCATGGGAGAGAAGAGCATGTACGAATGGGGTTGGCGAATACCTTTCTGGATTGGTGGTGTTATTGCTGTGTTGGGTATTGTTATTCGCCATCACCTGCCTGAAACATCAGCTTTTCTTTCCATAACCCGTTCAAAGCAACTGCCTGTTGTGCGGGCTGTCCGTGAACGCTGGAGGGTCATGGTACATATGACCTTTCTGGTACTGGCCAGTAATATCAGCTCTATCCTGGTCTTGATCTACTTTGTTTCCGCCTATTCCGGGAAGGCATCTATGGAGACAGGGTTTATGGTCAGTGATATCGGACTTGTTATTACATTGATTATGACACCTTTAGGTTGCGCAATTTCCGATAGAATTGGCAGGAAGCCTGTTCTTTATATGGTTTCTCTCGGGTTATTACTGGGCAGCTGGCCGCTCTGGTGGATGATGCATCAGAATGTGCTTGCGATGACCATTTTGGGAATGATCGTATTTTCTGTGCTATTCGGGGTAGGGCTGGCAGTGAGTACAGTTGCTGTTATTGAACTTATGCCAACGGCTATTCGCTGCAGCGGTGTGTCCGTTGGTTATAACCTGTGTCTGGGCATATTTGGCGGAACAACACCGCTGGTATCTGTATACCTTGTGCATCAGAGCGGTGATATTTATGCCCCGGTTTATTACCTTATGATAATGTCGTTTATTTCCCTGCTGGCGGTTTATTATTTATCAGAAACGGCAGGTAAATCCATGCTACAGGATTGATTGACTGTATGAGCAGATAAGTCTGACTTAGCCTTTCAGACCTTTACCTGCCTGGCTCATCTGAATCAGCTCGATCTTGTAGCCATCAGGGTCATTAACAAAGGCGATATGGGTGGTACCACCTTTAACAGGGCCTGGTTTCCGGGAGATATTAGCGCCTGCTTTACGAATAGCTTCACAGGTAGCATAAATATCATCAACGCCGATAGCCAGGTGGCCGAAAGCATTGCCGTGGTCGTAGCTTTCTGTACCCCAGTTATAGGTCAGCTCAATAACAGCTGTGTCGGATTCCTCACCGTAGCCGACAAAGGCCAGGGTGTACTTGTACTCTTCATTGACGGATTTGCGCAGCAGCTTCATACCGAGGATATCGGTGTAGAAGGTGATGGATTTATCAAGGTCACCAACACGAATCATAGTGTGCAGAAATTTCATGGAATCTTCTCTGTAAAATCTGGTGAAAGATGTATTCTATCAATTGCTGATATCTATCGCTTTGACTCAGCACGGGTTTTGCCGGTCACCTGTCTACCATTAACTGTCGCCTGCTTGAGGGAGATAATGTAGTTTTTACCTTTCTCTTTCTGGCGAAGTTGAACCAGAAGGTGATTCCAGTTTTTAGCCAGCCAGACCCAGGTTTCCCGTTTCTTGTTCTCCCGCATACGTTTCAGGCGGATAGTGCTTATGGAACCCAGAGGCGTTTCCAGGGTTTCTTCACCATCCAGTTTGAAGGTGTAGTTGTCCCGTTCATCTTCATCAATGACATGGTAGGTGTAAGTGGTTCTGTCGGGACTCAGATCATACTGAAGCTGTTGCTGGTAACTGATGCGATCAAGGTCGGCGGTCTGCAGAGCCAGGGTCCAGTGTTTATTATTCTTGCTGCTTTCCACTTTTTTTGTGTCCCAGAAGAAAGAGGCACTCAACGTGCGTTTTTTGCCGAAGCCACCTTTTTCCTGCCGGTAATTTAATGGCTGAACCTGGCCATTAATAAAATTAAAGTGGGAACTCTCCGAAAAACTGTAAAACACCATGCTGGCATCAAAAGAGAGGGACCAGCTGTCATCACTGTTTTTTTTAAGTGTCCGTTCCGCTTCGCCACTGACCGGAATACCACCCATTTCAGCGGTATAAACCGCTTTATAGGGTTCCAGCCCAGGTTCTTTGGACAAGGAAGTAGCAGGCACTGATACCAACCCCAGAGATAAACCGGTCAGTAGCAGGCTGCGGGCGGAAAAGTGGTGAATGTCTGCTGTCATTGGTGTCCCGTATATTGCCTTATTGCCGCGTCTGGTTTGTATAGGAGTCAGGGTGTGGAGAGGCTGGTGTGCTGGAATCCCCCTGCAGGCAGTGGCAGGTTATCCAGCAGGGTGGTGTTGTCATCCAGCCTGAGCCTGCCGCTGGCGAACCAGCCGACAGCAACAGGATAGATGATATGTTCCAGCAACTGAATGCGCTGGCTCAAGCTATCTTCTGTATCGCTGCCTCTTACAGGGGTTCGGGCCTGAATAATTCCCGGTCCACCATCCAGTTCGGCGGTGACAAAATGAACAGTAGCCCCGTGTTCCCTGTCTCCGGCTTCCAATGCCCGGCGATGGGTGTGCAGACCCTTATGTTTTGGAAGAAGGGAAGGATGGATATTCATTAACCGGCCAGTGTAATGGCGGGTGAACTCTATCGTAAGAATGCGCATAAAACCTGCCAGAACCAGCAGGTCGGGTGAGTAGCTGTCTATCTGTTCCCGCAGGGCTTGGTCGAAGCTTTCGCGGCTGTTGAAGCCGGTATGGTCCAGCACCAGGGCGGGAATGCCCGCGGTCTCGGCCCGTTCCAGCCCGTGTACGCCGGGTTTGTTGCTGATAACAGCAATAATCCGGGTATTTGTATCAGCCTGGTGGTCTATCAGGGCCTGCAGGTTACTGCCGTGTCCGGAGATCAGAACAACTATCCGGGCCTGCTGTGAAGGCGCAGAAACTTCAGTTGTTGATTCCCGGAGTTTTGATTTCAAAGGCATTTACAGCCCTGCCAGCTCGACCAGTTCCTGGCCTTCAGAGGCTTCGACGATATGGCCGATTTCCCAGGCGGTTTCACCGGCTTCGGCCAGAGTGGCGATAGCCTGTTCTTTCAGTCCAGCGGGAACAGCAACAACCAGACCGACACCACAGTTCAGGGTGCGGTACATTTCGGTCTGCTCAACATTGCCGCCTTTCTGCAGCCACTTGAACAGAGCGGGCATTTCCCAGCTCTGGGTGTCGATCACCGCGCGGGTGCCTTCCGGCAGAACCCGGGGAATATTTTCCAGCAGTCCGCCACCGGTAATATGGCTGATGGCGTTTACCATACCCTTGCTGCTCAGGTTCAGCATGGGCTTCACATAGATGCGGGTGGGTTCCAGCAGCAGGTCTGCCAGGGGCTTGCCGTCTAATTCGGTGTCCAGAGATGTTTCGTTGACTTCCAGAATCTTTCGAATCAGGGAGTAACCGTTGGAGTGAGCGCCACTGGAGGCCAGACCGATCAGGGCGTCGCCAGCCTTGACCTTGCTGCCGTCGATCAGTTCGTCCTTTTCGGCAACACCGACGCAGAAACCGGCCAGATCATAATCTTCGCCCTGGTACATGCCAGGCATTTCTGCGGTTTCACCGCCCACCAGTGCGCAGCCGGACAATTCGCAGCCTTTGCCGATGCCTTCGACAACGCTGGCGGCTACATCTACGTTCAGATGGCCGGTGGCGTAGTAATCCAGGAAGAACAGGGGTTCGGCACCGCAGACGATCAGGTCGTTCACGCACATGGCCACCAGGTCGATGCCGATGGTGTCGTGGCGGTTCAGGTCCATGGCCAGTTTCAGCTTGGTGCCTACGCCGTCTGTGCCGGATACCAGCACCGGCTTCTTGTAACCTTCAGGAATTTCGCAAAGGGCACCGAAACCGCCAAGGCCGGCCATCACTTCCGGACGGCGGGTACGTCTGGCAACATGTTTGATTCGGTCAACAAGAGCGTTTCCGGCATCAATATCGACGCCTGCGTCACGATAGCTGAGAGATACGTTATTTTGCGGGCTATCAGGTGTATCAGTCATGCCAGGGTTTGACTCATGAAAATAGGATGAAGTTTGGGTGAGGAGCTGGTGCGGATTGTATCAGCCTCTCAGGTTTACGGCTATTGCTTGTAGGGCCCGTTGATGCGCAGAATATGCTCCCTGTTTCAAAGCGTGAATGTGGCGGCATTTTCCCGTTGAATTTGTGGCACAATGGTTTTTTTCAAGTCATTTTTCATTTCTGTGTTTAATAAAGGACGGCTGACAGGCGCAATGAAGATGTTTTTCTGCCGGGTTCGACGCGGCCAGTTTTTTGGAATCATGTGTGCGGTGCTGGGTCTGGGACTGATGTTACCGCTGCAGGCCCAGGTCGCTACCGGGGAACTCTACAAAGCACTGGTGCCTGTCACTGACCAGGGGCCGGGTGCCCGACAGGCAGGCTTTCAGCGGGGTCTGGAAATTGTCCTGAAACGGCTGACCGGGCGCTCGGATCTGATGACATTATCGGAGCTGTCCAGTGCCAGGAAGCATGTGAAGAACCTGGTCAGCCAGTTTAATTACCGTGAGCAGCCGGAAGCGGACCGGACAAACCCGGAGCAAAAGTATCAGCTGGAGGTGAGTTTTAATGAGTCCGCCCTGAATAATTTACTGCGGGATAACGGCCTGGCCATCTGGGGCGGTGACCGTCCCGCTGTGCTGGTGTGGCTGGCGAGCGAAGAGAATGGACGGCGTGAGTTTGTCCCCGGTAATTCACCGCTTCCTGTTCGTGAGGGTATAAATAAAGCTGCAAAAGAATGGGCCGTACCGATTCTTTATCCTCTGCTTGATTTTGAAGATGGCGGTGCGCTGGCCATGCCGGAGCTGTGGGGAATGTTTGCCGATCCGATTCAGAATGCCTCCCGGCGTTATGGCGTCAATGCCATTCTGGCAGTGCGGGTCTGGCCCGCAGGAACTGAAGGTGTGGTTAATGGCCGGGCTCTGTTCCTGTTCCAGAGACAGGTTACCAGTTTTGATTTTCAGGAGACATCTGTGGAAAACCTGTCTAAACAGTTGGTAGCTCAGGTAGCCAGGCAGATGGCAACGTTTTACGCGGTGGCTCCGGAGGGTTCACCGGAGCGTCCTGTAAGAATCCAGGTGGATAAAATCTCCAGTACCCGAGCCTACGCAGATCTGGTGCGCTATATAGAAAGCCTGACTGCGGTTCGCAGTGTGGTGCCCTTAAGAGTGAAGTCAGGCAAGGTATTGCTGGAAGTGGTTATAGATGGTTCGGTCACACAGCTTGACGCGGCCATTGCCCTTGGGCGACGTTTGACACCTGTATCGGCATTACCTGCAGACTCCTGGCAGGAAACCCCGGCGGAGTGGCTTTCTGATCTTCAATATAACTGGCAATTGTAAATCAAGAGAGTGATAGATGACGGATAATCTGGAAACAGCGACTGATTCAGGTAATAACCCTGAGGCCATAACCCTTACCCAGAAAGGTTTTCTACTGGGTATAGTGGTTGTGGCGGGTATTTTTATTTATCTGCTGGGGCCGATCCTGTCGCCATTTCTGGTGGCGATAATTCTGGCCTATCTGGGAGATCCTATTGTTGACCGGATGGAGAACCTGGGGCTTGGTCGAACCCTGGGGGTGACGATTGTTTTTACCATTGTTGTGTTGATAGTAAGTATTATTCTTCTGGTGCTGATTCCCGGTGCAGTGAAGCAGATTCAATATGCTATAGCTCTGCTTCCCGAACTGGGGCACTGGTTGCAGGTAACTGTTGTACCCTGGGTATCCCAGTACCTGGATATTCATCCTGAGTTGTTTAATCTGAAGGACTTAAGTACCCGCTTGTCCAGTGAGTGGCAGCAGACCGACAGTGTTCTTAAGCAGTTTGGGGGTATGATTGGCGGTTCCACAAAAACAATTGTCGCCTTTTTAATCAATCTGTTCCTGGTGCCTGTGGTGACGTTTTACCTGCTGCGGGACTGGGACCGCATGATGTGCAATATTAACCAGCTGATTCCCCGCAATATTGCTCCAACGGCCACCTTGCTGGCGAAAGAGTGTGATGAAGTGCTGGCGGCTTTCTTAAAAGGCCAGTTACTGGTGATGCTGCTGCTGGGGTTGACCTATGGTCTGGGCTTGTGGATGGTGGGCCTGCAATTTGCCCTTCTGGTGGGTTTGATTGCCGGACTGGCCAGTATCGTACCGTATCTGGGTTTTATTGTTGGTATCGGTGTGGCGCTGGTGATGGCCTTTTTCCAGTTTGACAGTTTTTGGCAGATTGGCGCTGTGGTCGGGGTCTTTCTGGTAGGGCAGGCCCTGGAGAGCATGGTATTCACGCCTCTGCTGGTGGGAGACAAAATCGGCCTGCACCCGGTAGCGGTGATTTTCGCTATTATGGCGGGCGGGCAGCTGTTCGGATTTGCCGGCATTCTCCTGGCCCTGCCCGTTGCGGCTGTGATTATGGTGTTACTGGTACATCTTCATGGCAACTATAAGGGCAGTCGCCTGTATCATGCCAGCGGGGAGTCGTGATATGGTAATAACCTGCCTGAACCGTCGATTCATAGCGGATACATGAGTCAGCCGTTGCAATTACCGCTAAGTGTGCAATTAAGGGATGATGCGAATTTCGCGAATTACTATCCCGGTCCGAATGAGCCTCTGGTGAATTTACTGGATGTGGAACGGTGCGCCGATGGAATTCCCCTCGAGTCCTTTATCTACTTGTATGGAACCTCCGGAGTCGGCTGCAGCCATCTACTGCAGGCCGCCTGCCACCAGGCTGACCGTCAGGGTCATCGCTCGGTCTATTTTCCTATGGATGAAATGGTCGAGTACTCCCCGAGAATCCTTGAAGGCTTCGATGCCCTCGATCTGGTCTGTCTCGATAATATTGAGGCCATCGGTGGAAACCGAATGTGGGAAGAAGCGATTTTCAGCCTGTTCAATGAGTTGAGGGAAACGGGCAAACGCCTGCTGGTGGCCGCATCCTGTCCGCCCCGGCAGCTGCCGATTCAACTTCCTGATCTGGTGTCCCGTCTGTCCTGGGGGCTGGTGTTCCAGGTTCAGCCCCTTTCTGACCATGACAAGCTGATTGCCCTGCGCTTCCGTGCTCATTTAAGGGGGCTTGATCTTTCAGAGGATCTGGCCCGGTTTATACTCAACCGGAGTCCTCGCAATATGCAGAGTCTGTTTGATGTTTTAAGCAGGCTGGACGGTGCAAGTCTGCGGGCCAAGCGCAAATTGAGTATTCCTTTCGTCAAAGAAGTGATGGGCTGGTAGCCCCTTTGTAGCTCTTGGTTGTCGGGAATATGCCGTAAAGAATAAGAAAAACTCACCGAGCTTCCCACTTTGCGGCCTGTTGCGCTGCCTTTTTCTGCTTTTCCCTGTTTTCTATCCAAGGCTATCTAAGGTAAGTGATAAGGACTATCTCTGGCCGAGATATGTGGTTGTCCTGTATTCCGGCCCAGCCGCTGAATAGCATGACTTCCCGCCGCCCAAGATACCCTTGCGAAACCTGACCGTGGTCTGACCGACAGATGGCCGTACTGCCCATCTCGCACAGGCGGACAGAACGGCTTCTATGGTCGGGTTGCCGGGAGAACTTCCCGGATTATACAGATCATGGCAAAGACACAAGGAGGTAAGTCATGGAAGGTGGAAAGGGACCAGCAGGTACACTGGAAAGAGCCTTTGGTATTCTGGGATCAGGAGGAGCAGCCTTTGGCCGCTTTTGTGATAAGGGTGTCTCCAAGGTTTTTGGCAACCGTTCAGTTCATGCGGAACAGTCTGAGACTTCGTTGAGCAGGTCTGCGTATGACGGTGTAGATGTACACAATATGAATATACCGGCAGAGCTTATAAAAAACCTGATTAAAGAGCGTGAAGTTCGTGGTGACTTTACCAAGGCGCAAGCGCAGGAATTAACCGGTTTTGTTGAGGACGCAGCTGCTAAAGAAAATGCGGATGCGGAGAAGCCGGTTGAGCTTGAGGAAACGTCGTTTATGGCTCCGGATGCTCCTCCTGTTGAGAGTCTGGGTTTGCCCCATGGTCCTTATCTGAAAGAGGCCAAGCCGGTTCCGACTATGGATGACGTGATGGCAGAAGTCAGGGAGAGAGGCAATTTTAAACAACATCTGGCTGATTTCTTTACTGGTCGCAAAAGCCAGCAGCTGAAAGCTCTTAACAGGCTGGATGCGCAGCTGCTTCAGAAGTTAGAACGCAGCATCTGGGAAGCTCAAAATATTCCTTTGCCTCCTGAGTCCGGTGGTCCGGCTATAAAGAATGGCCCTTACCCTGAACCTAAGCAGGAGCAGGACGGTGTTTCATTCCAGCGTCTGATTGAAGAGAGAAATGGTCTTGCCTCGAAGTCTGCTTATGAAGCAAAAGATAAGAAGGCGAGGGAACAGGAAGTTCTTGAGAGAAAGCAAAAGCAGATGCATGACCTGACACGTCATGATGAAAAGCGGGCAGGTCACGGTTATACCCATGAGTATGACGGTGAATCAGGTCAGGCTCTGGAGCAGGTTCTGCGTGATCAGCGCAATGTTAAGGTAGACCTGTACGACAACCGGCCTAAGCCTTCTGAAAGTCTCCAGGAGCAGATCCGTGCCAGGGGAGCAGAGCGCGGTAATAGAGAGGAAGCTGTAAAGGCTCTGGATGAGCAGAGACAGGAGCTGTTCAAGAAAAGCTGGTATGGCGAAGGCGCTGCTATTTCCAGGGCGTATGAGGTCTTAGGACAGAAACAGGATCAGTTTGTCAGTAAGAAGAGCAAATTGAAGGTTGTGGATGAAGCGGCAGGGAAAGTGAACTCTTTCTTTAACCGCATCCGTAAAGCCAGTACGGTTGTTTATTTCGCAACCGGTCTGGCGTTATTACACGGCCTTTGTGCCCTGGTCATAAAGAGCCTGAGAAGCCGGGCTGTCAGCAAGGTCAATACTGCTGCAAATAATATGTTGCTGGCAAGAAACCAGGCTATTGCCCTGGACCCTTCTCTCAGAGAAACGCATATTGAACAAAACAGAGAAAAAGCTTCCAGAGGGGAGAAAATCCCAGTCTATCGACAAAGTCAGGATGGTTCTGGTGTAACCAGGATGGAAGTGAATCCGATTGAAAAGAAAGCCGGTCAGCGCAGACCCGTGAAGGAAGGCAGTCAAAAAGATGTGCAGGCTGCTGATGTTGTTTTGCCAAAAGAGCTGGACAACTTGAGTACGGGCATGAAAAAGCGTGCCAAAGCCATTCTTCGTCAACTGGGAGATAGTGGTATAACAGCCCAGAAGGACGCTTCTCTCTGGCAGCAAATGATTGGCCTCTTTAAAGGCAACCAGACAGCTGTACAGGCTTTTTATAATGCCATTGATGAACAGAGGCAGGAAGCCGGAACAGTTTCCAATACATTTGTGAAAAACCTTCTGGCAGATCTCCAGGCGCAATATGGTGACCAGCGAACAGATGGGGAAAAACGCCGGGATGCTGTAAAAGAGAGGTTGCAGAAGAAATTCCAGCAGGCTCATCAGAAATCAATGACTGGCTCTGTGCTACAGACAGCTACTGACGCCTATAACTGGCTGACTGATGCCCGGGGGAAAGCCCACAGTGCAGAAGCTCGAGCTGAAGCCAATCGCCAGGGCGAAGAGCTGCTTCGCGTGATGAATCCCAATGGGAATAAGAAAGTCCGAAAGGAACTGGTTCAATGGCTGAAGCAGACTGATCCTGGCTTTACTCCAACGAATAATAAAAAGTCTAAGTCCAAGAAGGCTGCTTCCAGAACCGATGTCTTCAGGGAAAAAGAAGCTCGAAAGGAGGTTGAAGAGGATATGAGGAAGACTGGCCTTCTGGATGCTGTTGAAGCACGGCCAGATCAGAAGCCCAAAGCTGCTGAAAGGAAAAAAGAGCAGCTGGAAATACAACAGGCCGAGCAGGCCAGGGTCGAAGCTGAAGAGGCTGCCAGGCTCGCTGAGGAGAAAGATGCTGAGCTGAAAGCTGCGCAGGACGCTGAAGCTGCTCTTCAAGCTCATCAGGAGCAGAACGCACTTTTAGCTGAAGCCGGAAAAGATGACCTGGACATGAAAGCAGGCAAAGTCGTTGAAGGTCCTGAGCGTGACGCGACTGAAGAAGAACGTAAAGAAATTGAAGGTGGCGGATGGGAAGAGGCTAAGCCCAGGCACAGGAGAAGATAACTCTACATCTTCTTAAAATAACCTCCTTGATTAAGGGCAGCCGAGTTTGAACAAACCGGCTGCCCTTTTTTATATATCTTCTTTACAGGCTACTGATGGCGGAAAAAGAACCGGACAAACAGAATCGTAGTAATAAACAGCGTCAGACTCTCTCCAGCCAGTAACCAGCCAATCCAGTTTTCATGGGCCCAGCCGCTGACCACGCCACTGGTAAAATAAAACAGCACCACGAAACCCATCCAGGCAAAGCCCCGGCCATGGCGGGTGACAATCGCCGGTATAAAAATAATTAACGGTACAAGGCGCAAGCACCAGATCAGCCAGGGAGAATCCACCTTCGGAGGTGCCAGCAGCCAGTGGTCAAGAGTGATGGTTATAAGCAGAACAGCGTAAAGAATTGCTGACAGCAGCCAGAAGGTTCTGGCTTTGGGGCCGAGCTGGGAAAGAGGAGTGCTGGCCATAATTACAGGATATCCAGCACGCTTTCCGGCGGGCGACCGATTTTGGCTTTGCCGTTTGCTAGCACAATGGGGCGTTCGATCAGTTTGGGATAGCTGACCATGGCTTCCAGCAGCTGCTCATCCGTCAGGCTGGAGTCTTTCAGGTTGTTTTCTTTATAGGCGGCTTCGCCGGTACGCAGCAATTGCCGGGGAGAAATATCCAGCATGGCGATAATCTCTTTCAGATGACTGATGCTTGGTGTCTGCTCAAGGTAGAGAATAATCTCAGGCTCAATATCCCGCTCCTGCAGCAGTTGCAGAGTCAGGCGGGATTTGGAACAGCGGGGGTTATGATAAATAGTGACTTCTGCCACGGCGCTCTCCTGGCTGTTGCGTTTGTTGCTATCAGCATTGCCTGTCAGATTGTGAATAGCCTGTCAGGTTGTGAATACGGACGGCCTGTGTATTCTATCCAGATGGAAGGTAAGGGTATACCGATAATGAAAGAGACTTTACCGCAGGCTTCTGTATGGCTGCAGCGGGTATGGCGCATTATAACCATGACTGCGGGGCGGTTTGCCGGAGATGGCTGCCTGAACCATGCGGCCGCATTAACCTACACGACGTTGTTCGCCATTGTGCCTCTGCTTACCGTGACCTACAGCATGCTGGCCTCTTTTCCTTCTTTTCAGGGGGTTGGGCAGCAACTGCAGAATTTTATCTTTTCTCACTTTGTACCTTCTGCCGGGGAAACCGTAAGTGAATGGCTGACATCATTCTCCCACCAGGCCCGTAACCTGACCCTGGTGGGTATGGGATTTCTGCTGGTCACAGCATTAATGATGCTGCGCACTATAGACAATGCCATTAACAGCATCTTCCATACAGCCGGTGGTCGCCGGGCGGTGACCAGCTTTCTCCTGTACTGGGCCATTTTGACCCTTGGGCCTATGCTTATCGGCCTGGGGTTCGCTGCCAGCTCTTACATGGCCACCATTAAGTTGATTGATGAAGCCACACAGGTTCTCGGTGTTAAAGGTGTTCTGCTGCAGGTTATGCCCATTCTGTTCAGCGCCACGGCATTTACCCTGTTGTACCTGACTGTTCCGAACCGGCGGGTGATTTTCCGCCATGGGGTGCTGGGGGGCATGGTTGTCGCGCTGCTGTTTGAGTTGGCTAAGTCGGGTTTTGCGCTGTTTCTGGCTTTTTCTCCCACTTACGAATTTATTTATGGTGCTTTTGCTGCTGTGCCTGTTTTCCTGATCTGGATTTTTCTGAGCTGGGTGCTGGTTTTGCTGGGGGCAGAACTGGTTCATACCCTGGGAGAGTCCCAGAGCCGTGAAGACCGAGAATTTTCACCATTCCTGTCTATGCTGGCTGTTCTTTCGGTTTTTCGGGAGCGGTTTTCCCGGGGGCAGTCCACAAGCCTGGAGCAGGTGCAGGATGCTGGATGGCCCATTGGTCAGCGGCACTGGGAAATGATAACAGCCTGGCTGGCGGGGCAGGGTGTGATTGGTCGTAACAATGCGGGAGCGTTAATGCCGGCCCAGGATTTCCATAGCGTTAATTTTGCGGAGCTGATAACCCGTTGTCCCTGGCCAATGCCTGTGGATGAAGAACTGGCGGGCTTTTCATCGGAACATCCAGCATGGTTCCGGGCTGTTATTGACAAACTCCAGGCTCTGAATAATGAGAAGAGCCGGGTTTTATCCGGTTCTTTGAATGAGCTGCTGTCAGGATCGCCAAAGCGATTGGAGTCTTCCGGTGAATAAAAAACGTATGCTGTTTTCTGTGTTGCTGGCTGCCGGGTTGTTACTGCTGCAGGCTGGTTGTTCACCGGAGGTGCGTGTCGAGGATTATCAGGGTAAGCCTTTGGCTCTCTCATCAACTGATGGTTCCTGGCTGGTGGTGAACTACTGGGCAACATGGTGTGACCCCTGCAGGGAAGAAATCCCTGAGCTGAACAGTCTTGCAGCTTCTGATAATGGCGTGCGGGTGTGGGGCGTTGATTTTGATAATCCAGTGTCGTCTTCAGAGCTGGCTGAAAAAGTAGCAAAACTGCAAATTGGTTTCCCTGTTGTTGCGCCAGATCATGTGCAGGCCATGTCGCTGGAACGGCCGCCTGTTCTGCCGGCCAGCTATATTTTAGACGACAGGGGTATAATGCGTAAACGGTTAATCGGCCCCCAGACCCGGGCGGGTCTGGAACAGGTTATCAGTGAGCTAAAGCAATTTTCAGGATAAGGATTTGTTGTAATGGTTTGCAGGAAAGTCAAAGTAGAGGGTCGGGTGCAGGGAGTCTGGTTCCGTGCCTCAACACGACAACGGGCGCAGAAACTGGGTATTACCGGCTGGGCCAACAATTGTGAAGATGGCAGTGTTGAAGTGCTGATGTGCGGATCGGAACAGGCGGTTTCGGAACTGGAATCCTGGCTTCATAAAGGCCCGCCCCTGGCGCAGGTTAAGCGTGTGACCGAGCAGGAATGCCCGTGCCAGAACCCTCCTTCTAACTTTATTACAGGTTAATAACCTAAAGAACCACGCTTTTTTTGTAGTCCATTTCTGTCTTTCGTGGAATCGTTCACAGTTTTTGTGTCACTTGTGCCACATCTGGTCTTTGCTCTTTTTGTTTTGAGACAATTATATATCATCAGGGTTGTAGCTGTACTGATTGCTGGCTTGTGGCTCTCATTTGGAGTGGCATCTGTCACATAAAGTGCTCTCACTTGTAGTTCCAGCTCCCAGACAATGCCTAAGGCACGCTGGATTGCCCGGGAAAGTCAGCGGCAATTATTATAAGAACAATAAAGGACTGCCCGTGAAATTACATAATACTATAAAATCCCTATGTCTGGCCGGAGCAGCTGTTTACTCAACTTCCGCTCTTGCCGCCCCAGCACCCAACTTTATTGCTTTTGAATCCGGCTCTGTACGTCCTATGGCTATGTCCGAGGACGGCTCCAAGCTGTATGTCACCAATACCCCTGACAATGTTATGGAAGTTTTTAGTATTGGCGCTAACGGCAGGCTGACCCACGACCAGTCCATTCCTGTAGGCATGGAACCAGTGGCGCTGGCGGTTAACGGAAGCGATGTCTGGGTTGTTAACCATCTGTCTGACTCTGTCAGCATCGTTGATACCGCTTCTGCCGTGGTAACACGTACGCTGCTGGTAGGCGATGAGCCCCGTGATATTGTCTTTGCCAAAGGCAAGGCGTTTATCACCACTGCTCACCGTGGTCAGCACAGAACCCACCCTTCACTGAACAATGTGCCCGGTGCTGGTGATCCTCAGACCCACACTCCCAGCGTATCCCGTGCAGACGTCTGGGTATTTAACGCCAGAAACCAGGGCCGTGCTCTGGGTGGTAAGCCTGTTAAAATCGTTGAGCTGTTCGGTGACACCCCCCGTGCTCTGACTGTCAGCCCTGACGGCAGCAGTGTTTACACGGCGGTATTCAACTCCGGTAACCAGACCTCTGTCGTTCATGAATCGGTGATGTGTGCCGGCTTTGAAGATGTCGCTCCCCAGATCGCTACTGTAAACGGTGTGCAGGTGCGGATGGATGAGCCTGACTGTTATGTGCAGGACGGTATCACCTCCCCCAATGGTCCGGCTGATGGCAAGCTGCCTGCTAACCGTCCGGCTCCCGGCAAGAATGCCAAGGGTGAGATTCAGCCCTGGACCGGCATGATTGTTAAATACGACAATGAAAGCGGACAGTGGAAGGACAGCCGTGGCCTGAACTTCTCTAACGGTATCCGTTTCCACCTGCCTGACTACGACGTTTTCTCCATTGATGCCGCATCTCTGGATATGACGCAGTCTTACAAGCATGTAGGTACAACCCTGTTCAACATGGTGACCAACCCGGTAACGGGTAAGGTCTACGTTTCCAACACTGACGCCAACAATGCCACCCGTTTTGAAGGCCCCGGTGTTCACGGCGGAACTACGGTTCAGGGCAACATTGCCAAGTCCCGTATCACTGTGATCGATCCTGCTTCCGGTGCGGTTAAGCCCCGTCACCTGAACAAGCATATCGATTACTCTGTACTCAAGGCTTCCAAAGAGACTAAGAGTCACTCTGTGTCTACGCCTCTGGAAATGCAGATCAGCGAAGACGGTTCTACCCTCTACGTGGCTGCTCTGGGTTCCAACAAGATCGCTGTCTACAAGACTGCCGACCTGGAAAACGACGGCAAGTGGAACAACATGCGTCCTGAAGCTGTGAGCGCCAGCCACATTGCTGTGGAAGGTGGTCCCCAGGGGGTTCTGCTGGACGAAGGCAAAAACGGCGACAACGGCCAGCTCTATGTCCTGACCCGTTTCGACAACAGCGTTAAAGTGATTGACGCGACCACCGGTAAACAGCACCAGTCCCTGGCCATGTTCAACCCGGAACCCGCCGACATGCAGGCCGGTCGTTTTATGCTGTACGACGCTAACCGTACTTCATCTAACGGTGAATCTTCCTGTGCGACCTGTCATGTATTTGGTGATATGGACCACCTGGCCTGGAACCTGGGTAACCCTGATGGTGGAAACACCTACAACAGCAATCCGTTTCCCACGGAGCACATGACCCGTCTGAACTGCCGCCACCGGCAGGCCTGGCAGTATGATGAGTGCTACTTTGCCGAGATCCTGAACGGTGACGGTAAAGAGCGGACGCTGGCCTCCATGAAGGGTCCGATGACCACTCAGACTATGCGTGGTATGACCAATGCCGGCCACATGCACTGGCGTGGTGACCGTGTAACCGGTTACTTCGGTACTGACTACGAGACTGATCCTGAAAAGCTGGATGAGCGCCTGTCCTTCAAGAACTTCATTGTTGCCTTTGAAGGTCTGATGGGTATGGACGTTGACCTGGAAGGTGGCGTTGAAGCCGGTAAAAAGTCTCCTGAGCGTATTGCCCTTGAGCAGGACGTAGACAGGTTTGCTGACTTTATGCTGAGCGTACAGCTGCCACCTAACCCTCTGCGTAAACTGAACAATGGCCTGAGTGCTTCTGCCCGGAAGGGGGCTGCTTTCTTCGCCGGCCCACGCCGTTCCGATGGTGTAGAGGATGATTCCTGGTTTGGCCAGCCTGGGCGTCAGGATGGTTTCACCTGTGAAGACTGCCACAGACACGATCCTTCCAAGGGCTGGTATGGCACCAACGGTGAAGTGTCCCACGGTGGTGAGATCATGATCCTGAAAGCTCCGCATTTCCGTAACCTGTATCAGCGTATCGGCATGTTCGGTCTGCCTGATCGTCAGGGCTTCCAGATCAGTACTACCCGTCAGCACCAGGGCGAGCAGATCCGTGGCTTCGGCTTCCTGCACGACGGCGCTACCGACCAGCTGTTCCAGTTCCTGCAGGGCGGCGTGTTCGATAACGGTGACGTAGGCTGTCCTCCGGGTATGATCGCTGCGCTGCATGGCTGTGAGAACAACGATCAGTCCGGTTCTGTCGGTATCCCCAACGACACTGTTCGTCAGGGCCTGGTTGATTATCTGCTGGAATTCGACACCGACCTGGCTCCCGCTGTTGGTCAGCAGATCACCATCAGACAGGGCGCGACCCAGGGCATGATGAACCGTCTGAAGTTCCTGGAAGTTCGTGCTGTAGCACCTTTCGTGTCCAAGCTTCTCGGCGGCAACACCACTCAGTGTGATCTGGTGGCCCGCGGTGTTGTGAACGGTGAACAGCGTGGCTACATGCTGTACCAAGGTGTTTACTACACCGACAGCAACAAGGAGAACGGTATCACCAAGCAGCAGATCCGTAACCTGGCCAAGCAGCCTGGAAACGCGCTGACCTTCAGCTGTGTACCTCCTGGCTCTGGTGAGCGTATCGCCCTGGACCGTGACGTTGATGGCGTATACAACCGTGATGAGACTATTTAATACCGAAAATACATATTAATACCGAAAATACATAGTCCTCAGAACCTTTGTCTGGCGGCAGGCCCACAAGAGCCTGCCCGGGCAATGGCCGAATCCGCTATCGGCTTATGCCACTCTCGTCTTTGCCCGAGACAAGGTTTTTATTAGGGCCTGTTGGTCAGAAGATCTGACCGCAGGTGTGAGACTGTGGGTCTTATTTGCTGCCATGGGAGTGCATGTAATCATCAACCTCTGTTTCCAGTCGGCCCAGAAAATCGTCTATGTCGAATTTCAGCACATGAAGAAGGCTGAAAACTTCACCGATAAAGGAGTGGGCACCACTGTTGAAGGTATGGATTAACTTTTCTTCATAAGGGTCACCCTTAATGCCGAAATCTTCCCAGTTAACGGCTAAGTGCCGGGCGCATGCCGGGGACAGTATGTTTTTCAGCAGGAGCCCATTGTAGCTATATCTGTCCACGATCTTCTGGCATTTTTCGGGTGTTAGTGGGCAAGTGGCACCTCCAGACACTTTTTTAATTCGGCTTGTGACAGAGTCTCTTACTGTTGTGTCGACATATTCGGTGCAATTAACTGTCTCGTCCCAGGCTATGTTCAGATAATCGCTGATATCAAAGGGTTCGTCAGGGTTGAGAATAAGCCGGTTATTCTCGCATAACATATATTGGCCTTTTATTCTGCGGTCGGGAATATATATTTCATCAAACAGATGTTGCCAGAATAGCAGCCCTTCATAGTTTGCAGAAAGGTCTGCCCATGAATAGACACCTGTCGTACTCAGGCCAAAATAGCGCATCTCCGTTCTATGGCCAAAAAACAGAATTTTTTCCAGTGAGGCTTTTCGTGTTCTTGCCATCTGGAAGTAAAGGTATCCGGTTGAGCTGAAATGGCCAATTTTGTCTGATCCAATAATCATTTGATCCACCATGGTGGTGGACTGATAAACCCTTGGATACCAGATTCCAGTCAAAAACGGTAGATGTCCACCGTATATGCTGTCTTTCAGGGGAAGATAGGAGAATGGTTTCAGTTTGTTTTTCACTGCATAAAGGCCAAATTCCTCCTTTACGTAACCACCGACTACTTGAAACAGGTGGTTATAGAAAATTTCTCTGTCACAGCTATTGGTCAGCTCAGCAGCTTTTTCAAGGCTTTTACTGATGTAAGTATTGATAAACGCTCTTGCGTCATGTTCGGATGCAAGTAAATGTTCCCGCTCTGAGAAACTGTCAATTTCTGCGGCGGGCAGGAGGAATGCAAGCAAGCATAAAAGGAGAGTGGTAAAGAGTTTCATTGTTACACCATGTCTTCCGATAACCTGAAAGCGTGAGTTTAGTTCGAAACGTTAGAAGGTCACGGTCGAATAGGAGAGCACGGCCCCTGGTGTGTTTTTATGTTGTTCATGATCTTTCGTGGAAAGCGAAAATATAGTTTTTATTCGGTATTTGCAGCCCACGATAAGATTATCAAAAGGCTCTCAACAGGCTCTAAGTGTGACATGGATTTTCTTGTGCGGATGTAGAAAAGCTGCTGCTACTATACACTTGCAGGAAAAGTATGCTATTGGATTTTTGAATAGTGCAGCATGTTATGAAAATTTTATTTGTTAGTATATTTTTATTTGTTGGTAGTTTTTCATACGGTTCTCTTTTCAAAACTATTGATTTAATTAATGAAATTATATCGTCAGGTGGAAGAGTTAGCATCATGAATTTAAACTTTGCTACAGACAAAAGTTATAGTGACTCTTTTTCCCGAAAGACATTTATGGATGAAGTTAATTTATTTGGGTATTTTTCAAGAAAAGATTATGAAAGTAACGTTTATTTTTTTGAAATAAGACAGGAAATGTATGTTGATAAAATTGATGCTATTCGGAGGTTTATCAAACTAAAACAAACCCGTGACTTATATGCTCAATTTACCCGCTATGCGACCTATAAACTTAGAGACTACGAGGACTACGTTTTTGTAAGGACGAAAGAAGAGTTAAGTGAGGTTCTTGGCGGTAGACTGGAAAAAATATTAAAAATGCATGGGAGCGATACTGTAATAGTGACAGGTTTTACTAATGACGAGAATTCTGATTTATATGTGGATTCTTTATTGGAGAGTGGATTTAAAATAATTATTGATCCTGACTTGAGTATTATAACGCATATGCCGGAAGTAACTGCAACAGAACAAAGTTATCAAATAAGAAGAGAAATACTGGAAAAGTATTGGGCCCCAAAAATAGAAAGGTTCCCGGATCAAATACGCTTCGTTCCAGCAGGAGAAGCCCCTTTTATTAGAAAAGATGTTTGTGATTTTTAAATGTTTATATTTTATGAAACTTATAGCCTGATTCCTGCGTCAGGCAAGGCAATTGTGCCAAACAGTAACCAATGCTTAATTTAAGCTGGATCCAGGCAATTTGTAGTAATTTTCTGGTGTTTGCGGGTATCGTATATGGCTGGCACCGGAACAGCTGGTGCCGTTCCTTAGCCATCTGGTGTTGAATGTTCTGGAGACAGATTAAAGCGGCTGATTAAGAGGGCAGCACCGCATCCAGATAGTGGTTCAGCAATCTCTTGCTGTCCATCCAGTTATATTCTCTTATCGTGATCACGTTCATCAGCAATCCGTTCAGGAAGGTGATAATGGACTGGTTCAAAAGGTAGAGTTCTTCGTCGTTTAATCCCAGATGGTCCTGAACCGGCTGGTAGAACGCCATCATGCGTTCTTCTATTCTGGCATGCTCCAGAAAGAAAATGTCCTGGGTATCGGCCCGATCCTCATGGAGGAATACCATGCGGAAATGATCGGGGTTATCCAGAAAGTAATCGGCGTAAACGTGGCTGACGGCCCGAAGAGCTTTGACCGGATTATTTTCCTTATTCGCTGCCCGGGTTGCACGATCAAACATACTATTAAAAAATTCGCCCCAAATATGGTGAAGTATCTCGGTTTTTCCGGGAAAGTACTGGTAGAGGGTCATTGTGCCCATGCCAGCTTCAGCGGCAATTTTTCTCATGGAGACGGATTTTACACCCTGCTCTCTGAACAGGTGTTTGGCTGCGCTGATAATCTTGCTGCGCTTCTGTTGAGTTTGTCCTTCGCTATTGCGGGGGCGTCCTCGTTTCGATGTCACGTTATTTTCCTTATGGCAGGTGGTAAGCCTGCTGATGCTTTGATCATCTTTAAAGACGATTATCTTACCAGATAGCAGAGTGTTTTTTCTTACTTCGGCGTATAGGAGTGAAGCGGAAACCTGAGATATTGTACTTTCATCGTCAGGCATGGTCCGTCATGGTCAGGTTTCCGAAGAGGCAGTCAGTCAGAGCTGTAGGGGGCAATAAAATTCTGGAGTTTTTCTGTGGCTTTGCTGGTGTCTCCGCTGGTCAGCTGGGTCAGGGCATCGGCCTGAGCCTGTTCCTGCAGTACAACATATCGGAAGAAGGTTTTTTCGTCGTCAGGAGCCAGTTGTTCCAGTTCTTCCAGCTTACTGACGTAGGCAACGGTTGCTTCGGTCATTTTGTCCAGGATGTATTTGGGAAACAGTTTGCCAAATACACCACCAGCTTTGACTTTTACCTGGGTAAGGAAAGAGGGGGCCATATCCAGCTGGTACTTTTCTGCGTAGGGGCGGAATTTCTTCTGGTTGATGACTTCCAGATCGTAATAAGCTTTCCAGAACGCCTCCCCCTCAATATCGGGCGTATTAACAGCCGCTTCCATAGAGGCAAAGGCAAAAGCCCGGTTCTGGATTTCATAGTCCAAGAGTTCGAGAAAGCGTTTTTGATTATTAGCAGATGACATAGTGCTCAGAAAGGTCAGGGCGAATAAAAACAGCCAGCAGGGTGAGAGTTTTTTCTTGATCATGTTTTTGTCGATGTTGTCAGTTGGTGAGAGGGATGCACTTTGGCAACCCAATAAACAGAGAAAACAAGAGCAAGTACCAGCGTGGCAGGAAAAATAACACTGGTCAGTTCTGTGGTGACAGAGTCTTTCGGTACCATACCATTCAGTACCATATTCAGGTGAAACAAACCATGAAAAACAATAAACATGGCCCCGCAAAAACTGTAAATCAGCCGGTTTGGTTTATAAAATGTGGCGATCATGAGCATAACAGCGGAGGAAGAGAATGCCAGTCCGGCATCTTTGACAAAGTGACTGTTAAAAATTCCGTAGTAGTCTGGCAGCTGTTCAAAAGTTGCTCTGGAATCAAAGAAAAAGGCCAGTCCCAGTCCCAGAAACAGCAGGGCTGAAAGTCCCAGAAGAATGGTATTGATATGATCAAGAGTCTTCATTTTTGCTTGTTTCCCTGTGAATGGATAAGCCCGGTTTCCCAGTTAAATAATTTGGTGGAGGGGAATCTATACACAGCTTTCTCCTCCTCTGTACGGATTATTTGAATTTCAGGAAGTGCAGCTGGAGTTTCAGTTTCTTAAATAAAGAGTTTGTCTGGAAAGTGACTTTAGGCATGGATGTTTTAAAGAATGTGGATTTCAGGGTCAACTTGCCATTTTTCCAGTGCAGAATATCCGTGCCAGGAGCATTTGTAGAGCCGTGGGGCGTCGTAATCGTCAGGGTCCAGTGTAGAGCAACCTTTCCGGCCTCTTCATCAACATAGAGATCACGGGCGACAAAATTCAGTGTGCCAACTGCCATGACCTTGTCCCGTGTCACCTGACGAATGGCTTCAATGCCGTGATATCTCTGGCCGTCCATATTGTCAAAGATGCCATCTTCGGCAAATAGCCGGGCAACAGCGTCGGCATCCCCATTGTTATAAGCGTCAGCTAACTGGTTTGTCAGGGCAACCAATTCTTCTCTGGTGCTGGTTGATGTTGCTTGGTGCATTTAATTTTCCTCTTTCTTCTTGTTATTGCGTTGAAAATCTTTAAACCTCAACAGGCCCTGGTTCGGCGATACAGAACTTCTGCGCTTAATCCATGCGTACAATCTGATTAATATCGCGGAAATAAGCAGTGACAGTAGAACAGGGTTGGATTCAGGGAAATTCCTGATAGCTATGTCATAGAAGAAGATGGAGATAATGTAATATAAAGCCACTTTATAAATGATGCCGGTGGCTTTACTGCCAGCCAGTGCCCTTGGTCTTTCAAAGGACAGTACGATCATGAGAAGAAGATAAAACATACCAACACTTCCACCCATAAGAATAAGAACGGATTCTGGCGGTTCTTCACTGATTTGGTAGAGAGCGATAATAAACCCAAGGTGCCATAGATGGTTCCCGGCAAATGCCAGGCCAAACAGCGGCCGCTGTTTCATCATAAACAACGTTGTCTGGTTATTAAAAAGCTGATGCAGCGGCTGGGCAATCATGGGCACCAGGAAAAACAGAAACGATATATGTCCTGTTATGCGCAGTGTTGCCCGAATATCATCTTCCATTCCCTGGCTCTGTCCATATACAAGTCCGACAGTTATGGCACCGGACACTACTCCTATAAAGAAAGCCGCCCATAGTTCTGCCGCTGTTCGGCTGGAAAGACTGCTCCCGGGGGCATTGATTAGTGGCTTGCTGATTCCAGGTGTCATAACTGTTATCTTTTTTATTTTTTAAAAATAAGTGTGAGTGTCAGAGCTCCAATACAAGGTCTGATTTCGGTCGTGAACAGCACATCAGCATTTTGTTTTTGCCAGCAGGCAGCTGAATATCTTCCGGGTACTCAACCTCACCGGAACGTACCGTGACTTCGCAGGCCTGGCAGGCACCCATACGACAACCGGAAGTGACTTCTACGCCGTTTTCTTCCGCAAAACTCAGCAGGTTTTCCTGATTCGGGTCCCAGGTCAGTGACAGATCACTCTCAGCAAATTGCACTTTGTAGCGGGTCTGGTCAGCGTTCTGGCCAGCGCTCTGGGGCTGACCAAAGCTCTCAAAGAAAATATCATCTTTAGAAATTCCCTGGGCCGAGAGACCTTCCACCATAGCCTGGCTGAATTCCGGGCGGCCACAAAGATAGAACTGGAAATTTCGGTGGTTCAGTGTGTTCAGCACTGTTTCCACGGACATCATGCCTTCCTGCATATAGTCAGGCAGCTTGTAGTTGCCGGGATGGCTGACATAAATATGCAGGTGCAGATTGGGCATCTGGAGCTGATGTTTTTCCAGCTGTTTTTTGAAAGGCAGGTAGGCCGGTGACAGCACCCCCTGAAACAGATGCACTTCCCGCTCCGGGTTATCCTGGGCGATGGTGCGAATCATCGACATAAACGGCGTAATGCCAATACCGGTGCTGAGCAGGGCCAAAGGTGTCTTATCTGTAGAGACGGAGCCGAAATGTCCCCCGGGATCTTTAATATAAATCTGCTGGCCGGTTTCCAGATGCTTGTGGAGGTAGGAGGAACCCTTGCCCTGGTGTTTAACGCCGTCGATTTCCCATTGCTCATGTTTAACTGAGATGCGGTAGTGAGAGCACTCACCGGAGGCATCGGACAGGGAGTAGGGGCGGTAAACGACTTTGTTGCTGTTTTCCTGGGGAATAGCCAGAACAATATGCTGGCCGGGGACAAAAGCGGGTAGTTGCTTACGTGCAGGGTCCTGGAAATAGAAGGATGTGATGCCTTCCGCTTCTTTCTCTTTACGTACCAGGGTGAAAGGGCGGAAAGCTCTGGGATAAACTGGGCCTGCAGGTTTTGGAGCGGCTTTGGCTTTGGCTTTTTTCTTCTTATCCTGACGATCCATCACCTCGCCGGCCTTGGTCAGCAGAGCGTTTTTCATCTTACGACCAAGGCTGTCCAGCCCGGAGTATATTTTCCCACCGGAGCGAGGCAGGATTTCCACTTCATCACCAACCCGTATAGGGCGACTGTTTTTCGGTGTTCCATAAGCCCCAAGATGCTGGTCGGCATGCTTCATAACCGTCAGGGGTATATTGGGATCTTTCGCCATGCCCGGCTGCGCGGCACCGGGCATAGAGCAGCGAATAGTTGGGTGATTGCAGTGGACAAGCGCATCGCCAATGCGGATATCATGGCCACGCCAGTCGTTCTCAATAATGCCTTGATAATCGGGAGTATCTATCACAAAGCTTGGACGGTAACGTTCGACCCGAAAGTCCCCTTCAGGATAAAAACCTTTCATCGCCGCCAGAGCGGATGTGGTCATAAAATGCAGGGGATAAACATCATAATAGGTGCCTGGTGGAGTCACGTACTTGGAGACAGTATCAAGCAGTTTGAAAGAGAAAGAGGAAAAATCCGGAGCCGGGTCATCGGGTTTCATACCCAGGGCATAACGCACCTCAGACGGTGTCATCGGTTTCTTGAAGGCGTAATGGTCTGTATCTGCTGCCGGAACACGAGAACTCAGGGTTACACGTTTGCCCAGGTACATGGAGAGTATGGCATCGGCATAAGGGTCTTCTGAGGACAGTACACGGCCATCGGGGAAGATGATTTCTATTCGGGAATCGGTTTTCTGGTCAAAGCCCACCAAGGGTTCCTGAGAGTAACGGGCCTTCAGGGTCATCAACTTGGGAATTTTCTTGCCGCCGACAATCTCTCCTGTCTCTTCCTCGCGTACCGCCCAGGTACGGTCATCAGCAAAGCCTGCAGATTCTATCAGTGCTTCCTGAACAGTTTCCCCAAACATGGATTTTACCGGAAAACGCCAGATCTCTTTTACTGTTCCGACAATCATACTTCTACCTGTTATATCTGTACTCAGATGATCCGAAGGTGTGTTAAAGCAATGCCAGCGCTTCCCGCACAATCATTACGGCAAGAGCAATCCAGGAGAGGGCGAACAGGGAAAAGCGAATCATAACCACGTTCACTGTCGCTTGTACCAGGCTGTGGGCTATCCGGAGGCCGACATAACTCCAGGCACAGATAAGGTGGATAGTGTCGGCATGGCCCATCAGCACAATGGCGAAGACCATGGCGTAGAAAAGTGTGGGAGCTTCAAAAAGGTGGTTGTAGTTATCCGCTACCTGTCGAACCTTGCTGGGCAGGCCGGCCATACCTTCTTTGTGGGCAGCGTCCTGCGGGTCGATGCCCGCTTCTTTCATGGCCGGAAGGCGAGTGATGTACATCCACAGATAGATCACCAGATGCAGAACACCCATGGCAATAACGGTGTGTACAAGGGAAAGCTCGGTTGGATTCAGGGTCATAGTTTTATCCGGATATTTGCCACTTTTTATTGTTATGGATTCTGGCCGACCTTCTGGAATGAAGGCGGCCGGAAACAAATTAATAGTACACGTACTGTTTATGTACTGTCACGAAAAAATAGAGTGATTACTCAAAAGTTCTTATTCAAAGTCTTTTGTTCAAAAATTATGGGCATCGAACTGTTACCGGTATGCCGTCGAGCACAGAGGTTCCCGAAACTTCGTCATACAGTCTTTCGTCGGCAATATCATTAAAGCTTTCCCCGGGATTGCGGGCCGCGACGTTGAGTTTTGACCCTGATCGTGTATGCCCCCAGCCAAACGGCAGGCTGACAACTCCCGGACGGATGGCATCGGTAATATCAATGGGTACGGTAATTTCGCCGACTCTGGAGGAAACCGTTGCCTGTCCATTGACTTCCAGCCCTAAGCGCTCTGCATCCAGGGGGTTCACTTCCAGAATACAGCGGGGTTTGCCCTTGGCCAGCAGGGGAATATTGTGCAGCCAGGTATTCATGCTTTTCAGGGTGCGACGGGTGATCAGCTGAAGTGTGTCACTGTCGCTTTCATCTGGCTTCATTGTGTTTTTAAGACGGGTGAGATCCTGTTCAAGCTCTTTCGGGAACAGGTTGACCATGGATTTATCTGTGGCAATCACTTTCTTGCCCCGGGGCACCATGGGTCCAATATCCAGCCCATTGGGGGCGTTTTTCAGGTCTTTCAGACGCAACTTGTAAGGACCCAGCCTGAGCAGCCAGTCCAGCAGCTTTTCGGAATGAAGGAATGCAGCAAACTTATCCACCATCTTCCGACCAAGGAAGTTCTTTATACCTCCACGCAGGCGCAGGACCCTGGAGTAGATCTGTAATAAAATTTCTGCGTCATCCGGTTGCCCTCCCGGAGGGGCAACGGCTGTATCCGCATAGCGCACCACATTACGAATGGCATAGGACAGTTCAAGCAATGGATAGTGTTCATGCTCCATCGGGCCAGTGGGCGGCAGAATGACATCCGCCAGACGACTGGTTTCGTTCAGGTAAAAGTCTACGGAAACCAAAAACTCCAGGCTGTCCAAGGCCCGCTCAACCCGGTTGCCATTGGGATTGGAAAGCACGGGGTTGGCTGCCTGAATCATCATACCCCGTACCTGCCCGGGTCCCGGAGTTTCTATTTCGTCGGCCATGGCGGCGACCGGAAGTTCTCCACTCAGTTCAGCAAAACGTCCGTCACGACTGCGCCAGCGGCCATAAGTGCCGCCAACCCCAAAGCGGGCAGCGTTGGCGGCCAGGTCAATAGCAGGAGTATTGAACATGGCACCACCGGCTTTATCAAAGTTGCCGGTTAAAATATTGACCGCATCAATCAACCAGGTGCTCAGGCAGCCAAAGCTCTGGGTGGATGTGCCCATGCGTCCATACCAGACTGCGGTTTTGGCTGTGGTCAATTCCTTGGCCAGCTGTCGTAAGTCCATTGGGCTGACGCCGGTAAATGGGGCGGTTGTTTCCGGTGAAAATTCAAGGGCGACTTCCAGAAGTTTGTCTATGCCCCGGGCGACCTTTCTGGCATTTCTATCAATCCAGTCATTTCTGGACAGTTCATGAATGACTGAGAGCAACAGGGCTGCATCGGTGCCGGGATTCACGAAGAAATGCTGGTCAGCAAGGGCGGCGGTTTCTGTTCTGCGGGGATCAATCACCACCACCTTGCCGCCTTTCTGGCGAATATCCTTCAGTCGTTTTTTCATATTTGGGGCGGACATCACGCTGCCATTAGACACGGCAGGGTTGGCACCCATAATCACCAGAAAATCGGTGCGTTCAATATCGGGAACAGGAAGAAGTGCCGCATTGCCATAGAGAAAGTAGGAGACCAGAACCCTGGGGTGGGCATCCACGGAGTTGGAGGAGAAAATGCTGCGGCTGTTGATCACCTTCTGGGTGGCGATCATGGCATAAATCTGTTTGTAGTCATGTCCTGCCGGATTGCCGAAGTAGTAACCCCAGGCATTATTGCCATGGCGGGACTGAATGTCGTACATTTTCTCGGCAACCAGATCGTAAGCTTCTGTCCATTCCGCTTCCCGCCATTCACCGTTGTCTTTTATCAGTGGTTTGGTCAGTCGGTCCGGATCATGATGAATCTCTTTCTGGGCCACGCCCTTGGGGCAGATGTAGCCCTGGCTCATCACATCGTCCGGGTTGCCCCGCACTGACAATATTTTGTTGCCCTCAACTTCAATCCGCACGCCACACATAGCTTCGCACAGGGTGCAGATACTGGTTTTGACTTCGCTCATCCTGATATCCGGTGTATTTATTATTATTTGTGAATGGTCAGGTTTGCCCTGTACTGCCTGCGGGTTCACCCTCCTGCTGAAATACCAAATAGAAGGGGCATTACCCCTTCCGGGTTAGCCGTGTTGCTGATGGATAAACCGGGCAGCAATATGACTGAAGGCCATAATGCTCAGGCTTGGGTCCAGAGAGCTGCTGGTTGGGAATACCGAACTGTCGGATACATACAGGTTATCCATGGTGTGAACCCGGTGGCTGAAATCTACGACCGATTCACTGGTGTTTCTCCCCATGCGACAGCCGCCGCCTGGATGAGGAGAGGCCAGGAACAGACCTCCGGCATCGATTTTCATACGATCAATGGCGTCTATCTGGCTTTCATTCTCCAGAGCAACCCGCTCCTGGCCCGCCACCATCAGTTTCTTTGCTCCGGCACGGAAGTTAAGGATGGCCTGCTTTTTCAGAGAGTCCCTCAGTATCTGTTTGGTGACTTCACCGTAGGGGTAATAAACCTCCCGGGCACCATTGGTCTTAAGTCGTATTTCACCCAGCTCACTTTCGACATCATCCATCCAGGCGATGGAGCCGCCGATATGTTTCAGCTGGCTTATCCATTCGGCCATTTCGCTGCCTGTTGCTGGCAGAGTGGCAGCAATACCCGCAGGTTGCATCTGGTTGGGCATCAGTAGATAGCCGCCTTCCTGGTAAGAGCCATTTTTATGGCGTGCCACCCGGAATTCATCAATACCCCAGGCTGCGGGAATATTGCGCCACTGGGTCATATCCTGGTCGAACAGGGCGTGCATCATGGCTGATGGATTCATGGAGAGGTTTTTGCCCAGCTGGGGCAGATCTTTGGCCAGCTCCTGTTGGCGTAGCAGGAAATAGGGCGTGGAAAAACCGCCGGCAGCTACAGCAAAGACTTTGGCTTTGATAGTGAAAGTTTTATCTGATAGACGGTTTCTTTTTCGGTCCATCACCGCAACTTTCAGGCCGGTGACCTTGCGTCCATCGGTTATTAACTGTTCTGCACTCAAGTCAGCAAATACCATGGCTCCCTGCTTTATGGCCATGGGAATATGGGTGATCATCTGGCTCTGCTTGGCATCGTACAGACAGCCCTGCATACAGTGACCGGATTTCTGACAGTGCTTGCGGGCCTGGGGTACCCGGTGCCCGTGCCAGCCAAGTTCTTTGCTGATTTTACGATAAAGATTGTTGGAGGGGTTAAAGTATTCGTCCGTGGCCGGATGAATATTCAGATTCTTTTCTATCTCTTCAAAAGCGGGCAGTAAATCTTCGGCTGTATGGTGTTGCATATGGTAGCTGTCCTGCCATTGGGCCAGCTTGTCTTCGGGAGTGCGGTAACTGTCGGCCCAGTAATGGACGGATGCGCCGCCAACATTGTTGGCATACATCAGGGCGCTGCCACCATCATGGCTTGAGGCCAGCCCGCGGTCACCATAGAGCTTGCCGCTCATATTCAGTTCGTTCTGGTCCATCTTGCTGTTGGGGTAGTAGCCGCCCCGTTCAACAATGACTACATCCCAGCCCTGGTCGGTAAGTTTTTTGGCCAGTGTCGCGCCCCCGCAGCCACTGCCGATAATGCAGACTTCGGTGTTGATGTCGCTAAAGTTATCGTAGTCTGCTTGCTGATAAATCCTGTTATCCATGGCTTAACCCTCGACCACCTGTTGATAATACTTTCTCTGTTCGCTGAGCTGTTGAGGCAGGCCGGTAGCGAAGGGGCCGTCGTAGCCAATGGCTTTCCAGGTGGATTCATGGCCAAAGTAGTAGAGGTTGAGAGCCATACGACAACCGTTGCCGGCGGCGCGAATAGCATCAAAGCGGGTGTCTTGGGCTTTGCGGAAACACTCCAGGCGTTCAGGTTTCGACAGTGAAGTAAAAAAGCTGAAGTAGCCGTACATCAGGGGAACAACATTGATGGCCTGAACAGCGAGTTTGAAATCCTCTTGAATCCCAGTGCTGACAAAAAAAAGTTCTTCATCAAGTCGTTCAATGACCCGGGCTTCTTCGATAGATGGAAACTGTCCTGTACCGGCGGGCAGAATCGCTTCGGCCAGGGCGGTTAACACCGCAGCCTCTTTCTCATCCAGAACTAACAGAGGATGTTTTCTTACAGCAGGCTTTGGGCTTTCGGTTTTGCTGTCGCAACCCAGAAGCACAGCACTTCCGCCAAGCACGCCCAGTTTGAGAAATCTTCTTCGGGGTAGGGGAGTTTCCAGCATAAGCCGCTCCGTGACAGATGTTTATTGTTTTTATCTATTGCTGCTCTGGCAGCTTAATGTATGAGCAAAATCATTGGAATATATTTTTAGTACGTGTACTGTTTAATGGACCCTTCCCTTATCTTTGTTCTTTGATTTGAACGTGGTCGCGCTTTCGCAGGTGATAGCAGGGCCGGGATAAATAATTTATTTTTCATAATAAATCTGATGTTTGTATTATCTATTATTGCTATTCCGGCTTTATGGTTTTGAGTTGTTTTATCTCAGGTGCCGGTTAGTGTTTTCAGCTTTCCGGATCAATCCGTGTAATCGTTTTTCCAGGGTTATATCCCAGGGCTATGTTAAAGTTCACATCAGTTGTCCCTTATAAGACCCTCCGGTTATGTTTATTATTTTTGGGTGTGCTGTCTCGTCATCTCTTAATCGACGTAAGTGATGGTTGTGTTCTTCTGATGCGTGCTCTCTTTGACCGGTGCCGGATTTGGTACAGATATTTCCCATTTTTTATTTTTATCAGGGTACTTCCAGAAGTCTTCTGAAATTGCCAGTTGATTTAATAGTACACGTACTATTAAATAAATGGCAAATAGAAAGCGAACGGAAATAATGAAAGGAGCTGCTTATGTCCCGAAGCGTTAAGCAGGCGATGGATGAAAATCTCTCGTTCTGGCAATACAAATTTGGAGATTTTTCACCTGAACCGGTTCTGCCAGCAGGGGATTATAAGGCAGATGTCGTTATTATTGGTGGAGGCTATACGGGGTTGACCACTGCCCGGGAAATTCTCAGGGATAACCCGAAAAAGAAAGTGATGCTGCTGGAAGGTAAGGAGATTGGTTTTGGGGCGTCCGGGCGTAACGGTGGCTTTAATATGACGCTTTTCGGTCTTGAACCGGAAGTGACGGAGTTGTTCTGGGGGCGGGAAAAGACAGTCGAAGCCCAGCAGTACATGAAAAAGGCGGTCAACTTTGTCAAGGATCTGGTGGAAAAGGAAAAGCTGGATTCTGACTATGAGCATGTTGGCATGTGGCGCCTGGCTTACAGTGAAGCCCAGGAAAAGCGCCTGCGGAAAACCTATAAGCTGCTGACAGATATGATGGGTACTGATGATTATCAGTTTCTGGAACGGGATGCCGTTCAGGCGCGGCTGAATGCGCCTAATGTGCGGGCTGCCATTGCTGAACCGGGAACGGGGATTCTTGACCCGGGTAAGCATACCCAGGAGCTAAAGCGTCTGGCTCTGGAGGCGGGTACTCAGATATACGAGAACACGAAAGTTATTGATATGGACCGACAGGGGGATTCTGTCTGGGTTCATACAGAAGCAGCCAGAATCAAGACGAATAAAGTGGTGATGGCCACTAATGCCTGGGCCCATACGGCCAACTTTAATGGCAAGCTGAGAAGAAAGCAGCGCCCGGTCTGGACCTACCAGATTGTGACTGAACCCCTGACTGAGCAGGAATGGAAGGACATCAAGTGGGACGGGCGCATGTCTATAGAAGACAATCGTCAGTTGGTCCACTACATCAGGATTACCAAATGTGGTCGTATCACCATTGGTGGAGGTAATGTTGGCTTGGATGCCGGCACCAAAATGGATAAATGGCATAACGAAAAGACCTGGGCCGCCCTGGAAAAGCATCTGTACTGGCTGTTCCCAACCCTGAAAAACAAGGGTATCTACTACAAATGGGGAGGTGCCGTCTCTGTCAATCTCAATCTTGTGCCGGAAATATGCTTCCTGGGTGACAGCAGGGTCATTCATGCCAGTGGCTGTATGGGGCATGGTGTATCTCTTTCACAGTTGAATGGTCGGCTGATTGCTGATCTGGTGCTGGATAAAAAGACTGAGTTGACAGATTTCTGGATTGTTAACCGCAAGGCTATCCCAATGCCTCCGGGTGGGTTTCTCTCTTATCTGGGAGGGGGAACAATTAATAAAATCCTGCAGGCCGTGGACTGGTGGGAAGAAAGAGAATTGAAGGAATGAAGGTCTAAGGGTCTTAAAAATAAGTTATTAAATTGTCTTAAAGTTCAGTTTTCCCGGATGTAAGCCGCCGGGAGGCAGGTCTGGGCGGGGGAAGACCAGGCCTGCCATTTTTTTATGGCCCGCCATAAAAAAGCCGCCTCAAAATGAGGCGGCAAGGAGACTGGCGACGATGCCAGATGACAAACCTGTATTCTGTTTGAACGGGCTTTACAGGGGAATGCGGGTTTCCGCTTCCGGCAGTTCAGATTTTCTCAATTGTTCAAACAGGGCGGACATGCGCAGTACGCCGAGATCATCAAATCTGTGGCCGACAATCTGCAGGCCGACAGGCAGTCCGGCGCTGGTAAATCCACAGTTAAGGGAAGAGCCGGGCTGTTCGGTCAGGTTAAACAGGAAGTTATTAGCCCAGGGGCCAAACAGTTCATCCATCTGTGCTGCGGGGAGTTCTGCGGCATAAGCCGGAACCGGTGTAGTCGGCAGCAGCAGGAAGTCGAACTCCTGGATCAGGGCTGCGGTGCGCTCGCGAAGCTTCTGCATGGCCATCCAGTCACCGAACAGCTGGTCAGCACTTTGTGTTTCGTTCAGGCGGCTCCAGTTCTGGATGACCTCAGCCTTGTCCTGATCAGGACACTGAGAAAATTCGTTGTAGCAGCGGGCAATGTAGTAACGTTCGGCGCAGGCATCTTCACCCTTCTTGAAGGGGGCGGCGATCTCAACCACTTCAAAACCTGCCGCACGATAGACTTCCGCAGACTTCTTTACAGCAGCTATTACTTCTGGATCAGGAGTGGTGCCCAGGCCGAGATCGGTAATCAGACCCAGTTTGCCTTTGGTGGGCAGGGTTTTGATCTCTTCCAGATAATCGCAGTTATCGTAGGGCAGGGCGGTAAAGTCACGCACATCCGGGCGGGTGATAACATTCATCATCAGTGCCGCGTCAGCCACGGTGCGGGTCAGAGGACCTGCAACCAGTGCCGGGTTGTTGGGGAAGTAATAGGGCACACGGCCATAGCTGGGCTTGTGACCAAAGATGCCGCAGAAAGACGCCGGCAGTCGAATAGAACCGACAATATCTGTACCAATTGACATGGTTTCAAAACCAGCGGCTACAGCGGCAGTGGCACCAGAGCTGGAACCACCGGTGTTATGGGCGGTGTTCCAGGGGTTGCGGGTAATGCCGTGTTTGGAACTGTAGCCAGCGGGCAGAATGCCATAGTCGCACATGGTGTTCTTGCCGTAGATCACCGCGCCACTCTCTTTCAGGCGTGCGACGGCGGCACAGTCATCATCGGCAATCACCCCTTTCGACAGGGAAGCGGCACTGCCTCGAAAGACCGGCATGCCTTTGGCGGGCAGGGCGTCTTTTACGGAGGTAGGGATACCATCCAGGGGGCCGGAGGGCTGGCCTTTCTGCCAGCGCTGTTCACTGGCTCTGGCCTGTTCCAGGGCACCTTCACGATCAACGTGGTAAATGGCGTTGATGACGGGATTAAGTTTTTCGATGCGCGCCAGGGAAGACTCCAGCACCTCTACCGGTGACAGGCTTTTTTCCCGGTAACGCTGGGTCAGCTCAACGGCACTCAGTTGATAGAGCTCTTCTTGACAGAGAGTTTCGCTCATAGCGCGCTCCTTTGCTTAGGCCATGCTCGCCAGGGTATCGTAACCCTGACCGGCGTACAGCAGAGGCGCATTGCCTTCGTTAACGCGGACTTCAACAACCTTGCCGATGCAGATGGTGTGGGTGCCAAATTGCTTCAGTTCAGCGATTTCACATACGATATTGGCATTGGCGTCGTCCAGCATGGGAACATTGTTATCAGCGCGGGTCCACTGGCCTTCTGCGTCAAAGCGGTCTGCGCCTTCAACACCCTTGCGACCGGCAAATACATTGGCAACAGCCTGCTGGTTCTGGCCGAGAAGGTTGATGCACATTTTCTTGCCAGCTTCGAATAGGGGGTAAGCACTTGCGGAACGGTTAACGCAAACGATGATGGAGGCAGGGTCCATGGACAGGGAGCAGACGGCGGTGGCAGTCAGGCCACCGATATTGCCTCCATGTTCTGTGGTGATAACGTTTACGCAGGCGGCCAGTTCGCGCATGGCCATTTTGAAGTTCTGCTCAACAGTGTCGATGGTTGCTGTATCTGTCATTGCCGTGTCCCCATAATTCCCGGGCTGGTGAAGGGCCTGGATTTAGTTCTTTTTTGGATCCTGAAAAAGTATTTCAGGAACACTTTTATTGTGTGGTGAGCGAACGTTCACTTTGAACCGCATCATAGGGTTTGGGCAGGGGAAGGTCAATACAGTAGGAAGGTAAAGCAGGAAGGTAATTTACAATGCTGCCACGCGGGCCAATGATGCTGCCATAAAATTATGATACTAAAAAAGTGGCACAGGCTCTGGTTGTGAGGGTTCCTCTGCCGTCAGTGGAGCACTGACAGTTCTTATTGCTCTGAGTCTGGCAATATTAGGGGATTACTACGCACTCTGGGGCTGATGGTTGTGATGGATGTTTACATAGGCCAGAATGGCTTATAGAAATCCTGGAAAGACGCAGCAATCCGGTGATGTGCTGGATTATTGTTAGGCACTGGGCCGTGTTTGGTGTTGTTTTAATCTCAAAGCCGTTTTTATACTTTTGGTAAGCAGGGTTCAGGAATTTACTGTCGTGTACATGGCCTGGGCATAATAATGAACAGCAGTGAAGTCAGCCTATGAGCGTTATCCTTGAACAGGCCGGGAAGATTGCTGCCCAGCCGATTGAAAGTGCCCGTTCCCTCCCTTTTCGTGTCTTTCATGATAAAGATGTCTTCGATAAGGAAAGTGAGAGGATATTTTTTAAAGACTGGGTTCTTGTCGGCACAATTTATGAGCTTGAGAATCCGGGGGACTATATCTCACTGAATATTTCCGGTGAGCCGGTTATCGTTCTTCGCGGTAAGGACCAGAGACTCCGGGCTCTGTCCAATAGCTGTCGGCACCGGGGGACACCCCTTGTGGAAGAAGGGGCAGGAAAACTGGGGGAATCCATCGTCTGCCCCTATCACTCCTGGGCTTACGATGATCAGGGAGCGCTGGTCAATATCCCCCATGAGGGTTCTATTCCTGTTGCAAAAGATGAACACTGCCTGCCCCGCTACCACGTTGAAACCTGGCAGAACTTTGTCTTCATTAATCTTTCGGAACGACCGGATGACCTGGGGATGAGGTTAAGGTGGATGCAGAACTACCTTGTGGGCTACCAGACCACAGGCTTTGACCAGGGCTATACCTATGGTGAGGAGGTCTGGAACTGTAACTGGAAGGTCGCTTTTGAAAATGCCATAGAGACTTATCATCTGTTCTCTGTGCATCCAAAGACCCTCGAAAAAACCACAGCGACCAAAGATGCCTATTATATTGCCGGCTCTCCGGACTGGAGTTTGACCGGTGGCACTTTTGCCCCTGAGAAACCCCGGTTTAGCTGGAAATCCCCTGAACCTGAGACAGAGCCGGCGAGATTTGATATATACCAGCAGTATGTGCTCATCAGTATTCCTCCGTCGTTTGTTGGCATGCTGACCTATAACTCCCTTGAGTGGGCATCCTTTATTCCCCTGGATGAAGAGTCAGTTTCTGTGCGCTTTGGCAGTGTTTGGGCAGGGAAAGTTTCTTACCTGTCGGTACTGACAGATACTGAAACCCGGAAGTCTAACGAGGAAGACCGGAAGATTTGTGAATTGGTGCAGAAGGGCATGAAATCCCGTAAATCGGTGGGAGGAAAACTTGTTGAGATGGAAAGGATTGTTGTTGATTTCCATCAGTACTGGGCCAATAGAATGTGCGGTTATGCACTAAATGAGAAGCACCAGGAGCCGATCGCTGATAAGTTTCTTGATCCGGTGATTGAAGAAAAATATTTGCTCTGAGCTTTACAGGGATACAAAGAAAGCCCGGCTAAACAGCCGGGCTTTCTTTTCCCGGATAAATCTCCAGCTATTATGGAGGCCTGTTAACTGTTTGTGGATTATGTGTGGAGCGTCTATTTTGCAGATTGCCAATGGGCAACTGAAAGAGGCATATCATGCTTACAAAAGACGACATAAGAAGTTTGTTATTATGGCGCGGCGTGCTTCATATTTATGCCGGATTCCGCCTGTGGCGGGCCATCTGGCAGGGAGGGTTACTGTGTTTCGGCGCTCTGTATACAGATGCTTTGGTGAGGGCGGAGTCCGTACCTCTGGGGGACTATATTGCTATTGGGGACTGCGACAAGACGCACTACCCGTCTCAGCAGATGCCCTTTTTCTCCTTTGAAAAACTGAGCGGTGATTCAGAGAATGGCCAGCCTCCTGGTAATTGTTTTACTGATCAGACGCCTGTAAAGGTGGAGATTGGCTACTATCAGGGAGGGAAACCATCGTTAGCCAAAAAAATCAGAGAAGCAATAGTCTGTGTTGACAAATCTTCTCCGAACATGAGCGGGCCTGAGGAATTGCGCTATGTCCATGTCTGGGAAGGCGGTTACTCTCCTGGCCAGTCAGATCCAGGGTACAGACTTACCTATGGTAAATACTACCCGCATTACAATGCACTTCAGTTTGATACCGGATTCTGGCCGTCTCTGCGGTTAAAAAGTTACCCGGAGTCAGCCAATCCCCCCGTTGTGTGTGTAGAACCGGTGTCGGGCCTGGCTTTTATTGGTTATTTAAAAAATGAAACGCTGTTCAAAGATTATTGTGGTGTTTTTGACAGGCCGATTTCGTTGAGTAGTTACCGTCAGGCTTTTGGTGTGTTCCCTGGTGATAGGCTGAGTATTTGTGTGAACTCTTTGAACAATTGTAATGGGCCTTTTACTGTTACAGATCACACCACTTCCAACACGGCCATTCAGCCAGGGGGGATTGTAAGGATCTGGGGTGCAACATGGGCTCCTGAGTTTAATCTGAACAACCCAGATGGACATTGTCATTAGGCCGTCTTTTGAATCATTCTGGATTATGCCACTTACAGCATAAATAAAGGTTGTTGATGATGAGGGTAAATAAATACTGCGGATTGGTCTTGTTGTTTCTTTCTCACATGGCAATGGCTGAATCATCAACGGCCTGGTTGAGTGTCAGACTCCATAATACACAGTCCAGTCCAATGACTGTTACTCCACCACAATTGCCCCGGCTGGTCAAAATTAATAGCCTTAACGGCTGTGACTGCACACAGTCTGATTGTTGCCGATCAGGTGTGCGTGCCAATCCGGGGGAGTCGATTTATATCGACTTCGAGTTTACGTTTTGGTACGGAATGTTTGGAACCCGGGTGTGGAATATGCCCCATCCGACGGTGATAACAGCCATGGTTGGCGGGAAAGCTCATCAATTGAGAATATCTTTTTCTAGCGCTCCGTATATTTCAGCCAAATCTAACACTAATGAGATTACGGAAATTGTCACAATAGATGGGCAGAAAATTCATAATTCTTATGATACATGGGATGTGAATGCTCCTTATCCGCGCGGGAAGCCATCACTGGAGGCTAAAATATGAGCAGTTACAAATATGATAGTGGCAGTGGCAGCTCCGCCGCATATTTGTGTGACTTCTTTGAACACTTGTAATGGTTCTTTTTCTGGTACAGATCATACCACTTCCAACACGGCCATTCAGCCAGGGGGTATTGTAAGGATCTGGGGCGCAACATGGGCTCCTGAGTTTAATCTGAACAACCCGGATGGACATTGTCATTAGGCCGTTTTTTGAATCATTCTGGGTTATCCATTTACAGCATTAAATAAAGGTTGTTGACAATGAGGGTAAATAAATACTGCGGATTGGTCTTGCTGTTTCTTTCTCACATGGCAATGGCTCTTGAAACATCAACGGCCTGGTTGAGTGTCAGGCTCCATAATACACAGTCCAGCCCAATGACTGTTACTCCGCCACCATTGCCCTGGCTGGTCGGCATTAATAACATTAACAGCTGTGACTGCGCACAATCTGATTGTTGTCGATCAGGTATGCGTGCCAATCCGGGGGAGTCGATTTATATAGAGTTCGCGTTTACGTTTTGGTACGAATTCGAGGGAGCCGTGCTTTACTATATACCCGATCCGACGGTGATAACAGCCATGGTTGGCGGGAAAGCTCATCAATTGAGAATATCTTTTTCTAGCGCTCCGTTTAGATCATACGAATCTAACGCTTATGTGATTACGGAAACTGTCACAATAGATGGGCAGGAAATTTATAATTTTTATGGTCAATGGGATGTGCAGAATCCTTATTCCCGAGGGAAGACATCACTGGAGGCTAAAATATGAGCAGTTACAAATATGATAGTAACCGTGGCAGCCCGGCCGCAGTTCATGTAAGACCAGGGAAGGGAAAGTCAGGTGGAGTGGAGATATTGACGGGCTGTTATAAATGAAACCTGTGCAAAGAGCGGCGGGAACGGGTCCCCCGCCGCAGGGAAGTTTATGCAACAGTGGCTGACTCTTCCATCTCTTTGAGTGCTTCAGCGCGAAGGTCTTTACGCAGAACCTTGCCGACAGCTGTCGTCGGAAGGGTTTCCCGGAAGACAATCTGTTTGGGTACCTTGTAGCCGGTCAGGTGCTGTTTACACCAGGCTTTGAGTGCATCTTCCGTCAGGTTTTCATCCCTGGGGATAACATACAGGCGAATCGCTTCCCCGCTGGCTTCATCGGGAACACCGATAACCGCGCAGGAGACAACGCCGTCACACCTGGAGACTACGTCTTCAATCTCGTTCGGGTAAACATTGAAGCCGGAAACCAGCACCATATCCTTCAGGCGGTCAACAATCTTGATAAAGCCGTCTTCGTCAATAACTGCAACGTCACCAGTATAGAACCAGCCATCTTTGTCCATCACTTCAGCCGTAGCTTCCGGACGCTGCCAGTAACCGGCCATTACCTGGGGGCCGCGTACACAGAGTTCGCCACGCTCGCCCAGAGACGTTTCGTTGCCGTCGGCGTCAACAGTCTTGATCTCGGTGTTGGGAGCAGGCTGACCTACGGTGCCGTCTTTGCTCATGGCGCCGAGAGGGCCAGCGGATACAACCGGAGAGGTTTCGGTCAGGCCGTAGCCTTCAATAACCCGGGAGCCGGTAAACTCCTCCCACTTTTTGCCAACCTCGCTCTTCAGGGCAGTACCGCCGGAGAGGGTCAGAGTCAGGGCGCTGAAATCACACTCGGCAAACTTGGGACTATGCATCAGGCCGATAAACAGGGTATTCAGGCCTACCAGCAGGGTGAATTTGAACGGCTTTATGGCGGCGATGAACTGATCCATATCCCGCGGATTAGGGATCAGGATACTGTGATCACCACTTGAAGGGTAAACTATCAGGTTCATGGTGAAGGAGTAGATGTGATAAATCGGCAGAGGAGCTACAACGATCTGCTCTCCGGCGGGAACCAGAAGACTGCCGTCTTCTTTCACTTCTTTGTAGATGCCATCGTTATATTGAACAATGTTGGCAATAATATTGCCGTGGGTCAGCATGGCACCTTTAGCGACACCTGTCGTGCCGCCAGTATACTGAAGCATCGCCAGTGATGACTGGTCACTGTTATCAGGGCGGGTGTAAGAGGCAGCAGCGCCAAGCTCCAGAAGTTCGTTAAAGGCGATGGTGGGAATGGCTTCAGAAGAAGCAACAAAACCTTCGGCCTGGGGTACAACCAAATCTACGGGACCGGTTGCGATAACGTGGGCAACCTGGGAACCTTCCGCTGCTTTGTATACATTTTCCAGGTTGGCGGTCAGGGTGACGATAGCCTTGGCACCGGAATCTTTCAGCTGATGGGTCAGTTCGGTCAGAGTATAAAGCGGGTTGGTGTTGACAATAATCAGGCCCGCACGGATGGCGGCGTAGGCAACAACAGGGTATTGCAGCAGGTTGGGAAGCTGTATGGCGATAGCATCGCCGGGCTTAAGCTCGGTGTGGTTTTGCAGCCAGGCGGCAAAATTACGGCTTAAGGAATCCACTTCCCTGTAGGAGAGGGTTTTGCCCAGACAGGTAAAAGCATCTTTTTCGGAAAAGTTCTCAAATGCAGCTTCGACAACCTCAAGCAGAGAGTTGTACTTGCTGGTATCGACACTGTTGGGAACGCCGGGTGCGCGCTTGTCGCTCCAAAAATCAGTTTTCATAAGCCTGCACTTTGTTATTGGAATTTACTTGTCATTCGTTATCGGGCCGGACATCCGTATCGGCCCTTGATTGTAAAAAGCCGTCAGCAGCCACCGGGGGAAGTAGCAGCCACTAACTGGCTGAAAACAAGCAGATCAGAACGCAAATGCTTCTTCGTCGATCGCGGTCAGTGTCTCGGCACCGTCACGGATATTTTCCGCCAGAGAGGTAGTACGGGTCAGCAGTCGTTTAAAGAAGAAATTGGCAGTCTGGCCCTTGGCGGTGTAGAACGCGCCTTCTTTCTCGGCAGCTACGGCAGCGGCCTGCAGCCAGAAGTAACCCAGAATCACGTAACCGGACAGCATCAGGTAATCCACGGAGGCGCTGTTCAGCTCGTTGGGACCGTCTGTCTTCAGACGTTCACCCAGCTCGCCGGTCAGGGTCTGCCAGAGCTCCACTTTTGCAATCAAAGTCTGCGCCATGTCTGCCAGAGCCGGGTTAGTGGTCTGAGCCTGGGCAAACTCGGTGATCTCTTTGGTGAAATTGGTTAGCAGCTTGCCACCGGTAGGCAGAATCTTACGACCCAGCAGATCAAGGCCCTGGATGCAGGTAGTACCTTCGTAGATGGCAGTGATACGTACGTCACGTGCCAGCTGTTCCATGCCCCATTCGCGGATGAAACCGTGGCCACCAAATACCTGGATGCCCTCTTTTGTGGCTTCCTGGCCGGCTTCGGTCATGAAGCCCTTAGCGATAGGTGTCAGCAGAGCCAGGCGTGCTTCGGCATCAGCCTGTTGTTCGGGCGTACCACGATGCTTGATATCAACCAGTTTGGCGCAGTACATATTGAACATACGGCCACCTTCGGCGATGGCTTTCTGGGTCAGCAGCATACGACGCACATCCGGGTGGGCGATGATCGGGTCAGCAGCCTTCTCCGGGGAGTGACGGGGAATCGCCTTCATCTGAATACGATCTTTGGCATAAGCCAGAGCACCCTGGAAAGCATGCTCGGCAGTGGATTGCCCCTGCACAGCAACGCCCAGGCGGGATTCGTTGATGAACGTGAACATGCAGGCCATGCCCTTGTTCTCAGGGCCGATCAGGAAGCCTTTGGCACCGTCAAAGTTCATAACGCAGGTGGCAGACGCCTTGATACCCATCTTGTGTTCAATGGAACCACAGGTTACGGGGTTACGGTCACCCAGTGAGCCGTCAGCGTTCACGTTGAACTTGGGAACAACAAACAGGGAGATACCTTTCACACCTTCAGGTGCGCCGGGCAGGCGAGCCAGAACGATATGGATAATGTTCTCACACAGGTCGTGCTCACCACCGGTAATAAAGATCTTGGAACCGGTCAGGCTGTAGCTGCCGTCACCATTAGGCTCGGCTTTGGTTTTCAGCAGGCCCAGGTCGGAACCACAGTGGGCTTCGGTCAGACACATGGTACCGGACCAGCGACCTTCAACCATAGGCTGCAGGTAGTTGGCTTTGATATCGTCAGCGGCGTGAGCGGCAACAGTCTCAATCGCACCCCAGGTCAGGGTGGGGTAGATCGCCCAGCTCAGGTTGCCGCCGGCCAGCATTTCATAGAAGGCAGTGTTCAGGGAGTTGGGCAGGCCCTGGCCACCGATTTCGGCGGGCTGGCTCAGACCACACCAGCCATTCTCAACCAGCTTGTCGTAAGCGGCTTTAAAACCGGCAGGCGTCGTGACTTCACCGTCTTTCCACTGGGCGCTTTCTTCATCGCCAGTACGGTTAATTTCAACAATTTCGCCTTCAACAAACTTAGCACCTTCTTCCAGAACGGCTTTCACCATATCCGGAGAGGCATCTTCGCCACCGGGCAGAGACGCATAGTGCGCCTCGTAGCCCAGGACTTCATTCATGGTGAACTCGAGGTCACGCAGGGGCGCTTTATATTCTGGCATTGCTGCTTCTCCCGGCCTTAAACGATTTCGAACAGGCCGGCAGCGCCCATACCACCGCCAACACACATGGTCACAACGGCGTACTTGCCGCCACGACGCTTACCTTCACGCAGGACGTGACCAACCTGACGGGTACCGGTCATGCCGTAGGGATGACCGATGGAGATGCCGCCACCGTTGACGTTCAGTTTGTTGGGGTCGATGCCCAGCTTGTCGCGGCAGTAAACAACCTGGCAAGCGAAGGCTTCGTTCAGTTCCCACAGGTCGATGTCGTCTACAGTCAGGCCGTGGGCTTTCAGCAGTTTGGGCACAGCAGTCATCGGGCCGATACCCATTTCTTCAGGCTCCAGACCGGTCACCATCATGCCGCGGTAGATACCCATGGCTTCGTGGTTGTTCTGCGCGGCGTACTTGCTGTCCATCAGCACAACAGCGGCAGCACCGTCAGACAGCTGAGAAGCGTTACCGGCAGTGATGGTGCCGCCTTCGATAACGGGGTTCAAAGACTGCAGGCTTTCCAGAGTGGTGGAAGGACGGTTGCCTTCATCCAGGGACAGAGTTACTTCTTTGTAGGAGATTTCACCGGTGTTGCGATCTTTAACCATCTGAGTGGTGGTGGTCTCAACGATTTCGTCGGCGAAAATGCCAGCCTGCTGGGCGGCGGCAGTGCGCTGCTGGGAAGACAGAGCGTACTCGTCCTGGGACTCACGGCTGATGCCGTACTTCTTAACAACGTACTCGGCAGTTTGCAGCATGGGCATGTAGGCGTTGGGCTCGGCTGCCAGGACATTGTCGTCCTTCTGGCTCATAACCCACTCAACCAGCTGGTTCTGAACCATGGAAATCTGGTCCAGACCGGCGGCAACGGTTACGTCCATGCGGTCAGTGATGATCTGCTTGGCAGCAGTAGCTACGGACATCAGGCCGGAGGAGCACTGACGGTCGATAGTCTGGCCGGCAACGCTCTGGGGCAGGCCGGAAGCGAAAGCGGCCATGCGGCCCAGGTTCCAGCCGGCGGTACCGGACTGCAGGGAGGCACCCATCACCAGGTCGTCGATTTTGCTGGGATCAATACCAGCGCGCTCTACGGCAGCCTTGATGGCGAAAGAGGCCAGGGTAGGAGCCTTGGTGATGTTGTAGGCGCCACGGAAAGCTTTGCCGATGGGGGTACGGGCTGAGGAAACGATGACTGCTTCACGCATGTTTCTTACTCCACTGAAATTTATTGTCATCAGGGGATCACAGATTTGAAACTGTGATCCCCATCTCTGTTTTTCTTATTCTTTACCTTTGAAAATGCCGCCTTTTTATGGCTGATGGCATTTTCAGCTCATGGCTGTTTGCGATAATACCGCGGCTATTTCAGCCCGCTACGTATTCGCTGAACTTCTTGCCTTCACTGGCCAGTTTGGCCAGCAGCGGTGCCGGTTTGAACCACATTTCGCCGTAAGCACCCAGCTGTTCGCGGTACTTGTCCATGGCGGCAACGATCGAGTCCAGACCGATTTCATCGGCGTACTGCATGGGGCCGCCGCGGAATGCGGGGAAGCCGTAGCCGTTGGTGTAAATCAGGTCGATATCGCTGGAACGGATGGCAATACCTTCCTCCAGAATCTGTGCACCTTCGTTAATCAGGGAGAAGATGCAGCGCTCAACCATCTCTTCCTTGGAGATTTCGCGACGCTCGATACCGTTCTCTTTGGCGATTTCAACAGCCAGTTCGATGGTTTCGGGGTCGTTGATCTTGTCGCGGCCTTCGTAGATGTAAACGCCGCGGCCGGTCTTCTGGCCCAGACGGCCCAGCTCTTTCAGTTTGAACTGCAGAGCCTGGTAGGTCTTGTCTTCAGCCCACTCGTGCTGATTGGCCTGAGCAGCGGCGCAGCCAACATCGATACCGGCCATATCGCCCATGGAAACAACACCCATGGCCATGCCGTACTCAACCAGAGAGGAGTCAACCTGCTCGGGAGACGCGCCTTCCAGTAGCATGCGGAAGGCTTCACGGGAATAAGGAGCAACCATGCGGTTACCCACGAAGCCGTAGCAAACGCCAACAACAACGGGCTGCTTACGGATGGTCTTGGCCAGATTCAGAGAGGTCACCAGAACTTCGTCTGAGGTTTCCTTGCCGCGAACAATCTCCAGCAGGCGCATGATGTTTGCGGGGCTGAAGAAGTGCAGACCGATTACGTCTTGAGGACGCTTGGTAAAGGAGGCGATTTCGTCCAGGTCCAGGGTAGAGGTGTTGGAAGCCAGGATCGCGCCGGGCTTGCACACTTCGTCCAGCTTGGTGAAGACGGCCTTCTTGACTTCCATGCTTTCAAATACAGCTTCGATGACCAGGTCAGCGTCGCCCAGGTCTTCGTAGCTCAGGGTGCCGGAGATCAGCGCAGTGCAGGCATCAGCCTGTTCCTGGGTAATGCGGCCCTTGGAAGCAGTGCGGTCGTAGTTCTTCTTGATGACTCCCAGACCACGGTCCAGAGCGTCCTGCTTCAGCTCCAGCATGGTTACGGGAATGCCGGCAGAAGCGAAGTTCATGGCAATACCGCCACCCATCAGGCCGGCACCGATAACGGCAACCTTCTTGATGTTGCGGGTAGCAATCTCTTTGGGATTGATGCCAGGAATACGGGTTGCCTGACGTTCAGCGAAGAACAGGTGCTGGAAAGCCCGGGATTGAGGGCCACCGTGGCACTCCATAAACAGGGACCACTCTTTCGCCAGACCTTCTTTCAGGGGCAGTTGAGTGGAGGCTTCGAAAGCACCGATTACAGCCAGTTGTGCCAGGTTACGCTCAGGTACCAGGCCCTTGCGCTTGGAACCAAAGAAGCCTTCAGCAATCCTGGAAGCGTCAACAGTGATGTCTGCACAGTTCTTGGCGGGGGCACCTTCGGAAACCAGCTTCTGGGCGTAGGCGACAGCGGCCGCCTGGAAGTCTTCAGCGTCAGACACTTCATCAGCCAGACCCAGCTGACCAGCCTGGACGGCTTTTACCGGCTTGCCGGAGAAGGCCATGTTGAAAGCGGTTTCCAGGTCAATCACACGGGGCAGACGCTGGGTACCGCCGGCACCGGGGATAATGCCCAGCTTGACTTCGGGAACACCCAGTTGTGCTTTGACGGATACAAAACGGTAGTCGCAGGCCAGAGCCAGTTCCAGGCCGCCACCCAGGGCAGCACCGTTCACGGCGGCGATAACAGGCTTGGGGCTGGCATCAATAACATCGAAAACGGCAGGAATGGTGGGGTCCTGCAGGGCTTTGCCGCTGTCAAATTCGGTCACGTCAGCGCCTGCGCAGAAAAAACGACCGCCGCCGGTAATTACGATAGCTTCAACGCTGTCGTCTGCGACTAGTTCCTGAAACTTGTTCTGGAGGTCGGAGCGCAGATCGTAGCCGAGACTGTTCACCGGCGGTGCGTTCAGTTCCAGCAGAGCAATGTTGCTATGTCTTTTCAGTTCGACAGAAGCGCTCATATTTTTCCTGTGTCCTGTAGTGGTTATTGATAAATGGTTGTTAATAAAGTTGTTATTGGTTTTATTCGTGATTAAGCCGGTTGCCCTGACACCTGAGAGCCGGTGCTGCGCATTTTCAGGATAGCGGCAAGAATCAGCGCCAGGCTGATGACGAAGAAGGTCAGGGACAGCCAGTACAAGGGCGCAAAATCAGTGCCTTCACCAATCAAAAAGCTGCTCGCCGCTGGGCCGAGAGTCAGGCCAACCTGGGACGCAACCAGGCCGGCGATAACCAGGCGACCAGTCGGGTCCATGCGGGCCTGCAGGCCCTGGAAGTACGGAATGGCAAAGCTGAAGGTGAAATTAAAAACGGCGAAGGTCAGCAGGAAACTGTCTTGGTCGGAAATACTGAACATCATAACGGCGCTGATGGCGATGCCACCCAGCCCAATCAGGAAACTCATCGGGTAACCGATACGCATGCCGAGAAAGGCAGCAATGATGGAAGCCAAAAGTCCGGCTGACAGGGTAAGAGTGATGATGTGTGTGGTTTCGGTGAAGTCCATGCCGGTGGCGATGCCAATCTGACTGGAATAAGTCCAGATAGCCATATTGCCGGCGTAAAACAGGATAAAGGAACCCATCAACAGCAGGGCCTGGGGCTTCAACAGGTCTTTTATACTGTATTTGTCGTTGAATGTGCTGTTGGCCTTGATATAAGGTGCAGCTGATTCAGGAATCCAGCGGAACATGGTGATATAGCTGAGAGCGAAGATAGCGACGAAAAGGAATACTCCTTTCAAACCGATAGTGGCAACAATAGTGGTCCAGAAATAAGTGGTGAGGGAAACGCTGATAAAAGCTGTTATCAGACTGATCGCGAACAGTCTTTCTGCATTTGGAAGATAACCGATAAGAGCAAGGCCAGCGGCAAACAGCATTCCCGCAGGAATACCTGCAACCAGTCGTGCAGAAATAAACAACTCAGGCGTGTGAACAAAAGCGACGAAGGTTTCACAGGCGGCAATTACCAGCAGACTACCGATAACCCATTTGCGTAGTTTGATGGATTCGATGCTGAACAGCATCACCAGCATACCCAGTAGGGAGCCCAGGGTCTGCATAGTCGTGGCCAGACCGGCTTCCTGATTGGTAAAGCCCCAGTCAGTGGTTAGGGATGTTACAACCTGGGGGGCGTTTACAATATAAAGGGATCCGGCACCGGCAAAGAAAAGCGAGGAAGTAAAGACTTTCCAATTAGCTATATGGCTCATTGTCTGTTGCCCACTTATAATTATTTTGTTTTGTTTCAGGCAAACCAGTAAATACGGTTAGGCCAGTGTGGCTCAACGGTATGGTGGGGCGGTGCCGGGTTCAAGTCGGGACTCTGTACTCTTAGATGGAATGGCCTTCAAAAACCGGTTGTTGGCCACTCTGTTCGTTTAGTGTTCCGTAGGCTTGGGGTGTAATGACTGACAATAATAAACAGGATTTTTTGCAGTTGGTTTTGGTGGTTTTAAATGGTTGAAGGGTAATCCAAAACCGAAAAGGTATAGCTGGGGAACCGTAATAAAATATAGATTGATGCAGATTGCCGGAATCTTTTTGCTCAGGGAAAATTAAAAAGATACCTGTTTCGACAGGGATAATGACAATAATAGGCTGGTTTGAAAAAGGCTGGCTTGTATGAAGGTTTATCGGATTGTGTGTGACTTTATTTTCACTCGTTACAACCAGTTTTCTGGGGGTGGCCGGGGCCAGGGCTGCAGTTTAAAGAGCAGGTCTTGAAGTTGACATGTTTGACCTGTGTGAAAAACAGATGCGAGGATTCGCATCAGTCTGGCAGAAAGCTGATTAAACAGCTCCAGTAAAGTCTTGTTTCGATCTGGTTATGCAGCCTGATATAAAGGAGTGATGATGAAAAAGTGGCAGTGTCTTGTTTGTGACGTAATTTATGACGAAGCCGAAGGCTGGCCTGATGACGGTATTCCTCCCGGTACCAAGTGGGAAGATGTACCCGAAGACTGGCTCTGCCCTGACTGTGGAGTTGGTAAGGACGAATTTGAAATGATCGAAATCTGATAAAAATTTCCTGCTGCTGCCGGTAATACGAAGTAGACAACAGTCTGGTGGCTGGCCGAAAAGAGCTGTTCTCTGAGTGGGGGGACAGCTTTTGCATAATAAAATTAGCTTTTGCAAAATTAAATTAACAGTACAGGACTGAATATGTCTGGCGTCGTTATTCTTGGAACCGGGCTTGCCGGTTATAACCTGGCAAAAGAGTTCCGCAAGCTGGATAAGGAAACTCCTCTTAAGCTGATTACAGCGGATTGTGGTCGTAACTATTCCAAGCCCATGCTGTCTACCGGCTTTACCAAGAAAAAGGATGCAGATGCCCTGACTCTGCAGACTCCGGAAGCCATGGCGGAAACTCTGGGTGCGGAGATTCTCACCCATACCACGGTTGCCAGCATTGATACCGATAACCGCCAGGTTGTCCTTGAATCCGGTGAAAGCCACGGTTACGACAAGCTGGTTCTGGCTCTGGGGGCCGCGCCTATCCGTATCCCCATGGATGGTGACGCCGCAGATACCATTCTGTCCATTAATGATCTGGAAGACTACGCTCTGTTCCGTGAGCGCCTGCCCGAAGGTGGTCGTGTAGTAATTATTGGTGGTGGTCTGATTGGGTGTGAATACGCCAACGACCTGCGCAACGGCGATTATGACGTTGATGTCGTTGCCCTGAGTGAGAAGATTATGCCCGATCTGCTGCCTGGTCAGGTTGCGGATACTATTCAGGAAGCTTTGGAAGAGCTGGGTGCCAGGTTCCATATGGAAAACAGTGTCACTTCCGTGGATAAATCCGGTGATCATCTGGCTGTCACCCTGAGCAGTGGTGAAGTCCTGGAAGCTGATATCGTTGTTTCCGCGATCGGCCTGCGTCCCCGTACCGACCTGGCTGCTGCCGCTGGTCTGAAAGTAGGTCGTGGTGTTGCTGTTAACCGCGTTCTGGAAGCCAGCGTAGAAGGTGTTTACTCCCTGGGGGACTGCGCGGAAGTTGACGGTCTGAATTTGCTCTACGTTCTGCCCCTGATGACCTGTGCCCGCGCCCTTGGCAAGACCCTTGCTGGTCAGCGCACAGAAATTATCTATGGTCCCATGCCCGTTGGCGTGAAGACCCCCGCCTGCCCGCTGGTTGTGTCTCCGCCGGCTGCCGGTCAGCCCGGTGAATGGCAGATTGAAGTGAACGGTCGCAATATCCGCGCCCTGAACACAGATGGCCAGAACCTGTACGGTTTTGCCCTGACCGGTGAAGCCGTATCCGACAAGATGCAGCTCAGCCGTCGTCTGCCTTCCATTCTCGACTAGGGGTGGCATTGATGTCTGATGAGATCATGCTTTCTAAGAGCGGGCAGGGTGTAGCCGCTATCGTCGACAGCTATCAGCTGTATTTCGACGGTGCCGGTGGCCCTAACAATGGCCTTTATATCGGCCTGCCCGTGGGAAGTGATAAAGACCTCGGCAGGGTTGTTGCCGGTCTGCGTGGTGTCGGTCTCTGGAGTGATGGCGATATCGTCACTGTTCCGGAAAAGCATAAGCCCCTTTATCGCAGTCAGCTTGAATTTGTCGGCGCTGCCGCAGGGCAGGAATTCTCTGTTTTCTGCCTGAATCACCCCAAATACCCGGTCAGCACTGAACAGTGGGGCCGATGGCTGAGTTATTTCAAAAAGGAGTACAGCATGTCTGAAGCCACTGTAGAAGAAGCAACCGTAACCGCTGAAGATCTGGCGGCTTTCGCTGCTGCCTGGAATGCCCATGATGTTGAAGCACTGATGTCCTTCATGACAGAAGACTGCATCTTTGACGGTTCCGCCGGCCCGGATGTGATGGGTACCCGCTACGAAGGGTATGAAGAGGTTAAGGCTGGTTACCAGAAGATCTTTGAGGTGTTCCCGGACGCCAGGTGGAACAACGACCGTCACTTTGTTCACGGTGACCGGGGTGTTTCCGAGTGGGTGTTCACTGGCACTATGGCTGATGGTTCCAGAGTTGAAGTGCAGGGCTGTGACCTGTTTATCTTCCGTGGCAACAAGATTTATCTGAAAGACTCCATGCGCAAAAATCGCCCTGCTCTGACTGCTTAAATTCAGGGCTCAGGAGCGTCCGGAGTGATGTCGTATTTCCTGGGATGGGCATCTTCCGGCTGAATTATTAAGGCGTGAACATTAAGGGGGGAGTGGGATGCAACCGGAAGATATCCACAGAGAGTTTACGATTCGCCTGTTGAAGAAGAACCTGGATTCCCTGGTTGAACTTTACGAAGAGAATGCGGTGTTTGTCACTGAATCCGGTGAAGAGGTCTGTGGCCGTGCCGCTATTCGTCAGCAGCTGGAGCACTTTGTGCCTGTCGCGGAATCCATGAAACCGGTCAGTCGCACCATCTTTGTCAGTGGCGATACCGCCCTGGTGAACCTGGGGTGGTCTGCGGAAATTGACGGCGAGAAGAAAGAGTTTACCGCTCTGGAAGTGCTGGGCAAGGGGGAAGACAGCCTGTGGCGCTACCGGATCGATAATCCTTTCGGACGCTGAAAATATAAATATTTGTAAAAAATAAATGGTCTGGCAGCTGCAGGAATGTGGCACCCGGGCCGTATGCTGTTGAGAGGCTGTCATATTTTATTTAATAAGGGCATACTCTATTTTTCATAGGTGAAAATACAGTAAAAGCCTGTTATCGGGTAAACAGGTTGCAGTAAATACCAAGAATACAGCAGGGTTGTGCCATGTCCCGATTGTCGTTTGAGGATCAACCGTTATTTCCTGGCAACGAACTCTACCGGATACATCAGCTGTTGATGGAAGAGGGCGTGCCGCTGAAGATGCTTCTGACCGGTACCGGTCTGCCGGAGGCATGTCTCACCGATCCGGGCATACTTCTGTCCTGGCGCCAGTTCGATATTATTTACCGTAATGCTTTCCGCTGCAGTCAACGGCTGGAGATTGGCCTGCTTATAGGCAACTGCCTGGATCTGAGCCGCTGGGGTGTTCTGGGTAATGCCATGACCAGCTGCCGGGACGTAGATCATGCCCTTGGTCTTGCCGCCCATTATCGGGAATTCGTTCGCTGCCCTTTTGATTTTATTCAGACCCGGCCATCGGGGGGGATGCGGGTAACCCTGGCCAGAAGGCGGGAGGTTGAGCTTCCTGTGGGCCTGCCGTTTTCTTCAGAGATTATTCTGATGGGGATTATGGCGGTGGTCGAGGATATGATTGGCGAGCGCACCTCTTTCCGTGAGGTGGGCTTTTTCTATGACCCGCCCGAATATGCCCAGTACTACGAGCGTTTCTTCCGTTGCCCGGTGAAGTTTAACTGTCCTGAAACCTATTACTTTATTGACGACAGTGTTCTTAAGATGTCCCTGCCCAGGGCGAATCCCATCAATTACCGTATCGCCCGGCAACATTGTGAAGAAAAGCTCCGGCAGATTAACCACTTCCGTCAGCAGGATATTACCGTTATTGTGCTTGGGGAGCTGGCCAGCCGCGAAGGGGAAAGTATTGATCTGAAGACTATGGCTGAATACCTCGGCCTGAATTCCCGAACCCTGCGCCGCAGGTTGTTTGAGAAGGGGACAAGTTATCGTGATCTGGTTAACAGTGACCGCCGTCGTCGGGCGATTGATTATCTGGAGAACAGTGCCATGGATACGGAAACCATCGCTGCCCTTACCGGTTTTACCGATACCGGCAGTTTCCGCAAGGCTTTCAAGCGCTGGACTGGTCTCAGCCCCAAAGAATACCGCTCAGAATTGCTGACTGCGAGTTAGAAGTTTTAAGTCGTTAAAAACAAAAAGACCTGCGCATTGGCAGGTCTTTTTGTTTGGAAGGGGTATTCTTTTATCTGTTTACAACTTTGACCAGTTCAGGCCGCCGGCAATGCTATTAAAGACTATCTGAGCGGATTGCCTTGGGGCAATTACCCCTTCATTAATCCCTTGCCAGGCCGCCCAGGTCAGGTTGTCGATGGCCAGTTCCGCCCATTCGTCGGGAACTTCTTTTGAAATAAAGCTTTCCTGCTTGAGTTCTCTGATCAGGATCTTGAAATTTTTTCTTTGGGCTTTATAGGAATTGCTCAGGTCTTCATCATGGAGGGAAAGGCGCTCCCGATGCAGAAAGTGAAAGCGATCGGCAATGGGAATCATGGCTTCCAGGATAAGCAGCAGTTTCTGGCTCGCACATTGCCTGTCAGAGTCATACCATATCTTGTTTACGGCGATTTCCGTTTCCTGCATGGCCATAATGCTTAGCTCTTTCATCAGTGCTTCCCGGGAAGGGAAATAGCGATGCAGAGTCGTACGGCCAACACCGGATGCCTGGGCAATCTCAGCCATGGTGGTGTTGGTGTCCTGGGCCAGGAGGCGGAGAGAGCTGTCCAGTAGTCTGTTAAGAGTCGACTGACGTTTTTTACCGAGCATTAATGAAGAAATTCAAGTTTATATTTGAAACTTAAGTGTTCCATTCTGGTGCTTGAGATGTCAAGTTTGTGTAAAAAACTCAAGAGCACTTTTTGTGTTAAATTTCCTTGCCAAAATGCCTGTGAGACATTAATGTCTCAAAAAAATGATAAAAAACTATAGATATAAAAATTGTCGAGGAGAGAAGCGTGGAATATTCAATGTTGGATATTGCTCAGAGCTGGGAGGCTTGGGCAGGATTTATCGTCATCATTATATCGGCGGTTGTTCTGACTTATGAGATGGCCTGGAAGCTTTGGAATAAGTGCTTTGAAGGTGCTGAAATTGTTGATATTGTCAACAGCGCCATTTCCTACTTTGCATATCTCGGTGCGGGAATTCTTTATTACGCCGTAATCCTGGTGACCTATTACTGGATTTATAATAATGGATTCACGCTGTTCACCATTGAGAATACCTTAATTGCGTTCTGTGTCTGCTTCTTTTTGGCGGATTTCGCATACTACTGGGAGCATCGTCTGGCTCATGAAATCAACATGTTTTGGGCGACGCATACCGTACACCACAGCTCGCCCTTCTTTAATATTGCTGTAGCCTTCCGTTTTGGTCCTCTGGATGGCCTGGTGGCCTTCCTGTTCCATATTCCTCTGGTTCTGCTGGGCTTCCACCCGATCTTCGTTATCGTGGTTGAGAACCTGCACCAGCTCTACCAGACCCTGCTGCATACTGAACGTGTTGGCAAGCTCGGGCCCCTGGAGAAAATCTTTAACACGCCTTCTCACCACCGTGTACACCATGGCTCCGATGAGAAATACCTGGATAAAAATTATGGCAGTGTTCTGATTCTGTGGGACAAGATGTTCGGTACTTTCGCTGAGGAAGAAGAACGTCCGACTTACGGTATTGTTAAGCCCATTAATAACAATAACCCCATTACTGTTTTCTTCCACGGCTTTCAGCGTCTGGGTGAGCAGGTCCTGTCCTCAAAGAGTTTAGGGGATGTGTTAGGATACCTGTTCCGCAAGCCAGGCTGGGAACCGGAGCATGTGGCTAAACTTGAGCCTGTAGCCGTGAAAGCTGAAAAATAATACGACAGATACGCTAAGAAAAAATAAACAGGTGATTTATGTTTAGAAAGTCAATGATGTTGTTGGGAGCACTGTCCCTCACCATGCTGGTTGCTGTTGGTTTTTACTACACCTTTGGTAGTGCTGGTGGGGAAGGTGGTGAAGTTACAGAGGCAGGCACAACGACCCCTCTGATTATTGACGTTGAGAATATTCGCAGTGATCACGGTGTTATTTATGGTGCAATCTATTCCGAGGCAGGTGCGTTTGACGCCTTTGATCTGGAAAATGCCGATGCTGTTTTTGAAATGACTCCAAAGAAAGGCAAGGCGACTTCTTCTGTTAATCTGCCTGCCGGTAATTATGCCATTGTTGTATTCCACGATGAGAACGGCAACCAGGACTTTGATATGGTTGATGGTATTCCGAAGGAAGGTTATGCCTACTCTAACGGTGCCGGCATTGATGATATTGCTGCTTTCAGTGATGCGGAGTTCACCCTGGGTGATTCTGCCATGACCGAAAAGCTCTCTCTGGTTTATTACTAAGCCGGTAATCAGTGAATAATGATTTCGCCGGGACATTTTAATAATGTTCCGGCGACTGATAATTCATCAGAATATATAAAGACAAATCTTCTAAAAATAAAGCTTTTAAACAATAAAAAAGCTTTTAAAAAATAAAATTTCAGGAGTCATCACGGTGAGCCGTATTCTGGTCATCTCTGCCAGTCAGCAGAAAGTATCCCAAAGCCGCAAGGTTTCTGAATTTATCCTGCAGCAGCTGATGGATAAAGGTGTTGATGCGGACATTCTCGACCTGGGTCAGACAGTTCTGCCCCTGTGGGATGGTGAAGGCGCGGACGATGAGGCTGCCATGGATGGGATTCGCAAGCAGCTGAATGAAGCGACAGGTTTTGTCTTTGTTGTTCCCGAGTGGAATGGTATGGCTCCTCCGGCGCTGAAGAATCTGCTGATCTGGTTTGGCGCCGCGCAGTTCGGTCATAAGCCTGCTCTGCTGTGCGCTGTTTCTGCTGGCCTGGGTGGCGCTTTTGTGATTTCAGAACTCCGTGGTACCAGCTACAAGAACAGCCGTATCTGCTACCTGCCGGAGCATCTGATTATCCGTGATGTGGAAAATGTTCTGAATGGTGAGAAGTCCGCTGATCATCCTTCCGAGCCTTTCTACCTGGAACGTATCGAGTTTGCCCTGAAAGACCTGCTGGCTTATGACGAAGCTTTGTCCGGTCTGCGCCCTGCTGCGCTTGAACGTATGAAGAATGGTTTTGCGAATGGCATTTCCTGAGCAGAATTAAACCCCAACTACTTTGCTGTCGAAATACACATGTAACCCATATTGCCGACTGCCTGAAGGGAAAATATGCGATAGCGATTGCAAGGCACTTTAAAGGAAACCATCGCAGTTTTTCAGATGAGTGTTTTTGGGCAAGAGGATATTTTGTCAGTACAGTCGGTCTTGATGAAGAGCTAGCTTTAGAGCCGCGCCCCTGGGCGCGAAAAGCCCTTTAAGAGCGTCGTCTGATAAGCCTCCGGCTTTGTCGGAGGTCAGTTAACTGTAAGTAGTGAAACCATCTCGACAGATAGGGCGTATCCTTCTATTCCTCCCGGCTTCTCCTGAGTGTATGAAGATTCAGGAGGTATTTGTTCTGTTTTTTTGTTGACTTTGGGCACTATGTCTCTGGCAATCCAAGAATTTTTCTCTGCAACTTATGGTCGGCTGCCTCTGGCCCTGTTTCTGGTAGGGGTAAATGGTGATGTTGTCTGTACCAACCGCTGTGCTGAACAGCTGCTGGGTGACAGTTCCGACAGGCTGGTCGGCCAGGGTGTGAACGCTCTTTTCAAGACAGAATTATTTTTACCCTTGGAAAAGGAGGACATAATCCGCCTCTGTGAAATATCAGAAAGCATGTCCGTGTCTTCTATAAACCCGGGAAGGAGTCCCGTGAAACTTTCCTGTATGTCTGTGATCGTAGAGGAACGACTGTATTATCTGGTCAGCTTGAAAGAGGACTCCCCATTACAGGCTGATTCTACAGACAAGAATTCCCAGCTGGCTTTTGCCCTGAATGAAGCCTGTGATGGTCTGTGGGACTGGAATGCATTGACGGATGAAGTATTTTTCAGTCCGAAACTGGATTGTATGCTGGGGTTTCAGCCGGGGGAGCGCTCTCCCTGTTTTTCCAGTTGGTTTGATCTTATTCACAGCGATGACCGGGATCAGGTTATGACGGCCTTGCAGCAGCATATGGCTGGGGAGAAGGAATTTTATGAAGCCGAATACAGAATACAGACCAGGCAGGGAGAATGGAAAAAGGTCAGGGATAAAGGTCGTATCTGTGCCTGGACGGAAAATGGTGAACCTGCCAGAGCTGTAGGGATGCTGGCGGATATAACAGTTTACCGGAATCTGGAAAACGAACTGCGTCTTACCAGGGATCGCTTTGCTGATTTTGCCCTGAGTGGTTCGGACTGGTTCTGGGAAACTGACGATAAATGTAAAGTGACGTTTGTCTCTCCCCAGTTCTCCCTGCAGACAGGTATCAGTCTTGATGAGGTCAAAGGTCGGTCACTGATTAACTTACTGGAGAAAGCCGGGCAGGACAGTGCAGCCCTGGCCATGAAAAATGGCCTTCCTGTACGGGATATTCGACTCCCCATGGGGAAAAAGGGCTTCTGGGTTGCTCTCAGTGGCCGACCGTTCAGAAGTCGGCAGGGGGAGCTGATAGGATATCGTGGTATCGGTGAGAATATCCATGATCAAATTATGCTGGAACGTATGATCCAGGCCTATCAGCAGAATGCCAAGATCATGATTGAGCGGGCACCGGTGGGTATTGCCCTGATAGAGGACAATGGTGAGTTTTTTGAAGTGAACGAGGCGTTTCTGAAGATCCTGCGGGCAGACAGAAATAACTTGAAAGAAAAGTATCGGGAGGCGCGCCAGCTTAGCCGTCCTGATAAAACTGTATTTCAGTCCGATGAAAGCCTGAGTTATGAAATGGTGCTGGAAACCCTGGATGGTCCCCGCTTTTACTCTGTACTGAAATACTGGCTGCTCCGCGCCGATGAGAAAACCAAAGTGCTGGTGAATATGGTGATGGATATCACCTATACTCGGCAGCAGGAGGTTGAGCAGAAAAAAATCGAGACGGTACTCAATAATATTGCCGAGGGCATTCTTATTACCGATGCCGACCACAGGATTATCAGTGCCAACCATTCTATCCTTGAAACAACCGGATACTCCCTGGATGAACTGGTGGGAAATACGCCGGGCATATTCAGTTCCGGGAGGCATGACCGGGCTTTTTATCAGGAACTCTGGAACGAAGTTCATCATCTGGGCAAGTGGCGTGGGGACCTGTGGAACCGTTGCCGTAATGGTTCAATCCTTCGCCAGCATGTGTCTATTCAGGCCATAGTGATTAATGGGCAGGTGCAGCACTATCTGGGCATTTATTCATCGGCACTGCAGGTGGGGAGTCGTCGGGATGCGGAAATGTTTGCCCGGCAGAATGATCCGCTAACAGGTCTGCCAAACCGGCACCTGTTTCAGGACAGGTTGCAGATGGCCTGTCTGCGTGCCCGGCACAGGCGACACTCTCTGGATATAACCCTGATTCGCATGACAAACCTGGCGGAACTGAATGAAGAGTATGGCCATGGTGCCGGGGACCAGATCCTGAAGCGAATTGCTTTTCTTCTGGAGGAGTCCCTTTCCCCTGAAGATACCATAGCCCGAAGCTGTCTGGATGAATTTATGATTATTCGGGAGAAGGGACTGGAAAAAGAAACCCGGAACCTGGTGGGCAAAGCCCTTGGTCAGCCCATTGTGTTAAGTGACGGAAACAGAATTCAGCCCTCATATTGTCTTTACTCAGCCCGTTACCCTGATGAGGGGGCGAATGCCCAGCGTTTGCTGCGTCATCTGAGAAAACAAGCCGAGTAAATTGATTTAGTGCAGAGGCCAGTTAATGGCCGATGGCAGATACTCTTCCATAAAATCCATAAACACCCGGGCGGCCCTGGGTAGTTGACGCTGTACAGGTATCACCGCATCAAAACTGCCTTTATGCATCTGCCACTCTGGCAGGACAGGTACCAGCAAACCCTGCTCGCATAGTGGACCGGCCATCAGGGCCGGCAGCTCACCAATACCCATTCCCGCAAGCAGCGCGTCCTGAACCTGGGAGTAACAGTCAAACACTGTGTCATCGGGGGGAAGAATGCGGGAGGAAGTGTTCTGGTCCCGGCTCTCAAACTGCCATATGCCCGGCTTACAGCTATTGCCGTAGAGAATGCAATCGTACTGGAGAAGGTCTTCCGGATGTTCCAGATGGGCGATCTGCTCCCGATAAGAGGGGGCAGTTACCAGCTGGTGATGAAAGTTCATCAGGGTGCGGGTCAGGGAGCGGTGATCATCGGGGGGCTCCGTACAGAACATAATATCTGTGCTTCCGGTATTCACCTCCCCGGCAGACCCCTGTGAGCTGATACGCAGGCTGATATCCGGGTAGTGCCTGCGAAAACGCTGAAGCAAGGGAAGAAACAGATAACGGCTGTAACCGGGCGGCAGAATAATACGTACGACACCGGACGGCAGGTCCCGGCGGTTGGTCAGCGAGCTTTCTGCATCTTTCAGGGTAGAGATAGCACTGACACAACTGTCATACAGGTCTTCACCGCTGAGTGTGAGCTGCATTTTTCGAGTAGTGCGCTCCAGCAGCCGGGTATCCAGCTGTTTTTCCAGAGCCTGAATACGGCGGCTGATGGTTGATACCGGAAGGTCAAGGGCCCGGGATGCGGCAGATAAGCTGCCGGTTTCCGCTACACGGATAAATAGATCTACTGCGTTTAAGTCCATGGTTAGACCCTACCGAAATTCAGGCGGGAATGGGCTGGTTATTATTCCATTTCTGCAAAAAAGTTTTGCGTTTTTGAGTGTTTAAAACCAAAGTCTCTTCGCTATTCTTCCCTAACCCGTTTTGAATCCAGTAAACTTTACTGCTGAGTATTTCACTTAAGCTCTTTATGGACGCCTTTCACTGCAGACTATGACCTTAATTTTTCGGCCGACAGTCGGGTACAATATTCCTGCCGCTTATATCACAGGAAAGGGTGATGGTTTTAGATGCTGGAACAGTATAGGGATTGTAATTGACAGACCAGATGGTTTCAGGTTCCCCTGGTAAACCATCGGCTTTGTCTTTGGTCAGCTTTATTTCCTGATAGTAACTCTGAAGCCAGGTTTCGCCACTCCAAATACCCTTCTTAAACGAAGGTACAGTGTTTATAGTGAGTGTAGAGGAATCCTGTAGTGGTGGAAAATTTAACCCGATGGTTATACTCGGTATATTGGAGAAGAGCTTGCCCAGGCAGTAGCCCGTATGAAACGTGGCCTGGGAATGTGCTGGAATAACACAGCTGGAGCCCAAAAAGACGTGACAGCTACCCAGAAAAGCTGAGCAGTTTTGATCAGCTTCGAACTTACAGGAACCTGTGGCTGAAGAAAGTGTGAGAGGGTTAATGCTCGCATTTTCCACAACAATGTTCAGATAATTGCAGAACCCAAATCCAAATCCAAGTCCACCATAACCTGAACTGGCAGCAGTGACCATAGTACTTAAAGTCAGAGCCTGTGAAAGGATGCGGAACCTCATGAGTTATCCTCACGGGTGAAGAGGGCATGAGTATAGATCTGTTTATCTGTGATTTCAGAAGATGTCTGGCACGGGAAAGTCAAAATATAATGTAAGGTATGAAGCAGGTAACTTTATTCCTGGATCGTATCAGATTCTTAGCAGAATTGTTCTAAGAAACAGCGCCCTCACTCTGCCGGTTCATAAATGAAGCCGTAGCAGGTGCCAGTCCAATATTATCATCCACCTGATGGCCAATAATTCTGACAATCATGACCATAAGTGCAAGATGGTGTGTCAGATGGCTTGAGGCAAAACAGAGTTCCCGTGCCAGAGTGGATGTCATAGTGACACTGGCAGTGGAAGAAAGCAGGATTTCTGTTTTTATTGTTACAGGAAGGTTCAGAGTCTCAGGGGAGAGAGCAGACAACCAGTTCCATAGAGTCTGCAGCTCTACAAGCCCGGCCTCTTTTTCCGTTTCCAGAGGCAGCCCTCTGCGCCGCATATCATAATTAACCAGGCCCTGAGTTGCTGGGTTAATCATAACCTGATAAAGATCCAGAATATGACGCAGATGCTGGCCAATCGAGCTGGGAAATAACCGGCTGTCGGTACGCTGATAATCTTCCTGGCTTACACCCTGAATAAAGTCCATCAGTTGCTCAATCGTTTCAAGATTGCCTTTAAGAATAGTATTGAAATCAGAGTGCATGGAGGGATTCTTCCTTGTCAGAAATCTTGTGAGTTGGTGCCGATAATGCTTTGCGGCTGTATAGCCAGAAGCAGGGTGCCAGACATGCCGCCAGCCAGTAAATGGTCTGCAGAGCATTGACTGGATTGGCCGTATTGAGCAGAGCCAGAGCGATCAGGCCAAAGAACACGGTAATACCCAGTTGGGAAAAATAACTTTTTAACAGCAGGTAGCGATGGGGTGAGGATTTATCAGCCCGGTCAAAGAAAACTTTATTAAACGACAGCCGAAACAGACTGGTTAGAAAGGCAATAACAACAATCAGGGTGTACTGCATGGCAGTATTGTCATGTATATCCAATAGACCCCTTAACAGCCAGGACACGCTATAGAGAACAACAGAGATACGAAATACAGCTATGGCCGGACTATTATCGATCACCCGTTTTACCAGCCAGAACAGCACCGCCAGAATAATGGTCAGTACCACGACCATGGAGCCAAGATTTATCAGGCTTTGCTGGTTAATAAAGTACAGGGAAAGGGTCCAGAAATAACTTTCCAGAAACAGGAACAGGCCATCCAGTATAAACACACTTCTTGAACGAAAGTTATCCCGGAATTTCAGAATATCTTTAAAGGGAACAGCTTTGGCTGACAGTGCAGAACCAAGCTCATTTATACTCTGTCGTGTATAAGTCTGACTCAACCCAAGAAAACTCACGATTAACGTTAGAGCTATCAACAGACTGTTATCCTGGCCGTCCAGTAGAAATGCGCCAGCCATAATGCCAATCTTTAACAGTATTGCCACCAGAATCTGGAAGTTACCAAAATGATTGCCGGAGTTATGGCTGGCGGAGAGGTTTTTAAATAACACCCGCTGGGACATCCAGTAAAAGCAGCCATACAGCCCGTTGAAAACCGACAGAACTATTAATCCGCCAGTTGTTTCCGGCTGCTGTAAAAGTACAATCACCAGCAGGGCTTCCAGAATAAAAGAACCCCGCACTGCCCAGAGAGAAAAACGGCTTGCCCGCAGCTGTTCCCAGAATGTCAGGGCCAACAGATAGGTAAAGCCGGAGAGGGCAATCACGCCGGCAATCACCGCCAGAGAATGTCCCTCACGCCAGAGCAGGGTTGGCAGAAAGAACGGCAGCAACCCCATCAGAAAAGCATGGAAGCCTGAGAAACGGTAAAAGTAACGAATGCCGGAAAGCTGTGAAAACCACGCAAGCCTTGCAAAAAGAGCCATCAGAAAATATCGGTCTGGGCTATGTTCAGTTTATCCAGCTCAGCAAAGCAGGGGGAAAGGTCTTCTTTTTCGCCGTATCTTGGGTAGTCATGCATTTTCACGTAGGGGCGTGAATTCACTTCCAGCAGAATGCATTTCTGGTCTTTATGACTGTGTTCAATCCCTTTCTCCATAATCACATCAATACCCAGGATATTGGCACCGAAAACATTCAGGGTCTTTTCCATCAGGGCGATATTGTCTGCCGCCACTTTATGTTGGGGAATGGTTTCAATCACGCCACCGGGAGCCAGGGCAATACGGTGGAAGAGTTTGACCTGTTGTCCTTCGGGTAAAACGGAATCCAGGGTGAGGTTCTGTTTTGCCAGAAATCCCCTGGTTTGTTCATTTTTCTGGAGTGGATACATGCATTCCAGCAGTCCCATCCTTTTTCGGATTTTATTTTCTGCATCAATCAGTGTAACGATGGAGTCTGTGCCATTGCCGGTGACAAAGGGGGCATAACGTTGAATAACTGAGACAACCCGGCCATTGGCAACCAGTACCCGGTAATTTTTGCCTTCGAGATATTGTTCAACGACACTGGTCGGCCACCAGATTTTTGCCAGGAATATGGCTTTCCACAGTTCCCGAAAATTTTTGATAGGGAAATAACTGCCCCTGGAAAAACCGCCAACATCCGGTTTGACTACTAGGGGAAAGCCATGCTCTTTGGCAAACCTGTGGGCCTTTAACGGATTAAGAAAAATGGTGCCCCTGGCATGGGGAATATCATTGGCGGCAAAGGCATCCCGAGCCTGGGCCTTTGAACGGCAGCTTTTCCTCACTTCCAGGGAGTTATAGCTGGTGCAGCCATTCATAAAAGTTTTACTGATATAGCCGTACAGGGTTTGTTTGAATACTTTCACAGGGCCACTTCCTCTTTCCCGGTCAGTTGAGCTCTCTTCCGGAGGAACAGTTTGCGGAAGAAGATGGATTTGTTTTTCTGGTGAGCCGGTAGGGACCGGGTAATGCGGGCCAGTTCCCGGGCCAGGGAATAAATAAGCCGCAGCCTTTGAACTATGGTGATGTTGTTGCAGAGCAATACCAGGGGCATGGGCAGGAACAGGTTAATTTCAAAAACCTTGAAATTACCAGCAAGTAACTGTTCCAGGTTGTCGGCCCGAATACCAAAGCGGGACATTTTGAACGGACCTGCTGTTTTCAGGTGTTCCCAGAGTTGCTGAATCTGTTGTTTACTAAATTCCGGGGTAATATCCCGGTAGTGGGTATGGCTGTTGTATATGCCGTTGACCGGAAATTCATCATCGCTGGTGTTCATCACTTCCGTTACAGAGAGAACGCTGAACTGGTCCGGTGATGTTTCAGACTGAATCAGGTAAACCTCAAACTCCCGTCGTCCGCTCGCGCCTTCCTGCATCAGGTAGGGCACATCCATGTCGGTTCGTTCAGTCCTGGCCTGCTGCAGTTCAGCGTTGTTATCCACACGGATAATACCGGCGGAGTTCTGGCCCCATTCAGGCTTTAAAAAAACCGGAAAGTGATTCGGTTGAATAACACCATTATCTCTGCTTTGTTTTAAGCGCCAGCGGACAGGAATACGCTGATCCATATCCAACTTGGAAAACAGGCCTTTGTCGTCATTAAAGTGATCAGCATTAATCTGGAAAAATTTCCAGGGTCCGGTACGCCGTAACAGGCAGTGCCATATATACATGGCCACAAGAAGAATGCGGGTCATCATGGGAATACTTCCGGTCTTTCTTATTGCAGGGCTGGAGTGCAGTCCAATCAGGACTGCACTGCTGCAGGACTCTGCGTTTTATCTTTCAGAAGGCTGTAATTGGCGGCGGCCATAATCAGGCCAAGCACCAGAATGGATACGGCCGCGTAAAACAGGGAACCGCCGTCGCTTTTTCCTCCGTGAAGTACGACAATGCCCAAGGGGGTGGCGAGGTGGAAAAATACCGCACCGGTCATAACTCCTGCCGCTGCCAGGCCACCAAGGGCGTGGAACAGGCTCTGGTCGGGGAACAGGGTTTTTCCTGCCAGCTTTTCAATCAGGAATAACAGAGCCGGAATAATCAGAAAAATACTCACCAGCAGTTCGGCAATACCAACAGCGAAAGCGCCGTAACTGATAAACCAGCTGCCAATACCATCCCCCAGAACCCCTTTCATCCACTCGCCAATGGTGCCAAAGATATGCTGGGTGTCCGGATGCCCGGTAAATTTGTAGGGCAGGGAAAAGAGAAAGACCTTGGTAATCCAGGCTACGACTACCCAACTGAATATATGAATTAACTGCTTTTTCATTCTGTGTTCTTCTGTTCAGGAAAGTGGCTGCATTTGCAGCTCGCCTTAGTGCTTCTATTTGTTATATACGTTGTTTTCGGGCTTTGGATTCACTGAATAACAGAGGGCCAGTTCTTGTCGCCCTGTTCGATAAAAGCGCTTTTATCTTTCAGCCACTCAGTTTTTACGGCGGTGTTGTAATTCAGATAGAGCTTGCCGTTTTCGATATCCCATTGCTGCGGATCGGCACTGGCGGTTTTTCCATGGGCCACAGCCCATGCACAGTAGCCACCGTACTGGGGAGCGTATTTTTCCGGGTTCTGCTGGAACAGGGCCAGGTTCTCAGCACTCTTGAAGTACCAGGCGGCATTCATGTACTCGGTAGTGAATTTACTGCTGCCTTTCACCGGTTTGCCTTCGGTAAAGTAGGCGACGGTATCGTAGCCACTTACGGCCTTATTGCTGAAATAGCCGGTATAAATCGCATCTTCAGCAAAGGCAGGGCTTGTCTGAAAAGAGAGAATAAGAGCCAGAAAGCTGGCAAAGGCCATAAGTTGGTGTTTGACGATTTTCATTGTTTTCATCCTTATTAGCTGTCTGTTTATTGTTCGTTAAACAGAAATCATGGGCTGTGATAGTTATTACGTTCTTTTTAGCGAAACAGATTCATGGGAAGTGGGTCAGACGTGTGTTCTGACATAAATATCCACTCCGAATTCGACTTTAGTGATCAGTGTATGTGCGTATATCTTCAGATCACATTTGTGTAGTATTTACAAAATACAATAACTAACCTTCTGATTAAAGAAGTAAAAATCCGGGCACCATGAAGGCAGATAAAGGAAAAGAAACAATCAGCAGGCTGTCGGGTGTTTTAGCGTTAATTATACTTTGTGGCGTAGTGTCACAGTTGATTTTTCGCGTGCTGGATGTGTTTGCCCCGCCTCTTCCTGAAGCGTCTGTTCAGGCCTCTGCAGGGGTTCACTCTTCAGCCCCTACATACAATATCCTCAGCATCCAGAATGCGAAGCTGTTTGGTGCTGAAGATGTGCAGAGTCCCCCCCAGGTGGTGGCACAGACCACCCTTGATATTACCGTTGATGGTCTGATTGGCAGCGACGAGCCGGGGAAGTCCCTGGTGTTCCTGACCCTGGACGGCCTGCAGCGGGCCTATCGGGAAGGGGAGAATATTAATAATGACGAAGATATTGTTCTTGAGTCGGTCAGCACTGATCAGGTGATAATCCGTTATCTCGGACAGTTGCAGCAGGTACCTTATGAAGGCCGGGATATCGTGCTTCGGGGTATTAAGGTCAATACCACAGCTGAGTCAGAACAGGTAATGGCCAGTTCCGACCGGCTGAATGCTATCCGACAGTCACTGCAGACCAACCCGGCGCTGCTGGACCGTTATGTATACGGCGCTCCTTTTCAGAAAAATGGTGAGCTGGTGGGATTCCAGGTACAGCCCGGCAGTGATGTAACCCTGTTTAAAGAGCTGGGCTTTAAGGCCAATGATATTCTGCTCAGTGTAAATGATATGCTGCTGTTCTCCAGCGACAGCCTTCCCGAACTGACCCGTATTCTCTCCAGTGCTGATGAAGTGGAACTGGAGATAGAGCGGTCCGGAAAAGTGATTCGCAAGACCATAAGTTTTAAAGCCGCAACTGATGTCAGACGGCTCTGAGAGCGTGGCTTCTAATGAATTAGGCAGCCAGAAGAACAAATAAACTACTCAAGCTGTTGTCGTGATGAAAATATTGAAATACAAATCAGGCTTTTCCCCATCGCTGATCGCAGCCTCGGCTTTTGGCATTGCTAAAGCGGCATTGATCAAAGTCGGCCTGTCTGCTGTACTGCTGGCGCTGCCTGTCTCTTCCCAGGCCGGACGTTACTCCGTGGATATCCAGGATATTGATATCCGTGAGTTTGCCGGCATGGTCAGCAAGTTGACCGGGAATACCTATATACTGGATCAGCGCCTGACCGGAAAACTGAATATTCGCAGCCAGAAGCAGCTCAGTGATGATGAGCTGATGAATCTGTTTGTGACGGAGCTGAAGCTGAAAGGTTTTGCCCTGGTGGCCATCAGTAACGACACTTGGAAGGTGGTTCCCGGCCAGAGCGCCCGTCTGAACGCCAATGCGATTTACGGCAACCGTAATCCCGATGATGTCCCCTTTGATCAGCTGGTAACCCGGATTATCCATCTTGAGCACGTGAGCGCTGCCCAGATGGTGCCGGTACTTCGCCCGTTGATTAACAAAAAAACCGGTTACCTGTTCTCATATCCTCCCAGCAACTCCCTGATTATTGTGGATGGCCAGGGCAATACCAGCCATATCGCCGATATGGCGGCCATGCTGGATAAGCGGGGTGGTAAAGAGGTGGAGCTGATCTGCCTGAATAATGCCGATGCCGATGATATCGCGTCTTCTCTTTCCAAACTGATGTCCGACGCCGCCCGTAAGAACGGTAATCCGGCTGTTGCGCCGGTGTTTGTACCTGATCGCCGTACCAACTGTCTTCTGGTAAGAGGCAGCGCAGAAACCCTGACCCGTGTCCGCAATATTGTTGCCCAGCTGGATAATGAAATTGGTCGTGACAGCCGTGTCCGGGTTTTCTATTTGAAATATGCCAAAGCGGATTCTGTACTGAAAGTGCTCCAGGGAATTGCCAAGGGTGTGAAGGCTAAGAAAGAGGGTGGCAAACCGGAAGAGGTGCGTATTGAAGCCCATTCGGAAAATAATGCCCTGATACTGAGTGGTCCCAATGAGCAGATTCAGCATCTCGGCCAGGTGATTACCCAGCTGGATATTCGCCGTGCTCAAGTGCATGTAGAAGCGGTGATTGTGGAACTGGGTGATGAAACTGCCCGTGAACTGGGTGTTCAGTGGCTGTTTGGCAAGAAGAATTTCCCAGTGGCTGGTACCGGCTTTAACAGTAATAATGCCCCTTCAGCCTTTAATCTGGCGGCCAATATTGCCGCGGGTAATACCGGTGATGCCGCCAATGCTCTGGGTGGCGCGAAAGGCCTGCTGGCTGGCCTTGGCCATATCTCCAAAAACGGCACCAGCCTGGGTGTGCTGATTAATGCCCTGCAGGCGGATGCCAACAGCAATGTTCTGTCCACCCCTTCTTTAATGGTGCTGGATAATGAAGAAGCCTCCATTCTTGTGGGTAACAATATTCCCGTAGTTACCGGTTCCGTAACCGGTGATAACAACAGTAATCCCTTTACCACGGTGAAACGTGAAGATGTGGGCGTAAAGCTGAAGGTCACCCCCCAGATAAATGAAGGAGATACCATTCGCCTGAATATCTTCCAGGAAGTCTCAGCTCTGGCTCCTTCAACCGGAGCGCGGGATGTGGTAACCACAAAGCGGGAAATCAAGACCACCATCCAGGTAAACGATGGCGACACAATTATCCTCGGCGGTCTGACCAGCGAAGATCTGACTGAAGTGGAAAATAAGGTACCATTACTGGGTGATATCCCCGTATTGGGCAAGCTGTTTACCTCCCGGGATGTCAGCAAGAAGAAACGTCATCTGGCGGTGTTCCTGAAGCCTACGGTGATCCGTACCCAGGATGATGTCCGTGCCTTTACCGGTAACAAGTACAGCTATATCCGTGCCCGTCAGTTGCTGGAACGTAAGGACGGTATCTTCCTGCTGCCGGATGAACAGCGCCCTCTTTTGCCAGAGGCAGGTATTGTGCCGGATACCAGCACAGCTCCTGGCAGAGGTGCAGCTCCCAGTACTGATACAGATTCTAGCCAGAACTGAGGTCTTCGTTATGACAGGAAGACTCTCCTACCGTTACGCATCCCGCCATGGGGTGCTGGTGCAGTCCGATGAGGGGAATCCCAGGATTGTCTGTCACTCCGGCTCCGCTCCTGTAGCACTGGCGGAGCTGCAGCGCAGCCTGGTGGGCAGCTTTGAGGCGGCTCCTGTGCTGGAAATGGTGTCTGAAGATGAATTCTCAGGGCTGCTAACTGCCGAGTACGAACAGGGCAATCCCAGCAGTGAACTATTGGCGGAAAATGTTCATGGTGCCATAGATCTGGCTTCCCTGGTGGACACATTGCCGGAAACCGAAGACCTGATGGATTCTGAAGATGATGCCCCTGTCGTACAGCTGATTAACGCGGTACTGCGGGAAGCCATTAAGCGCCAGTCGTCTGATATTCATATTGAGACCTATGAAAAGCGTGCCCGTGTCCGCCTGCGGGTGGATGGCGTGCTGCAGGAGGTGCTGGACCTTCGCCGGGAGCTGGCACCGCTGCTGGTCTCCCGTATCAAGGTTATGGCCCAGTTGGATATCGCGGAAAAGCGGGTGCCCCAGGATGGTCGTCTGTCCCTGAAACTGGGTGGACGGGAAGTGGATGTGCGTGTCTCGACCCTGCCATCCCGTTACTGTGAGCGGGTGGTGATGCGTCTGCTGGATAAGGGCAATGCCTCCGTTGATATTAATCGTCTGGGCATGCCCGAAGTGATTAAAGGCCGTTTTCTTGAAGGCCTGTCCCACCCCAACGGCATTATTCTGGTGACCGGTCCTACCGGTTCCGGTAAAACCACCACTCTTTACTCTGCTCTTTCCCGGTTAAATGATCAGGAACGCAATATTCTGACCGTGGAAGACCCGGTGGAATATGCCATAGAAGGCATTGGCCAGACCCAGGTGAATAGCAAAGTGGATATGAGCTTTGCCAAGGGGCTGCGGGCCATTCTCCGTCAGGACCCGGATGTGGTGATGGTGGGGGAAATTCGGGATAAGGAAACCGCGGATATTGCTATCCAGGCCAGTCTGACCGGCCACCTTGTACTTTCCACTCTCCATACCAACAGTGCTGCGGCAACCGTGACTCGCATGCTGGATATGGGGATTGAGCCTTTTCTGCTGGCGTCTACGTTGCGGGTGATACTGGCCCAGCGTCTGGTACGGAAACTGTGTGAACACTGTCGTGAGGAAACTATCCTCGATCATGCCCACGCCATGGGTATTGATGAGGGCATGACCGGTGCCACCATATATGCGGCAAAAGGCTGTGATGAATGTAATCATACCGGCTACCAGGGGCGATTCGGTCTGTTTGAGCTTTTGGAAGTGAACCGTGAGATGGCTGACCTGATCAGTGATGGCGGTTCAGAAAGCCAGCTGCAGGATTGCCAGCATAAGCAGAATACCCTGTTGGTTGAGCAAGGCCGTGACGCAGTACTTGCGGGGCTGACCACGGTGGATGAAGTCCTGCGTGTGACGAGGGCCGGGGAGTGATTGTTTACGAGTACAGCGCCCGGAATACCGCTGGCCGTAAAGTCACCGGTGTTATAGAGGCGGACTCCGCCAGTATCGCCCGGCAACAACTTCGGGACAAAGGGCTGTTTCCCGAAAGTCTGAGTCAGGAGAAAGACCGAAAGAACGGTCAGAGCCAGCTGCGGGGTTTAAGTCACAGAGAGCTGCTGCTGTTTACCCGTCAGCTGTCCAGCCTGATTCAATCCGGCCTTCCCCTGGAAGAAGCTCTGCGCACATCGGCGGAATACGCCACCAGTAAACGGATGAAGATGGTGCTGTCGTCTGTACGGGCGCAGCTGGCCCAGGGTTTTTCCCTGTCTGTCAGTCTGGCCAGCCATCGTCGTTCATTTGATGAGCTCTACTGCGCCATGGTGGCGGCCGGTGAACAGTCCGGCCAGTTGGGACCAGTGCTGGAAAATCTGGCGGATTACCAGGAGCAGTCCCATGCCCGAATGCAGAAGATTCGCGGAGCCATGGTTTACCCAGTGGTACTGACCCTGGTGAGTATTGCTGTTGTCACCAGTCTGATGGTGTGGGTGGTGCCGAAGATTACCCAGCAGTTTGACCGTGTAGGCCAGTCCTTGCCGGCCCTGACGGAAGCGATGATTGCCATCAGTGAATTCCTGCGGGGATATGGGTTTGTGCTGTTAGGGCTGATCGTGGGTAGCGTGTTCTTATGGCGCTGGTTGATGAGAAAGCCCGATATTCGTATGGCCCGGGATAGCTGGATACTGAAAATGCCGGTATTGGGGCAGTTGATTAACAGTGTGGAGTGCGCCCGGCTTTGCCGCACTTTAGGAATGCTGCTGGCCAGTGGTGTGCCTTTACTGGACGCCCTGACCTGCGCCCGTCCCATGGTGCAGAACCGCAGGCTTGGTACGGCTCTGGAGGCCGCTGCTTTAAAGGTGCGTGGTGGTGATTCACTGGGCCGGGCCCTGGGGGAGAGCGGTATCTTCCCGCCATTGATTGTTCATATGATAAAAAGCGGGGAAGCGGCCAGTGAACTGGATGGCATGCTGCTGCGCTGCGCCGATCAGCAGGACCGGGAAGTGGAGTCTGCTATTACCGTGGGCATGAACCTGTTTGAACCACTGTTGATTGTGACCATGGGTGGGGTGGTGCTGACCATTGTGATGTCGATACTGCTGCCCATCCTGGAACTGAATAACCTGACAGCTTTATAAGACATAAGCCCTGATATTTTTGTGCAGGGTTTACGGGGGATAAAACAATGAAAGAGACATATTCAAAACGTCGTGTAAAAGGCTTTACCCTGCTGGAGCTGATGGTGGTGATGATGATACTCGGCCTTTTGGCCGCTGTTGTTGCCCCCAATATTCTGGAGAACCAGGAAGTGGCCATGGTGCAGAAAGCCAAAACTGATATCGCCACTCTTGAGCAGGCACTGGAACTCTATAAGGCTGATAACTTCCGCTATCCCACCACAGACCAGGGCCTTGAAGCTCTGGTGGTCAAGCCGGAATCCGGACCCCAGCCCAAAAACTACAAAAAAAATGGTTACATCAAGCGTCTGCCGACAGATCCCTGGGGTAATCCTTACCAGTACCTGGCTCCGGGTGCGAATGGCGATATCGATATTTTCTCCCTGGGTGCTAACGGCGAGGCTGAAGGTGAAGGGACTGATGCTGATATCGGTAACTGGGATCTGGGTTAAGGTTTTCCCGTGAAAGGAAAGACGTCGGGTTTCAGTTATATCGAACTGCTGGTGGTCGTTGCGGTGTCTGCCCTGATGGTTACTGTCGTACGGCTATCCACCAGCAATGAAAACCACCTGCGCCAGCAGGGAGAGCGCATTCTGGCTCTGCAGAATGAACTGGTTGACCTGGCCATTTTCGATGGCAAGCCCGTTGTGATGGAATTTAAAGGCAATAGCTATAGCTTTTCCCAGAAAAACGGTGGCCAGTGGCTGCAGGTCGATAACAAGCCGTTTAAAGCCAGAACGCTGGAAGAGCCGGTCTGGCTGGCTGCCCGTGGCAGCTGCGGCAATGGCCCGAAGCAGAACCTTGAACCCGTACGGGTACTGATTCTACCGGATGGCCAGCGGACGCCCTTTGAACTGGATTTATGCGATGGAAGCTCTGTACTGATACTCACAGGAACACTCACCGATGCGGTGCTTGAAGCAGCCCAGGACAAATAAGTTGTCAGCATCTCAACAGCAATCCGGCATGACCCTGCTGGAAGTGCTGGTGGCCATGTTTATTCTGGCCGTGGTGTCCGTGGCGGGTTTGAATCTGCTCTCTTCCGGTACCGCCAACCTGCTACATCGGGAACAGGCCATGCTGGCGGGTATCGTTGCAAGTAACACCTTGGTGGATATGCGTTTAAAGGGCAACCGTTCATCCTCTGGGGAATACAAGGGCACTGCCGTGCAGGGCGGGCAGGAATATGCCTGGCGTATGATTGTGTCCCGTACCCTGAGTCAGGACTTCCTGCAGGCCGAGGTTTTTGTTTATGAAGAAGGGGAGTCAGAAAATCACCTGATTTCCCTTGTTGCACTGGTGCCCGGGCGATGACGGGAAAAAGAATAAGCCGAAAAAGTCAGGGTTTTACCCTGCTTGAGCTGTTGCTTGCGGTGGCCATATTTGCCCTGGTTGGACTGGCGGCGGCCACTGCGCTGTCCTCTGTGCTGGATGGCCGTGAACATTACCAGAATCGGACAGAAAACCTGGACAGGGTAGAGCTGGTACTGACCCTGCTGGAAAAGGATTTTGCCCAGTTGGCCACGGTAAAACTGCGGGACCGTGATGGTGAAACCCTTGATAGTGTCTGGCGTTTCTCCGATCCGGATCAGCAGATTGAATGGCTGGCCCACAATATCTGGGCACCGGAGATAAAAGCTGATGCACCTTCGTTAAGCCGGGTAGTGTGGTCTTGGGATGATAATAAGCTGAGCCGTTCTACAAAATCTCTGAGAAATCCGGATGCTTTCAAAGAAGACGTGGATACCCTGCTGGAGGTCGAAGATCTGGAATGGGGTTTTTATCACCGTGATAACTGGCTCGCCTATCCTCCAGTGGATGACGGGCTTCCCGAAGCTATTGCCCTGACGGTGCAGGTAGAAGGTCTTGGTCGGATAACCCGTCGTTTCCTGTTGCCAGCGGTTGTTCCCTCTCAAGAAGGCAGTGGTTACCAGCAGCTTGATGATGAGGGGGAACCATGAAAAAGCAAAAAGGCGTAGCCCTGCTTTCTGTGGTGTTAATTACCGCCATTATGGTGTTTTCCCTAGCCCTGTTTGGTGAACGCCTGCAAAAGGATGCACGACGGCAGCAGAATGCCCGGCTCTATACTCAGGCTTGGTGGTATGCTGATTCTGCCGAGCAGATTGTGGCTTACTCCCTGAAACGTCTGGTCCGGGAGAAAACCACCAATCTAGGTCAGCCCTGGGCCAAACAGGAGCAGGTATATCCGATTGACGGGGGAACGGTAGACGGCAAGCTGAAGGATATGCGGGCTTGTTTCAATATTAATGGTCTGTTGTCGGATACCAAGCCGGGCAAGATTGATAACCTGGCCGTTGAACAGTTTCGGGCTCTGTTGAGCAATCTGAAGCTGGAAGAACTGAATAATGATCTTGTGGTCAGCCGGGTAGTGGACTGGCTTGATGGGGATTTTGAACTGGTCAGTGCCGATGGTGGCGAAGATCAGGATTACCAGTCAGACAACGCAGGTTTTTATACTGCCAATACCTCTTTGGCCAGTCTGGATGAAGTGCTGCAGACGGGTGCTTTAAGCCGGGATCAGTTAAATAAGTTATCTCCTTTTCTGTGCGCGCTTCCGGTTAATGGGCGAATAGTCAATATTAATACTCTGGATAAAGAGCAGGCTCCGTTATTGGCCGCTTTGTTTTTTAACCGGATAAATGTCTCGGAAGCCGGAGATATTCTGACAAACCGTCCGGATAATGGTTTTGCCGGGCTGAATGATATTTATGAACTGCCGGTGATGCGCAGTGCCGGATTTTCCCAAGAACAGGAGAAGTTTCTGGGTAAACAGCTGGTGGTAAAAAGCGATGCTTTTGAAGCCACTATTAATGTCCATTTCCATGGACTGAATATGCAGTTGAACAGTTTTTTTGTAATCAAAAATAACAAAATACACCGGGTACAGCGAATTCTCGGAGAGACCTGAGACTATGACCAGACAATTGTTTCTCCTGTTACAGGCCGGGCAGAACGAAGTGACCTGGCAGTTGCACAAAAATGACAGTGGCGGATCGCTCGTTACCCAGGGAACCTCGGAATCCCTGCAGGCCCTGCTACTGCTAAAACCGGAATTTCGCCAGTATCAGACAACTGTCTTTGTTCCGGGTGAGCAAGTGGTCACTCTGAATGTGGAAGTGCCGCCGAAATGGTCCCGTGAGGTATTGGGCTGGGCTGTGGAAGAGCAGATTACCAGCTCTCCGGAAGAAGTGTTTATATGCGCTCTTGGGCGTAGAAGCAGTAACGGGCTGGTTCCTGTTGCCGTGGTTGACCGACAGGTTATGGGTCAGTGGCAAGCTGTGCTTCAGGAAAGCGATCTGAAGGTTGCGTCATTGTTGCCGGATTATCTGGCAGTGCCATTACTGCCTGAAAAAGCCCAGGCCTTTTGTGCCGATGGTCGGGCCATAATTCGTTCAGGGGAGCTGACCGGTGCGGCACTGCCTGAAAGCTGGCTGGAACAGTGGGTCATTCTTTCTGAACAGCAGGAGATGCCGGTTTATAAATCCCGTGACGGGCAATCGGTACTGGGGCAGCTGGCAGAGTTGGGTAAAGAGTTGAGTAAAGAGCTGTGTAAAGACCAGGGGTTGCCCCAGGCTACGCTGCTCCAGGATGAGTTCCGTCTGGCCCGTTCCGGCGGCCGGTTGAAATCTTTTATTCCTGCCCTGTCCATGGTTGCCGCCGCCATTGTGTTGCAGGTTGGTCTGTTTACCTGGGACAGTATTCAGCTGATTAATCATAAACAGCAGCTGGATCAGGAAATATCCCAGGTTTTTCAACAAGTGATGGGCAAAAATTCCCGACAGGTGAAGCCGGTTCACCAGATGCGCAGTCGCTTGGTGGAACTGGAAGCCGATGGTCGTTCATCCCTGATGGTGCAACTGGATCAGTTAATTCGTATCTGGCCGGAACAGGGCGTAGTGTTATCGTCTATGGAATCAGGTATTGATCGTCTGCAGGTTACCGTTGAAGTCCAGGATCAGGTCTGGGGGGAATTCAAGCAGGCGCTGTCTGGCTACAAGCCGGTAACAATACAACAAGTGTCTGCCATAGCCGGTGAAAATGGTGGTCAGCTGGTGGCTCTGGAGGTGGGCGGATGAATATCGGTCAAATACAGCAGCAGCTTTTGCAGAAGTGGCAGGGCCTTGCCCCAAGAGAGCAGAAACTGCTGCTGGTGGGCGTGCCCGCAGCCATTATCCTGATTCTCTGGTTGAGTATTCGAGGACTGATTGGCTGGCAGGAACAGCTGCGTCACAAGGTGGATACCCGTGCTGTTCAGTTGGTAGAGCTGAAACAGCTGGCAACGTCTATACAGGCAGCCGGTGGCAGCCAGCCACGGGGTGTAAACAGGCTGATTGAAAAGCGCGGCAATGAACTGGGCATCTGGGATGAGAATTCATCCTGGCAGGCCGACGGCAGTGTTGCGGTATTGGATGATCGGTCGTTCACTTCATTGCTCAGTTTCCTGGATACCCTGGAGCGTGATGGTGTGCAGGCAGAGTCCCTGAAACTGGACCGCACGGCTCCCGGACGGGTCTCGGGTAATATTCTGTTTGCCGGAGATGAGCAATGAAAGCGATAAAGCCTGTTTTGCTCTGGGGAGCGGCCGCTCTTGCTTTGATTCTTATCTGGCTGGTGGCTCTGCTTCCCGCCCAGTTGGCGTACCGGTTTGTGCCGGAATCTCTGCAAAGTCAGCTGCCGGTTACCGCCAGCGCGGTGAGGGGTAGCGTGTGGGAAGGGCACCTGGTTCAGCCGGTTATTAATAATATTGCTCTTGATACTCTGGAATGGGATCTGGCGTTCTGGTCCCTGCCTGCCCTGTCTCCGGAATTGGCATTTACCGCCAAAGGTCTGAGATCAGAAATCACCGGTGATATTCGTATCGAAGAGCGGAACCAGCTGGTTCTGAATGATGTGAGTGGTGATGGGGATCTTAAAGGGCTGGTATCGGTCTTTCTGCCTCAAATACCACTTCAGCTACAGGCGGCTGCCGGTATGGAAGGGGGGGTTGCTCTGACTATTGAGCAGGCAAAACTGACTCCGCAAGGGTGCTCTGAACTGGATGGGCAGTTATTGCTGAAGGATGTACAGATTCCTTTCTGGCCGGAGCCTGTTGGTTTTGTGGCTGAACTGTCGTGTAGTGGCCAGGCACTGGTAGCAAAGATAACCGATACTGGTTCCCTTTCCCTGAAGGCCCATTTGAGAATTCAGCCGAACGGGCGTTTCAAGCTTAGTGGTACACTCTCTCCCGCAAACAAAGAACAGGCGATTCTGCTGAAATTTGCCGGGCTAAAGCAGCGTAATGGGCGATTTGAGATTCTGGCTCAGGGGTAAACCGTTGTTCCCGGATTATGGGTTAGAATGACAGGGCAGCCATTGTCGTGTGGAAAGTAAGAGAGCTGTCCTCTACGGAGATAATTGCCGCAAGTCGTTTTTTCTATCTTGACCTGTCGCTGAATATCTATACAATGCGCTCCTCGTTGTCAGGGCAGGTCGATGAAAAGTCACCGACCAGGATCGCTGACAACATTGTTGAGATGCTCTTCGTTGAAGGCTAACCGATTGATTTTCAAGAAGTTAACG
>NZ_JBYVJU010000017.1:0-98601 GCF_058147085.1 Parendozoicomonas sp. 209JJ7-1 | reverse complement strand
GGCCAGTTAAATATGAGCAGTTACACTCAATCAGGAGTTTATTTTCTCCTAAATCAGGAGTTTATTTTCTCCTAGTGGTACTTCTACATCAGGCGGAAAGCTGTTATCAAAACTCCTGCCACGGTGCTCAGGTACAGAAAATGGTACTATGGCAAGAGATATCGGCATCTTTCCCCAATAAGGCATATAGACGGCATCAAACTCATCAGGGGAAGTAAAGTACGATGTGTTATCGTCACGAATTGCCAAAGAGGCTTCGATCATCTTTTGTTAAGCCCAGGCGTTATCGGTAAGACTCTGTCTCTATCTGCACCTGCGGGATAAATTGTTCGCCTTGTTTTCTCATCAATTTATCCGTTTCAAGAAAATCCATTTTCTGATTTGTATGGGTAGAACTAATGCTAACAATAGAAATACGGATTTGGTTTTTATTACGCTCTTTCCATATCGAAATGCCAAAAACAAATCCGGAATGGCTCGGTAGCCAGTAGCCGATAAAGCCAGATACATTCCCCTGTAGAATCGATATTTCCCCAGTTGACAGGGGCAATGTTCCAACCATGTGGATTGGTGCTCGGAAATCAATTCTTCAGTCGCTGCTGCCATACTAGCGGCTCGATGGATAGTGGAATGAGCCCCCGTCAGGTTATCACCACTTTGGGTGTGGTAGATACGAGCTGGCCGGTTAATCATTAGGGCTGGCCGGTTAATCATTAGGGCTGTTCGATGTTTGAGAATTCGCCAGTGGCGCAAAGCTTCAAGGCCATTGTAGGTTGGCCATGCAGAAATCCCTATAACATCACTCCGGTAAATTGGGAAAAATTCACCCCAAATTTTTTGCCCGCACACATGATCCAGATAATCGGTTTCAAGGCGATCGGCAAGTAAGTGATACAAGCCTGCTTTTCCCTCGCTATCGGCCACAGTAAATGCCACCCAAGCAATTTCAGGGCGAGTTTCTCTGATCTCATCCAACATCTCTTTTAAGGTATCTTCTTTGAAGAGCTCATCATCACTGTCCAGATAAATTACATAATCGGCTTTGATTTTTTTGTCACCACAATTACGTGCACCGTTAACACCGGTATTGTTCTGCCAGATGTAAGTAATACGTGGGTCAGCAAAGCCATCGACAACCTGTCGAGTGTTATCGGTCGATCCATCATCAACGATGATCCACTGAAAATCCCGCTCAGTTTGCTCACGTAGGCTTTTCCAAACTCGTGGAAGCAAATGCCCCCTATTATATGTAGGCGTAATAATAGAAACAGCAGGATTCATGTATGAGCTCCAAGTCGAACAATGCGTTTCATAGTTGCTTTGATCAAACTTTGCTCATATCCGTGATAAGCCAACCCTATACAAAGCATTGTTCCACCAATCATAAAAGCTGCAAGAAGGAGGGAGGGAATGCCCAACTGCACACTAATAGGCAAACCATTGAAAACAGATAACATTAATAATAACCCTGCTGCGTTCCAGCCCAACCACCGGAAATGCCTACCATATTCGATAGCAAAACCTATCTGCTTTGTACTGATCAATCCGGTCATCATCATTACCCAATAACTGATCGATGTGGCCATCGCCACCCCGAATAACCCCCACTCCAAACCAAATAAAAACCATATGTTAAGAATGACATTCGTGACCAATCCCAATACTGTTCGCCGCACCATCAAGCCAACTTTTTTCTCTACCTGAAAAACCTGATCCAACGAACCAATTAAAAACAGGGGTAAAATCATCCAAGCGTAAGCGATAATTGCTTCAGTAACTCTCGCCGTATCAGCCACTGTAAATAACCCTCGCTCCAACATCACCTGAACCATGCTCTGCCCAGCGATGAGCATAAAAGTTGTGGAGCCTACTCCGAGGTAAATAACTATAGATATAAGGTCATTCAGTCGCACATTCTTTTTACTGATTTCATTTTGCTCTGCAAATACTGTTATAAATGAACCGCTCAGGGAAATTAATACGGGAAACAAACTGATCAGGGTAAAGCCATAAGCTAATGCTGCGATAGCACCTTCAGGTAAGAACGAAACAAACATCCTGTCTACCAGCACATAAACATAATGCGCTCCCTGCAAAATAAAAAGCCCTGGAGCCATGTTCAATGCATTACGTACATATGGAGAGAAGGGGTTACCGAGTGGAAAAATAAACCGCCGTGTTTTATATAGAAGAAATAGAAAAGACGCAGTAACACCTACACTGAATGACCAGAGCAAAACGTGGCTGTCTTCTTTATAAAGCCAAACACAAACAAGCACCGCAAGAGCCGTAAGAGCCTCAGCCTGATAGAATGGTGAAAAATTGCGTATTGCGCGTAACACCGCCCCCATCAATCGCAATGGAATATAAAACAGAATAACGGGAATCAACCAGGGTATTGCTTCGGCTAGTAGTTGACGGCGCTCCTGCTCGAAACCAATGGCAGTTGCTGCAACACCATACCTGCCGAAATACAAGAAGATAGCAAGTAGAAGTGACCCCACCAGAGTAAGAGTGAACATTCCCGAAGCAATGTAACGGAAATTTTCATGCTGGTTTTCCTGACTCGCACGAACCATACTAGGGACGGCAACTACATCAATCATGCCCGCCCAAGAAAACACCAACACTCCAAGGAAAGCAACTCCCATGTAAAAAACATCAAGCTGGGCGCTCAAGCCAATAGCAGCAGCAATGACAAGATGTTTTGCAAATCCTGCTAATCGATCAACCCCTTTCCAGAGCACGGACGAAGCAATTGATTTCAAAAAAGACTCAGATTCCATGATCGGTTACTACCTCACCCACCATTTTGTGGACCAGTTAGAATCATCTGTGTAGATGCAACAATTGATTCTACAATTAACGGTAAACATCAAGGTTCGAGGTTCGATACGCTTTACATTTTGTAGTATTTCGTAACTGTTCACGGTTACAATCTTAAATCCGATTCATTTGCTCCAAAAACGTACTTAAGGTCATACAGTACGTGCACCGGCTTGCCTAGAGCGTGAATGGCAGCGGAGTCCATTTCCTTGAATTGTTGGTGAGCAACAGATATGAGGATAGCGTCGTATCCCTCATCCTCTCCTTCTAAACATGCGGGTAGAGATGTGAGCGGAAAGACTCCATACTCATTCTGAGCCTCCTCAACATCCACCCAGGGGTCATAAATATCGACCTTGCAGTTGTAGTCTTGTAATTCAGCAATGATATCAACCACACGGGTATTTCGCAGGTCGGGGCAGTTTTCCTTGAAAGCGAGCCCCATGACGAGCACACGCGCACCTTCAACCTGAATGCGCCGCTTCATCATAGCTTTAATCAACTGCGATACTGCATAAGCACCCATACCATCGTTCAAGCGTCGACCTGCCAAGATGATTTCTGAGTGATGCCCAATGGCCTGGGCTTTGTGGGTTAGGTAATACGGGTCAACACCAATACAGTGACCACCCACTAAGCCTGGCCGAAAAGGTAGAAAATTCCATTTACTACCAGCGGCATTAAGAACAGCTTCAGTGTCGATACCCATTTTGTTGAAAATGATAGCCAACTCGTTGATAAGCGCGATATTGAGATCACGCTGAGTGTTTTCAATGACTTTTGCTGCCTCGGCTACTTTTATACTCTCCGCCTTATGCGTCCCAACAGTGATGATTTCGCTGTACAGTGCATCAATAAGTTCGGCAATTTCAGGGGTCGAGCCTGATGTGACCTTTTTAATGGTAGTTATGCGGTGCTCCTTGTCACCGGGATTAATGCGTTCTGGACTGTAACCACAGAAGAAACCCTGGTTGTACTTGAGACCAGACTGCTCCTCCAGTACAGGTACGCAATCTTCTTCTGTAGCTCCTGGATAAACGGTAGACTCGTATATTACGATATCCCCTTCCTTGAGCACCTTACCTACTATTTCAGTAGCTTTGATCAATGGAGTTAAATTTGGACGTTTATGTTCGTCTATTGGCGTGGGGACAGTAACGATATAACAGTTACAGGAGCTCAGGTCATTAATATCAGTGGCATAGACCAGATGCTTCGCAGCCTGCAAATCTTGAGTTGTGGTTTCCAGTGTTATATCGTTGCCTGACTTAAGCTCGTCAATTCGTTTCTGATTGATATCGAATCCAATAACAGGCCTGTATCGCCCAAACTCAACTGCGAGAGGCAATCCAACATAACCTAACCCTATGACTGCGAGCTGAATATTTTTCAAATGCTTGTTCAATTCTTATACTCTTTTCTGAAGTCAGCTTAAGCTGGATTCAAGCAAAACTTGATCTTTTAAAATCCTTGATCCTGACTTCTTCGTGATCAAAAAATTCACAATCGATAGTACTGTTTGAACCATGACACAAACGTGGCCACACCTTGTTCCACTGGTGTATTTGGCTGATAGTGGAGCTGTTTGAAAAGGTCATCAACATTGGCCCAGGTATCTGGCACATCACCAGGCTGCAATGGAAGGAGATTCATCTCAGTTTTTTTCCCCAGCGCTTTCTCCAGTGCACCAATATATTTCATAAGCTCAACGGGTTGATTATTTCCGATATTGTATACACGCCAGGGAGCCTTGCTGGTTCCTGGGTCAGGCTGATTGCTGTTCCAGTCTGGGTTATTGGACGCAGGTTTATCCAACACGCGTATCACGCCTTCAACAATATCGTCGATATAAGTGAAGTCTCGACGATGTTTGCCATAGTTAAAAACGTCTATCGGTTCACCTGCCAGAATAGCCTTGGTGAATTTGAACAACGCCATATCTGGGCGCCCCCAGGGACCGTAAACAGTAAAAAATCGCAATCCAGTAGTGGGTAAATTGTAAAGATGGCTATAGGTATGCGCCATTAACTCATTAGATTTTTTGCTGGCAGCGTAAAGACTGAGTGGGTGATCAACGTTTTGATGGATAGAGAAAGGGATGGCCGTGTTGGCACCATAAACACTTGAGCTACTGGCATAAACCAAATGCTCGACGTCGTTATGGCGGCAACCCTCAAGGATGTGCGCAAAGCCAACGATATTACTGTCAATATAGGCTAGCGGGTTTTCTATGGAGTAACGCACACCAGCTTGAGCAGCGAGGTTTACAACACGTTGCGGTTTATGGGACTGGAAGCATTCTTCTATCGCTTTGCGATCAGCAAGATCAATGCGCAGATGTGTATAGCCTGGATGATCAGCGAAGCGTGCCAGACGAGCTTCTTTTATTGCTGGATCATAGTAATCGTTATGGTTATCAAGCCCAATAACAGTGTCGCCACGATCCAGTAGGCGAAGTACGAGTGCAGAGCCGATAAAACCGGCTGCGCCTGTAACAAGCACTTTCATGAATATTTTCCTTGCTGACTTTGTAAATTCATACCGCTTTTTAGTTTACGAGTCACAGCCAAACAGATCCCGGGTAAAAACCTTAACTTCGACATCTTCGAGTTCCGGTGTTTTTCTATTAGCAATAATCAGATCAGCCTGCTGCTTAAAATTATCAATGTCGTTAACTACTTCAGAGTGAAAGAATTCAGCATCATCAAGTACCGGTTCATAAATAACCACATCTATTCCCTTGGCTTTAATTCGTTTCATGATGCCCTGTATAGATGAAGCACGGAAATTGTCCGAGCCTGATTTCATAACAAGGCGATATATACCTACAACCTTTGGATTCATGCGAATTACTGAATCGGCAATAAAATCTTTGCGCGTTGTATTCGCCTCTACGACGGCCTGGATTAAATTTTGTGGTACATCTCGATAGTTTGCCAGTAGCTGCTTGGTATCTTTGGGCAGGCAGTACCCCCCATAACCGAAGGATGGGTTGTTGTAGTGACTGCCAATACGGGGATCCAGACCGACCCCTTCTATAATCTGCTGTGAATCTAGGCCGTGAGTAGCAGCATAAGTGTCCAATTCATTGAAGTAAGCCACTCGCAAAGCAAGATATGTATTTGAGAATAACTTAACGGCCTCTGCTTCAGTACTATTGGTAAAGAGCACGGGAATGCTCGTTTTTACAGCGCCTTTAATCAGTAAATTTGCGAACTGTCTTGCTCGATCGGTTTTCTCTCCGACAATAACCCTGGAAGGATAGAGATTGTCATGCAGAGCTTTTCCTTCACGAAGGAACTCAGGAGAAAATATTATATTTTCACAGCAAAATTTTTCTTTGATTTGTTGTGTAAACCCTACTGGCACAGTTGATTTTATCACCATCACCGCATCAGGGTTAATACTCAGCACATCTTGAATAACTGACTCAACACTTTTTGTATTAAAATAGTTTGTCTCTGGGTCATAGTCCGTTGGCGTAGCGATTATTATAAAATCCGCTTTCTCATATGCATTCTGCTTATCAAGTGTTGCACGAAAATTCAGTTCTTTACTTTCAAGAAATTCTTCTATTTCAGCATCTGCAATTGGTGATTGCTTATTGTTAAGCAATGCAACTTTTTCTTCCACAATATCAAGAGCAACAACCTCATTATGCTGAGCCAACAGCATGGCGTTGGAAAGCCCTACGTAACCTGTTCCCGCTATAGCAATCTTCATTCGTCAACCATACTGTATAATTTTCAGCTCATACTCTCGCTGAAAAGCAGCTCTCCAATCGTTCGCGCGTTTGTGCGATACCAAAACATAGCAAGTGCCTGAGTCATGGAAGATTGTGCCCCCTGCCCCCTCATGACATTTCCCTATCACGCTACCGCCCTTCAGCTCACACCCTCACTGAAAAGCAAAAATCTCATTTGTTAAAATTGTCCCTTGCAGCCAGTTTCTTATGATATCGGCAATAGAAAAACACAAGAGTCATAAAAATATAGAGGGGGATTTTACCGGAAGAATAAGCTATAAGCACGGAATAAAACCGTGCTTAAATGAGGCAAAAAATACTGCTCTACACCGTCAGAATCTGCAAAACATTTGTATTCCCCTGACTACTCCCCTTAGTCAGCAGCACCTTGTCACCTTTCTTCAGCTCTCCAGTTTCTACCACCTTGGCCAAAGCTTTCTCTTCAACATCAGGGCTGTCACTGGCAATATCAAACGGCAGACAATGCACCCCCCGATACAGCGCCAACCTGCGTCCAATGCCCTCCCTCCGGCTCAAAGCAAAAATAGGAAGCGCAGAATTAATACGTGACATCCACAGCGCAGTCTGACCCGATTTACTCAGGCAGATAATGGCCTTCACTCCAGACTGGTGATTCGCAGCATACATAGCCGCCATAGCAATGGTTTCATCCGTGCGTTCAAATATCATATCAATCCGGTGCTGGGATACCTTCGCCACCGGATTCATCTCCGCTCCCTTGGTAATACGTACCATAGCTTCAACCACTCCGTGAGGACAATGGCCAGTTGCCGTTTCTGCGGAGAGCATCACTGCATCCGTACCATCAAGCACCGCATTGGCCACATCAAAAACTTCGGCCCGGGTTGGCAGAGAGTTTTCGATCATTGATTCCATCATTTGAGTAGCTGTAATTACCGGGCGATTCAACTTACGAGCCATCTGAATCATATTCTTCTGTACGCCCACCAGTTCGGCATCACCAATCTCTACACCCAAGTCTCCCCTGGCAACCATAATGGCATCGGAGGCAGCAATCACCTCTTCCAGCTTACTCAGATCATTAACAACTTCTGCACGCTCAATTTTCGAGAGAATTGCCGCATGACCACCGGCTATCTCCATCAGCTTGCGAGCCTCATCAAGATCTTCCTTGCAGCGCACAAAAGAAACTGCGAGATAATCCACATTAATAGCCGCAGCCGTTTTAATATCAGTCTTATCTTTATCAGTCAGCGCAGGAGCGGAGAGTCCGCCTCCCTGAAGGTTTATCCCTTTATTATTAGAGAGAATGCCCCCAGTCAGTACTTTGCAGCGAATCTGCGGGCCATCAATACTTTCTACCTGCAGGCTTAATCTCCCATCATCCAGTAACAACACATCACCGGGTTTACAATCATTGGGCAGCCCTTTATAGGCAATGCCTACAGAACGGCTGGTTCCTTCATCCCGTTCAAGATCCGCATCCAGGGTGAAGAATTCACCTGGAACCAGATTCACTTTGCCTTCTTTAAAGCGTGCGATGCGAATCTTCGGCCCCTGCAGGTCCCCGAGAATAGCCACATTGCGCTTCTGCTCAGCCGCTATCTCCCTTACCAGATTTGCTCTGTTGATATGATCTTCCGGCTCGCCATGGGAAAAGTTCATTCGCACCACATCAACTCCGGCTGCAACCAGTTTTTCCAGAGCTTCGCGGGATTCACTGGCAGGTCCGAGGGTGGCAACAATCTTTGTACGTCTCAACATAATACTGTTCCGGAAGGACGGTTTGGCAGGGGAATGTCAGTATAGGGGAAGCAACTTTCCCCATACTGATATTCCCTTAAATAAAAAGAGGGGGAAAGCATGGATAAACCATCTCTCCCCCTTCATCACATCAACCTTGGATGTTGCTTACAGCATAACTCAGGTAAAACTGTCAGGTGTTCATCAGAGCCCTGGCGGTATCCAGCATACGGCAGGAGAAGCCCCACTCGTTATCATACCAGCTCATAACTTTTACCAGGCGACCCTGTACACGGGTCTGGGTTGCGTCAAAGTTGGATGAGAAGGCGCTGTGGTTAAAGTCCATGGATACCAGCGGCTGGGTATTAATTGCCAGCACTTTTTTCATAGCGTCGCTGGACACAGCGGCGGCGGCAATAATCTCGTTCACCTCTTCAACGGTGGTATCCCGACTGGCAATAAAGCTCAAGTCTACCAATGATACGTTAGCTGTCGGCACACGAACGGCCATACCGTCAAACTTGCCTTTCAGCTCAGGAACAACCAGTCCTACAGCGGCAGCAGCACCGGTTTTGGTGGGAATCATATTCAAAGCCGCCGCGCGGGCACGGTACAGGTCAGTATGATAAACGTCAGTCAGCACCTGATCGTTGGTATAAGCATGAATAGTGGTCATCATACCTGAAGTGATACCCAGCGCATCATTCAGGGGCTTGGCGATAGGCGCCAGGCAGTTCGTGGTGCAGGATGCGTTGGAGATCACGGTCATATCTTTGGTAATGGTGTCTTCGTTCACGCCAAACACCACTGTACCATCGACCTGCTGGCCGGGAGCGGAAATAATAACCTTGCTCGCTCCAGCGTCCAGATGGGCCTGGCAAGCCTCCTTGGTGCGGAACACGCCGGTACATTCAAACACCACATCGACTTTCAGGTCAGACCAGGGTAGGGAAGCGGGGTTACGCTCAGACAAAACCTTAATCTCATCACCATTCACGAACAACGCGCCGTCGCCAGCTTCTACCTGAGCATCGAAACGTCCGTGTACGGTATCGTACCTGGTCAGGTGAGTATTGATTCTGGCGTCACCCAGATCATTAATCGCAACAATCTTGAATTCGCTGGTTCTTCCGCTCTCGTACAGGGCGCGCAGAACATTCCGGCCAATGCGGCCATAACCATTAATGGCGATACGGATCATTTTCAAACTCTCACTATCCAGTTCGTTCATTGCGGGTCCGCTCCACGGACCCGGTACAGTATTGACACGCTATGACTCTGGGACTGCCCTGCTCACTAGAGGCTCCGGCCTGCCCTTCTCCTCTGGCGACTGAAACAATAACGGTCTAATCATCAGAAATCGGCATTTCCATAGAATTCATCAGCTGGCTCTCGCCACGCTTTATCTATCTACATCTATTATCTACCTATCTATCTACCTATCTATCTATCTATCTACCTACCTATCTATCTACCTATCTATCTACCTATCTATCTATCTACCTATCTATCTATCTACCTATCTACCTATCTACCTATCTATCTACATCTATTATCTACCTATCTACCACCAGCCAAAGCCACTCAATGACCAGCCAGCGGTTAGTGTAGTCGTGAGCCACCAGCCCTTCCGGATTTCCGTATTTATTCGGAGAAACCTGCGGACCAGTCCGGTGAAGTAATGGTATTACATTGGTACACATTTTCTATTGATGCGCATCAAGACCAATACCAATTCACAACCCCAGCACTGACAGCTTATTTACTTATACTGAATGAAAATGAAGAGGAAATTTCAATGGAAGGACCCGGCCGGGCAGGTCCCACACACCCTGTAACCCATCACAACCATTCATTACAAGGTGATAACACACAAAATCCGGGCCGGTTCAAAGGCAAGAAGGTCACATCTTCTCGGGGGAAAAGCTATACAAACCTTTTGTCCCGTTTGTTACTGCGTACCAGCAAAAGCCAAACAACATCAGGCAAACCTATATCGAACCGAAAGACAGCGTTCCTGTCACCATCAACCGTTGCTGTCAAAATACCTCGTCCAACCCAGGTTTATGCTTCTTCCATTCCACAAGGTCTGAAGCAACTCCGGCAGGAAAACAAAGCAATGGAGAAACTTGCCGACCTCCCTCCTGTGCCAACTCACACCCCCGGGGAAAAAGCCGGGAAAAAGAGCAAATCCCACACGGCGCAGACCAGCCCTCTGCCTCTCTCTCCCAAAGCCCTGCTGCAACAGGTCACTGAAGCCAAAACTATCCCTGAGCTGGTGAAGCTTTGGGATCATCTTATATCCGCGCCAGTAAAAAGCAGCATGAGCCTTCAGGACCAGTTTATGATCAAAGGGCGTTTTCCCGGGCGGCTGAACATGATCAGCAAAAACCCGACCCAGGCCAATATGATTACGGAAAAAATGCTACTGGTGATGATTCCCGACAAAAGTCTGAGAAAAAATATTTCCGGGCAGATTAAAGACAGGCAGTTGCTAGACCGCGTGAACAAATTTAAAAACAGTTAACACAATTGGCAGATATACCATACAAAAAACAGCCGCCACCCCGAAAAAGGCAACGGCTTTTTAATAAAGAGAACTCAAATAAAGCGTAATGCTTACTTGAACTCGCTCATGCCACGGTAGGGAGCCTTGGCACCCAGCTTTTCCTCAATACGCAGCAGCTGGTTGTACTTGGCAACACGGTCGGAACGGCACAGGGAACCAGTCTTGATCTGGCCAGCCGCAGTACCTACAGCCAGGTCAGCGATAGTGGCGTCTTCGGTTTCACCGGAACGATGGGAGATAACCGCCGTATAACCTGCATCCTTGGCCATTTTGATCGCGTCCAGGGTTTCGGACAGAGTACCAATCTGGTTCAGCTTGATCAGGATAGAGTTGGCAATACCCTTATCAATACCTTCCTTCAGAATTTTGGTGTTGGTTACGAACAGGTCATCACCAACAATCTGGATCTTGTCCCCCAGAAGCCTGGTCTGGTAAGCGAAGCCATCCCAGTCAGATTCATCCAGACCATCTTCAATAGAGATAATCGGATACTCTTCGGTCAGCCTGGCCAGATAATCGGAAAACGCGTTGGCGTTAAAAACCTTGCCTTCACCCTTCAGGTTGTACTCACCGTTCTCGTAGAACTCGGAAGCGGCGCAGTCCAGGGCCAGGGTCACATCAGTGCCCAGCTTGTAACCGGCATTTTCAACAGCTTCCTTGATAACAGCCAGAGCATCAGCGTTAGACGCCAGATTAGGGGCAAAACCACCTTCATCACCAACAGCGGTGTTCAGGCCTTTGGCAGATAGAACCTTTTTCAGGTTGTGGAAGATTTCCGCGCCAATTCGCAGGGCTTCACCGAAAGTCTTGGCACCAACGGGCTGTACCATAAACTCCTGGATATCCACGTTATTGTCGGCGTGCTCACCGCCGTTGAGGATATTCATCATGGGAACAGGCATGCTGAACTGACCGGAAGTACCGTTCAGGTCAGCAATATGCTGGTACAGGGGAATGTTCTTGGCATTCGCAGCAGCCTTGGCGGCCGCCAGGGAGATAGCCAAAATAGCGTTCGCACCGAACTGGCTCTTGTTCTCAGTGCCGTCCAGATCAATCATCTTGCTGTCCAGGCCACGCTGGTCAGCCGCATCAAAGCCGATCAGGGCTTCACGAAGAGGCCCGTTGATAAAGCCAACGGCTTTCAGAACGCCCTTGCCCAGGTAGCGTGACTTGTCGCCGTCACGGAGTTCCAGAGCTTCACGGGAACCGGTAGACGCGCCGGAAGGGGCGCAGGCCCGGCCCCAGTGGCCGTTTTCCAGCTTAACGTCCGCCTCTACAGTCGGGTTACCACGGGAATCAAGGACCTCACGGCCACGGATTTCTACGATCTTGGTCATCAGTCGTCTCCAGTCGTTTACTGCCCTGACTCTGCCTGCCGTCTGGTTCGCCAAAGCTTCTCTCCAAAGCTAAAGGCCGAATCAGTATGGATGGTCATGTCGAAAAAATCAGGAAAATCACACTCACGGGAAAATTCTGCGCAGGATAATACCTATAATGGTTGCGTCATGCACCCTGACGACACATTCTTCCAGTGGTCCAATTGACAAATATCAACAGATGCGGACATTTCAGCCCCTCTGTTAAGGGATAAAACAGAATACCCAGTAAAAATTGATATTATTCAACCAATACCAATACAGGAACATTCCCAGTGTGGTCAATGCTCCTCAACAGCCGGCGTTCCTAAACAGTTTAAGCACCATCAATTAATTGCCATGATTACCAGTCAAGATACCTCTGAGAGCCTTACCGACCATGAAAGTTCCTCCACAGCCTTCAGCTCTCAGAGTCTCTCCCTGGGCAGTCTGACAAAGCGCATTTTCGGAGAACCTGACTCCCTGAAAGACAACGCCACACCTCTGTATATGCAATTGCAAAGCCTGATTCAGCAGGCCATCACCAACAACACTCTCCAGAAGGGAGCGGCCCTGCCCGCTGAACGGGAAATTGCCCAGTACATGAAAGTCTCCCGGGTCACGGTAAAGAGAGCCATCAGCGAACTGGTCACAGAGGGGCTGCTGACCCAGCGACAGGGAGCCGGTACCTTTGTGGCAGAAAGGATGGTTCATAAACTGGATCGTCTCAACAGTTTTTCTGAAGTCATTGAGTCCGTCGACAAACACCCCGATTCCCTCTGGATTGAACGGGGCATAGGCCTGGCCAATAAAGATGAGCAGGCCCGCCTGGAACTTCCCAATGGTTCAGAAGTCGTCAGGATGTTTCGGGTAAGAATGGCGGACGAGACCCCGGTGGCCCTGGAATACGCCGTCGTTCCCCGCAAATACCTGGACACCCCCTTTGAAGTGACCGGCTCTCTGTACGAAGCCCTGGCAAAAGCCGGGTGTCGTCCAGTGAAGGCTATCCAGAAACTGCGCGCTGTTGCCCTGGAAAAAAACTATGCGGATTACCTGAATATTGCACCCGGAAGCCCGGTGATTGTGATGGAACGCCGGGGGCTTCTGGCTAACAATGTTCCCGTAGAGTACAGCCGCTCCCATTTCCTGGGAGATACTTTTGAATTTGTTGCAGAAGTTTGAAACGCTAAAACCCGAATGGCCAGCCCATAGTGAAAAACAACACCAGCAGCCCGGACCAAAGCAACAGATACACGACTGCATAGGGCCACATTATGGCGATCAGGTCACCCGGCGACAGGCTCGGGCTGTATCTGCGCATAAACGACAGCACAACACCCGCATAAGCCATCATTGGTGTTACGATATTAGTGGAAGAGTCAGCAACACGAAAAGCAGCGGCAACAATATCCGGCGTCATAGCACTATTTACCTGGTACAATATGGGCACAAAAACTGGCCCCATCAGCATCCATTTAGACGTCAATCCACCTACAAAAAGATTTATCATCGCCGTTGTCAGCACAAACCCCAGCAACAGTAACAAGACGGGGCAGGACTGCAACCCCAACGCCTGCAGGGCGCTGGCACCCAGCCAGGTAATCCAGATTCCCATTCCGCTATAGGACAACAGCGACAAAAAGTTGTAACAGAAAAACGTCAGAACCAGAATATATCCCATATTATTCATCTGCCGGGCCATAGCCCTGACCACATCGTCCGGGCTGAAAAACCGGCCAGTACCCGCACCAAAAAACAGGCCAGTAATGCCAAATACCAGCGCAATCAACAGAATCACATTATCCAGCCAGGGTACTACTTTCCGCCCACCCGGCTCATAATAGGAAGCCAGGGGGCCGGCAATCAGCCAGAGAATCATTGCAATTCCAATGAACAGGCCGGCAAGCGCCCAGCACAAGCCGGTATTATCCCGATTAGAAAACTCAAACGCTTTCTTACTTTCCCCGTTATCGAAAGTCTGCCAGGGCTTTTTCGCCAACCTTGGCCCCACAATCAATACCGTGACCAGACCACCGGCAACTGTCAGAAGAAAAGTGGATAAAAAAATGAACCAGTAATGCATGGTCGCCGGTGTTAAAGGCGTGCCGTCCGCGCGGGCAAAGGGGATCCCCTGGGTTTCTGCAAAAATCCTGGCATTCATGCCAATCAGCACATCAATGGGTGTAGCGGGAATAATGTTGGCGCTAAAGCCCGCGGACACACCGGCAAATGCCGCCGTCATACCCACCAGAGGGTGTTTCCCCACGCCCGCATACAACATTCCAGCCAGGGGCACCAGAATCAGGTAGCCCGCATCACTGGCAAGGCTACTGATGATTCCCAGAAACACCAGCAGCATAGGCAGCCAGCGCTCACTCAGGCGCAGCCCTATTCTCTTAATCAGCGTAACCAGCAGTCCACTCTCTTCAGCCACCCCTACACCCAGCATTACCACGAGGATGACTCCCAATACCCCATGGCCGAATGCCAGCCAGTTCTGCAGCAGGGCATTATCAAATATCCAGCGGATACCGTCGTAAGAGAGCATATTGCGGATACTGTGCTGAACCTCTTCGCCATCGGCTCCTGGCGTTGAGAAAGACGTACCGGACAGAGCAGAAGAAAACAGAGTGCAAAGAATAAAAAGCGTGATGAAGATAATCACCGGATCAGGAATACTGGTCCCCACCCGTTCCATAATTGTTCTGCGGGACTGGCCGGCAGTCGCCACAGGGGAGGCTGTGGACATAACCACTATCACCGTTTACATCACGGAAACCGTTACAGTGTAGCAGCAGCGCTTTTTTCTATCTTTCCCTTGACCTGCCCCCCTTCCTGAAAGAAAGTGGATCACTCACCAAAATAGAATACGAATAAAGACAGTTTTGTTACAAACACACTACCTGAAAAGCCACCTTCTGGTTCTTCTGGCAACTGTTCTGGTGGCTGGTTCCTTCCTCGCGTCAGACAGGCTCGCGGGCATTATTAACCCAATCTCTCTGACACTGCTGCGTTTTGTTGGCGCTGCATTGCTTCTTATGCCCCTGGTTTTGTACAAAAAAGACTGGCGCAACCGGATATTGCCAACCATGCCCAGAGCCTTGGTTATCAGCCTGTTTTATGCTCTGTTCTTTATCTGCCTGTTTGAAGCCTTAAAAACAACAACGGCCCTGAATACAGGTACGCTGTACACTCTGGTACCTTTTACCACCGCCATTCTGAGCCTGATCGCCTTTCGACAGAGCATTAACCTGAAACAGGTGACGGTCTATATCATCGGCGCAGCAGGAACAGCCTGGGTCATATTCAGTGGTGATATCGGAGATATGATGTCCTTCAACCTGAACGACGGGGACTTTATATTCCTGGTCGGGGCCATGGCTATGTGTTGCTACTCCGTGGGGATGAAGTTCCTGTACAGAAACGACCCAATGACTGTACTGGTTTTCTGTATTCTCACTGGGGGTTCACTGTGGATGTCCCTTGCTCTCTTAGTGACAGGCCTGCCTCTGAACTGGCATATGATCCAGAGTGAAGCCTTCTACAATATGTCCTACCTTATTGTGGCTGCAACACTTGTTACGTCTTCCCTGTTCCAGAAAACAACGGTTTCACTCGGCCCCAACCGGGTCATGGCTTATGTTTACCTGAATCCGGCAGCAATTGCCCTTCTGCTGTTGTTTATCGACAAAGTATCCATTCCCGATATTGTTATCCCCGGAATTATTATTTCGTCACTGGCGACAATAATTCTTCAGAGCAAACAGGCTGTATAAAGCTGATATAAGAGCGAGGGGTAAGTCTTCCAGAAGACACATATCGTCAGCTTGAACGGCGGGTTCTGCCAGCACCAGAGTTTTTGCTCCTCGCAGGTTTTGATCGGGGTTTGGGAGAAAAACCGGCTTTTTTCTGGCTGCCTGAGCGCTGACTATCCCTGTGTCCGGGCGTGGGTTTCTTAGGCTTTTTAGGCTTAACTGGCCGTAAATCAAGGCGGGATTCCGGAACAATATGAACAGGCTCAAAACCATCCATCAAACGACGCTCCAGCAGCTTTTTGGTAAGTCGCTCTATATCAGACAACAGTTTAAACTCATCGGCACATACAAGAGAAATGGCTGTTCCCGTTGCTCCGGCACGGCCTGTTCTGCCAATACGGTGGACATAATCCTCAGCGACCTGGGGCAGGTCAAAGTTCACCACCTGGGGTAACTGGTCTATATCCAGGCCACGGGCGGCAATATCCGTGGCCACCAGAACATTGACTCCACCACTTTTAAAATCTGCCAGCGCCCGTGTTCGTGCTCCCTGGCTTTTATTACCGTGGATAGCCGCCGCAGAAATGCCATATCCATCCAGGTAACGAGCCAGCTTGTTGGCACCATGCTTGGTTTTGCAGAAAACCAGAACCTGCTCCCAGCGGTTACTGGTAATCAGCTTCATCAGCATGGCTGGTTTTTTTTTCTTATCTACTGGGTAAACCCACTGCTTCACCGTTTTGGCCGCCGCATTGCGGGGGGTAACAGAAATCTCAACAGGGTCATGGACAATGGTTTTGGCCAGGCTGCGAATGTCGTCAGAGAAGGTGGCGGAAAACATCAGGTTCTGGCGTTTCTTCGGCAGAAGGGTAAGAATTCTGCGAATATCGTGGATAAAGCCCATATCCAGCATGCGATCCGCTTCATCCAGCACCAGCACTTCCAGCTTTTTAAAATTCACCGCATTCTGGTTATACAGATCGATCAAGCGCCCCGGTGTTGCGACAAGTACATCCGCTCCCCGGCGCAGTCGCATCATCTGGGGATTAATCTTTACTCCGCCATAAACGACAGCGGAAGTCAGCGGCATATGTTCACCATAAGCGTGCACACTTTCGCCCACCTGGATCGCCAGTTCCCGGGTTGGTGTCAGAACCAGAGCACGGGCACTGTTGCCTTTTGCCTTTTGCCCCCTGGACAGAATTTCCAGCAGAGGCAGGGTAAAGCCAGCGGTTTTACCGGTCCCCGTCTGGGCTGCGGCCATAACATCCTTACCTTGCAAAACTGCCGGTATCGCCTGAGCCTGGATGGGTGAAGGGGTTGTATAACCTTTTTCTTCAACCGCTTTAACTATGGGGAGAGATAAGCCCAGGGAAGCAAAGCTCATAAAGTCATGTCGCCTGTTTTACATAAAAAGAGTTTACCCACCCGCAGGCGGCGATGCAGCTTACAGGATGCGGGAAAGGAGCGCCATTCACGGATACTCCTTAATAGGAATTACTTCAAATGGGCTTTCTCACCGATCAGGGTAGTCTTTCCACTGGCTCCGATGAGGGCGATAATGCGTTCCTGCACTGACACCAGAGACAGAACTCAGCAATTAAGACCAGAATGAAAGAGTTAATTTATGGATATCCAGCGGCATTCCCCTTCTGCAGATTCTGAGGCTGCTGGCAGCAGCCCGAATACAGACTGTGTAGTGCTGGCTGCGGGTCTGTCATCACGGATGGGGCAATGGAAGATGCAATTGCCCCTGGGCGACCAGACCCTCGGGCTGCGGACAATTCTTGATCACAGCCTCCACAACGCCCTGTCCTTCTGTCGGAGGGTGATACTGGTCACCGGCTACAGGGGCGAGGAGCTGGCTGAACGTTACCGGAACCGGGAAGATATCTGCCTGGTGTACAACCCGGACTACCAACAGGGCCTGACCAGCTCCGTTTTGTGTGGTTTAGCGGAAGTCACTTCTGATTTTGCCTTTATCACCCACGGCGATATGCCGTTTTTGCACAGGGACATTTTTTCCCGGGTCTGGCAATCCCGAGGCCAGAGTGCAGTTTTTCCTGCTTTTAACGGCCAGCATGGCCACCCGGTATTAGTACCTGCCACGATGATCCCGGAACTGTTAAATGCAGATCGTACCGGTTCCATGAAACAGCTGCTAAGAAAGAACTGTATTCATGTTTCAGTGACCTTCCCCGAAATCACCCGGGATATAGATACTCCCGAGGCTTACCTTGCCGAAAATCCTGGCCAATAACGCCTGGTTAATAACAAGACACCAGGCTCACATGGTATTGATGAGTACTTATTAAATAAGGTCCAGCAACGCCTTAAACGCACAACTACACTGACAATTCCTGGGAAAAGCCCAGTATCCGGGTTTCTCTGTTAACGACTGCAGATTAAAGAGTCATTGATGATAAGTGACACCGTCCAGTCCGTCGCCATACGCGGTAATCTGCTGGATTTTGATAGTATTGTCAGCAACCCGAAAGATCTTGATAAGCACCTGCGTTATACCGAAGATGGCCTGCTGCTCATTGAAAACGGCCATATCAAATGGCGGAGACGCTGGGCTGATAGCCAGCACCTGATTACTCCCGCAACAAAAATACACGACTACAGAAACCGGCTGGTTATGCCTGGTTTTATCGATACCCATATCCATTTCCCGCAATTGGAAATAATCGGCTCCTGCGGTGAACAGCTGATGGAGTGGCTAAATACCTACACTTTCCCCACAGAAACCAAGTACGTGGACAAATCCTATGCCCGGGATATGGCCAGTATCTTCCTGCAGACACTGTTACGTCATGGCACAACAACCGCCCTGGTATTCTGCACTGTGCACCCCCAATCGGCCGAAGCCCTGTTTGAAGAAGCTGAACAGCTGAACATGCGTCTTATCGCCGGCAAGGTGATTATGGATCGCAACGCTCCGGATGCTCTGCTGGATACTCCGAAAAGCTGTTACACCCAGTGCCGGAACCTGATTGAAACATGGCACAACCGTGGTCGCCAGAGTTATGCTCTTCTGCCCCGCTTCGCTCCCACTTCAACCCGGGAACAACTGGAGCAGATTCAGCGTTTGCAGGAAGAATATCCCAACTGCCACATGCAGACCCACCTGGCGGAAAATCTGGATGAATGCGCCTGGGTAAAAGAATTGTTCCCGGAACGTCGCAGTTATCTTGATGTTTACCATTATTATAATCTGACCGGCCCCCGCAGCACCTTTGCCCACGCCATCCACTTGGATGACGAAGACTTCCGGGTTATGGAAGAAACTGGCTCCGGCATTGTATTCTGCCCGACCTCAAATATGTTCCTGGGCAGCGGACTGTTCCGCTTGCGCAAAGCCCAGGAACACAACCTGCGGGTTGGCCTGGCCACAGATGTTGGCGCAGGTACCAGCTTCAGCATTCTCCAGACCCTGAACGAAGCCTACAAGGTGATGCGGCTGCAGGGTGACAGACTGCCCCCTTATGAAGGTTTTTACATGGCCACCATGGGCAATGCCCACATTCTCAACCTTGAAGACAAACTGGGTAACTTTGACCCAGGCAAAGAAGCCGACTTCATTGTTCTGTCGCCAAGCGCAACGCCTCTGGAAAAAATACGTATGGAAAATACCCGCACCCTTGAAGAACGACTGTTTGTCCTGATGACCCTTGGCGATGACCGCAATATTTATCGTACCTGGGTCGCCGGCAAACCCATGGTCATAGAGAATTAAACGACACCAATCCACCTCCAACAGAAAACCCTCACAACTATGTCTGGCACACTATCCGATCCACACATCACCATTCATCCTGTCACCCCGGAAGAGGCCGTCATAATGATCAGCCTGGCCGCCAAAGAGGGCTGGAACCCAGGGAGACATGACGCAGCCACCTATCTCGCGGTAAATCCTGCAGGTCTTCTCTGCATTCATAAGGATGGAGAAACAGCGGGCTTTGGTTCTATAATGATCTACGACGATCTCTATGCCTTCTTCGGACTGTATATGATGCTTGAGAAGTATCGTGGTCAGGGGCTGGGCATGACATTAACACGCAGTTGCCTCAAGATAGCCGACAACCGTTGCATTGGCCTGGACGGTGTTTCACAAAATATCGAAATGTACTCCCGTATCGGCTTTCAGCCCTCTTTTGCCGTGGTACGTCACCATATTGGCCGGCAGAGCTGTTCCCAGAAAAAGAAAAACCAGGATCATATATCCATTATTCCCCTGGAACAGATCGACCCTGAAACTCTTACTACCTTTGATAACCAGTTCTTTCCCGCCCGTCGAGAAGCCTTTCTCAGCATCTGGTGTTCACAACCAGATGCCATCGCCCTGGCTGCATTAAAAAACGGAACGCTTGCCGGTTATATCGTTGTTCGCCCCTGTCTTACGGGCAGCAAAATCGGCCCTCTTTTTGCCGAAGACTCACATACAGCAGAGAAATTATTGCTAACCGCAATGGTTAATACAGAGAGATTCCCTCTCTTTATCGACATTCCCGAAACAAATCCACACGCCCTATCTTTGACCAATAAATTCGGCATGCACAAAACCAGCAAACTCATTCGCATGCATACTGCACCATATAAGAACATAAATGCTCACGGGATATACGGAGTGACCAGCGCTGAAACCGGATAGGCCTTTTCACTTCAGTTTCCCTTCAAAAATGAAACCGCTATTGATATGGTCTAAGGCTCTACCGAAGCAGAGCTTCTTACTACCTGTATAGAACAACGTATTTCTACAGTCACCGGGACGTTTTTATCCACATGGTTAACGCGATACAGAATTTTCTGCACAAAGATACATCAGTAGGTTTTTTACTGATTGGTGCAGCAGCGCTGGCAATGCTGTTTGCAAACACGCCCCTTAATACCCTCTATGACATGCTGCTCTCCGTGCCGATTACCGTGGCCATTGGTGCGCTGGAAATTTCCAAGCCCATGCTGCTGTGGATTAATGATGGCCTGATGGCGCTGTTCTTCCTGTTGATCGGACTGGAAGTGAAAAGGGAATTTATCTCCGGAGAGCTTTCTACCCGCAGCCAGGTTGTACTGCCTTCCGTCGCGGCCGTTGGCGGAATGGTGGTCCCGGCGCTGGTTTATGTAGCCCTGAACTATGACAACCCTATCGCTATCAAGGGCTGGGCCATTCCATCCGCCACGGATATTGCCTTCTCCCTTGGGGTTCTGGCCCTGCTGGGCTCCCGGGTTCCCCCGGCGGTAAAAATATTCCTGATGGCTCTGGCTATTATAGACGACCTTGGTGCCATTATTATTATTGCTCTGTTCTACACCTCAGACCTGTCCACAATTTCCATTGCACTGGCATCGGCCTGCCTCGTGGTGTTGATTCTGCTGAACCGTTTTGGCGTCACCCGGCTCGGACCTTACATGCTTGTGGGCGTGATTATGTGGACCTGTGTACTCAAGTCCGGCGTACACGCCACCCTGGCTGGAGTGGCCCTGGCCTTTACCATTCCCCTGCGGGCCCTGGACGATGAAGGACATTCTCCCCTCAAGCACCTGGAACATAAACTCCATGGCTGGGTGAACTTTTTTATCCTGCCGGTATTTGCCTTTGCCAACGCCGGTGTTGCCCTGAGTGTTGCTCAGGTTCAGGGACTGGTGGACCCAAGCCCCCTTGGTGTTATTCTTGGTCTTTTTGTTGGTAAGCAGATTGGCGTTTTCCTATTTACCTGGGTCACCATCAAACTTGGCTACGCCAAATTGCCAACCGATACCAACTGGCAACATATATATGGCGTAGCCATTCTCTGTGGCATCGGCTTTACCATGAGCCTGTTTATCGGCTCCCTGGCCTTTGAAAACGTGGGAACCGAATACCTGATCGCCGACCGTGCCGGTATACTCGTAGGCTCTTTCCTCTCTGCCGTGGTAGGCTACTTTGTTCTGCAGAGTATTCCGCCAAAAGCAGCCACTGAAACAGCCACTCATAAAAACTAAGGATACGCATGAAGGGCAGAGCGGTACTTCTGGTTAATCTTGGCTCACCGGACTCCACTTCCGTTGAGGATGTTCGCCGTTACCTGAACCAGTTTTTGATGGACCCCCACGTTATCGACCTGCCCTGGCCCCTGCGGCGGTTACTGGTGAGCGCATTTGTTCTGCCAGTTCGCCCGGCCAAATCTGCGGAAGCCTATGCCAGTATCTGGAGAACTGAAGGTTCACCACTCAAAGTGATCAGCCAGTCCCTGGCTGATCAGGTGGCACAGCAGACCGAATTGCCTGTCGCCCTTGCCATGCGTTATGGGCAACCTTCTATGGAACAGGAGATGTTGAAAATTTCCCAAATGGAAGGTATCGACGAAATCCTGCTGCTACCTCTTTACCCCCATTACGCCATGTCATCGGTGAAAACCTGTCTGGTGGAAGCCCGGAGAATTATGGATGAACACAAGCTGCCCCAGCGCCTGACTGTTCATCCGGTGTTTTATCAACACGAAGAGTACATCAGCAATCTGGTCAACAGTGCTGCCCCCTGGCTGGAGGTGCTGAAGAGCGGAGAGTGGGATCACCTGCTGTTCAGCTACCACGGCGTGCCTGAAAGGCATATCCGCAAGGATGACCCGACAGGCAACCACTGTCTGACACCTGACTGCTGTAACCGCCCGTCTGAAGCCCATAAAACCTGCTACAGACACCAAGTGTTTGCCACCACCAAAGCTTTTGTGGAACAGGCCCAACTTCCTGAAGATAAATGGAGCCTGGCGTTCCAGTCCCGACTGGGTAAAGCCAAATGGCTGGAACCGGCCACAGACCAGACTGTCAGGGAACTGGCGGCTAAGGGGGTAAAAAAACTTCTGGTAATTTGCCCGGCCTTTACCGTGGACTGCCTGGAAACCCTCGAAGAAATTGGCATGCAGGCTAAAGAAGATTTTGAGGCCCATGGTGGCGAAGAGCTGAAACTGATCCCCTGCCTGAACGATAGCAGACAATGGGCAGCTACAATCGCCCGCTGGGCTGAAATCCAGTCATCAGCGCAGTAGAACTTGAACTTACAGGGTTTGACCAACTTGCTGGATTCAAGCAATAACTGCAATAGCCCTGAAGAGCCAAACCCGCAATTTATAACCGTGCCATAAACCGCATCAGACCCGGGTCAGCAAAAGCTCCCTCAATCGCTTTACCCAGAATGTCGTTAATCATGGCTTCGTTCTCTTCATCGGAGGGGGCCTTTAATACCCGACGATTGTCTTTCGCTGTATAACTGCCCTGGTAAGAACGGTCGCCTGCCTGAACTCTGACCCGCAGAGACGCTTTCAGATTTACCCGGGAAATATAATGCCCCTCCGGCACCTGGTATTCCAAAGTATCCACGTACACCTGAAACTGGGGAGCATTGGCAGAGTCACCGGGTGTCATGCCCAGCTCCACCAGCAGCCGCTCCACATCAGCCCGCACCGCATCCTGAAGATTATTCTTAATGCCAATTCGGTTACTGCTGCTGTAAACCCCACCGCGAGTGCCCAGCCAGGGCGTTATCCGCTCATCATAAACGGTCACAGTTACCGGCCCTTTCAGAGCAATAGCCTGCTCCGGCAGGGTTGCTTCAGGGGCAAGGGTAATGTTCTGCGGTCTCAGTGCACAGCCTCCCAACGCCCCGGCCAAAAGAAATGCGCATAGATACTTCACAAAGGACATTTGCCTGACCACCATACCTGTCTCACCTGTTTTATTGGTAGCGGGTTTTCTATGCTCGCATTGTCGCCGCTCAATAATTGTCACGCAACGGCTGTGGCACACACGACAATTATTGGAAAAGATTCATAGCAGCGATATAGTGCAAAGACATTAGACAGAAAAATCCACAATAAATAATCAAGGACATGGCTTCATGAGCAGTGAACGTGTGGTTATTTTTGATACGACCTTAAGAGATGGGGAACAGAGCCCGGGAGCGTCCATGACCCGGGATGAAAAACTGCGCATTGCCCGCGTCCTTGAACGACTGCGGGTTGACGTGATTGAAGCTGGGTTCGCCATGGCCAGCCCCGGTGATTTCAAGTCAGTCAAAGCTATCGCCACCCAGATCAAGGACAGTACCGTCTGCAGCCTGTCCCGGGCTCTGGACAAGGATATTGACCGGGCCGCCGAAGCCCTGGAACCAGCCACCAGCGGGCGTATTCATACATTTATTGCCACCTCCCCCATCCATATGCGCCATAAGCTGCAGATGGAGCCAGAGCAGGTTATTGAGCAGGCGGTTCATGCCGTTAAACGTGCCCGTAACCAGTGCGGTGATGTGGAATTCTCCTGTGAGGATGCTGGCCGTTCCGAGCTGGATTTCCTGTGCCGGATTATTGAAAAAACCATTGATGCCGGTGCGTCCACCATTAATATTCCTGACACTGTCGGCTACGCCCTGCCCCATGAATTTGGTGAAACCATCCACCAGCTGTTAACCCGTATCCCCAACTCCGACAAAGCCATTTTCTCGGTGCACTGCCATAACGACCTGGGCCTGGCGGTGGCCAACTCTCTGGCTGCGGTGGTGAATGGCGCACGGCAGGTGGAGTGCACTATCAACGGCCTGGGGGAACGTGCGGGCAACGCCTCACTGGAAGAGATTGTTATGGGTCTGCGCACCCGTAAGGACAGCCTTGGGCTGGAAACCTGTATCCAAACCGAACATATCGTACCCGCTTCCCGTCTTGTATCCAGCATTACCGGCTTTCCGGTTCAGCCCAACAAAGCCATTGTCGGCGCTAACGCCTTTGCCCATGAGTCGGGTATTCACCAGGACGGCGTACTCAAGCACCGGGAAACCTACGAAATCATGAAGGCTGAAGATGTGGGCTGGAACACCAACAAAATGGTGCTGGGCAAACTCTCTGGCCGCAACGCTTTCCGTACCCGTATGGAGGAACTGGGTATTACTTTTGAAACCCAGGAAGAACTCAATACCACCTTCAGCAGGTTCAAGGATCTGGCGGATAAGAAACGGGATATCTACGACGATGACCTGCAGGCCCTGGTCAACGAAAGCCGCCTGGATGTGGTCGAGGTTTACCAGCTCCATGATATGTCCGCCGATTCCCGTATGGGTTCTATGCCGGAAGCCCGGGTCGTGCTGGCGGTCAACGGCGAACACAATGAAGTCATCAGCACCGGTGACGGCCCTGTGGATGCTACCTTCAAAGCCATTGAAAGCATTGCCCGTTCCGGCGCACAGCTGGAACTTTATAATGTCAGCGCCATTACCAGTGGCACCGACTCTCAGGGGGAAGTCACTGTTCGCCTGGCCCGAGATGGCCGTATAGTTAACGGCAATGGAGCGGATACCGATGTAATTGTGGCTTCTGCCAAGGCCTATGTTCATGCCCTGAACCTGCTGGAAGCCGGTGAAAAAGTGAATCCCCAGGCCAGTTCCCTATAAGCTGCATCCGAATCCAACAGACCGGGGACAGAACCCTGCCTGTTGGATTACAATGGATGCCTTTGGGTAAATGTATTTTCAGCACCAGCGGATACGCATGAAGGAACGACAGCGACAGGACTATCTGGAAGCTATGGGAATCCAACCCTGGTATCCCCGCTTTGTGCTGCCCGGTGCCCTGCCTTCACAGGTACGAGAGGCCGATGAAGAAGATCTTCAGATTATCAGCCAGCCGGTAGAAGCCGTTCATATCCCCATACAAACACCAGCCATCAATGCCTCTGCTCCCCTTCATGGTATTGCAGAACAGCAACCTGTCTATCCTCAGTCTGCACCACAACCTGCGCCAGCACCTTCTTTCGACAGCCCAAGGGAGTCATCTGGTATTCTGAATGATCTTGGCTTTGCGAGTCCCACTCCGGAAGACAGGGAAAAAGACTCTGTATCACCTGAAACAGAGACCACAGAGCCAAAAGAGAGCACACTTGCCGAACCTTTCCGGCTGGCAGTTGTAGAAATCAGCGATACCTGTCTGGCCATTACCGACCTGCCCTGGTCCGACCAGACACAGTTTACCGGTTACCATGAGCAGCTGCTGCGCAATATCCTGAAAGCTGTTGGTATTCAACCAGACCAGGAGCTGAGAATCGGCCTGTTCGCCTGGCCGATACTGCCGGAGCACTCCGCCATTGACCGCTGCTTTGCCAAAGAAGCTGTTTATGGTTTTTTAACCAACCAGTTTGGCCTGAAACGCCGTAAAACCATTCTGCTGTTTGGCCGTACCAGCAGCCTGTACCTGTGGAACGACAGTGAACCCTTTGAGAATTGTCGCGGCATGCAGCAACGGGATGATACCCGCTATGCCATCACCTGCAGCCTGGGTGAAATGATGAGCCTGCCCGAACTGAAAAACGATGCCTGGGCCAACCTCCGCCCCCTGCGCGATGCCTTGCAGAAAAACGCCCCCGAAACCAAATGACCAGCCATACAAACCTGAATACGACATGGGATGATAACTTCACGCTGCGCCCCATGACAGCGAATGATGTTGATACCGTCCTCGCCCTTGAAGTCAGCACCAATCCGTCACCCTGGACCCGGGGTATTATTGCCAACTGCCTTTCATCCGGTCACCACTGCTGGCTACTGAAACAGAATGGCACTCTGGCAGGCTATGCCATCACCATGATTGCAGCAGGAGAAGGGCATCTGCTGAATATTGCTGTCTCACCGGATTTTCAGCGGCGGGGGCTGGGCCAACGCCTGCTGGACTTTATGATTGATGAAGCCCGGGAAAACAACGCGGAAGTGATGTTCCTGGAGGTTAGGGTATCCAATCATGGGGCGATAGAGCTTTACCTGCGCAATGATTTTGCTGAAGTGGGTCGCCGTCCCAATTACTACCCGGGAAAAAAGAGACGGGAAGATGCCATCGTTATGGCCAGGGATTTGAATTATTAATTCCCGTAAAAAGGTACAAAATCCTTAAGTTCACCGCTGGACAGGTCGTAACACTGGTCATTCACTCTTTCGCAGTCTTCATCATACCTGGGTCGAATACTGTAAAAGCCTGCGCCGACCTGATCGTCCAGTTGCAGCGTCCAGTTCCCGTTCTCTTCGGTAAATGACACCAGGGAGAACGCCGGAACATGCTTTAACCAGCCCCGGCTGAAATACCAGCGCTGATCATTGCTTCTGGCTCTTTTGGCGCATTCCAGCATCAGGATATTTTTTTCCGTTCGGGTCAGGCAGAAAGATTCACCCAGCGTGCGGTTATGGATCGCTTTTGTTACCAGATTATGGGACCACTGCTGAGCGTCCCTGCCTGTTGAGCACTCCTGAAGCGACACCCGGTTGACCGAATCTTCCTGGCCAAAGGTGTTTCTGATTTTGGCCCTGGAGATATCAAGGCAAATATTCCGGTCAGTTCTTAACTGCTTGAGGCTAAACCAGCCAGCCACCTTGCTGACCGGCAGAGCGTCCTTCTCTTCTTGCTCATCCGGTTCATCTGGCTTATTCGGCTCCAATGGCTCAACCGGCTTATTGCTGTCTTTATCTTTACCGACGTCTCCATCATCCTTGTTCTCATCAGCATCAGAGGTATTATTATCCTGTGGGCTATTCCGGGTTTTCTCTTCTGGATTATCAGCAGACTCTTTATTGCTGTCTGTACCCTTTTCCTTATCGTTTTCTTCTTCCTTATTCTCGTCCTTATTTTTGTCACTTTCTTCAGGAGCGGGAATATCTTTCTTGTCCTGGTCTAAAACATCCGTCTCCAGAGAAATCACCGGACACTGGCTCCTGTCTTCAATAATACGGTCACAAATACGACACTCTTTCAGCCAGGGAGGCGCGTAACACCAGCTGTCTCCGGGGGGCGTGGCCTTCAGCCAGTCAAAACTGCCACCCCAGGTACCCAGGCTTTGCCGGGAAACAGAGTCATACACCCGCACTGCCAGCCCCTTAACAAGGGCCTCCCCTCTTGCCTGATAACTGTACAGCTCACCACTGCTGCTCAACCCCCAGGCCTGGGTCTCATTGGTACCAAAACGGCACACATCCAGCTGCAGGCGTTCACCATTTTCAGTGGTTTTCCGGGTCAGGCACCATTTGATGTCCTCTTTGTATCCCAGAGTGCCCACATGCTCAATATGGAATTTATTAATGCCTACTTTCCAGAACAGGGCATTTTCGGAAGAACAGAACCCAATAATCAGAAGGTAGCTGGGATCGGCATTGTCACCGTTTGCAGTTTTCTTCCCGACAGCCAGGCAACGGTCTTTATCGCCACTGGTCTGTAGCTGGAATTGCTGAATATCCCCGGAAGCCCCGGCAGACCACGGAGAAAAAACCACAGAAAGAATAGCTACAAGAAAAGAGAAGAATACCCTGAAGATCGCCATAACCCGCTCCATCCCTGAGAGGCCAGAATAGCGGCTGAACTGCCAGCTGCATCACATATTATCTCTCTCACTATAGCCGCCCCTGTTTACCCGACCGCGCTCTGACCTTTAAACTTGGCGAGATACCAGTAAGTCGTCAAAAGAACGAGGATTCACAGCTGTTTCTGTCAAATCAGTTTCAGGAAGTCAGCTCGTCCGTTACCTAAATTCTACGAGGAGACTCTGGACGGTTAAGGCGCACCTGTTTAGGCTACCTGTAACAACGCAATGATTGGGTCGGCTGTGTCACGCGATATGTCAGATATTCGTACACTTCTTAAGCAGAATAGAAAATGGGCAGAAAAGCGCGAAGAGCGTGAGCCTGGCTTCTTCTCATCTCTTGCCAAAGGGCAATCCCCCGAATACCTGTGGATAGGCTGTATCGACAGCCGTATGCCGGCGGAAATGCTAACCGGCCTCAAGCCCGGCGAAATGCTGGTCTACCGCAATATTGCCAATCTGGTAAACCATTCGGATAACAGCTGCATGTCCGCTATCCAGTTTGCTGTGGATATTCTTAAGGTGAAAAACATCCTGGTATCCGGACATACTAACTGTGGTGGCGTAGCGACAGCCCTGAAAGGTGAATCCAGCGGCTCCCTGCGGGACTGGCTGGAGCCTTTGCATAATCTGTGCGAGTGTCACAGCGAGCAGTTGGAAAACATTCCCGATGAAACCGACCGGGCCGACCGCCTGAGCGAACTGAGCATCGAACAACAGGTTCTGAATATTGCTGAAACCCAAACCGTCCAGAATGCCTGGAAGCGGGGCCAGGATCTGACTATCCACGGCTGCCTCTATGATGTTGCCACCGGTGAGCTCAAGCAACTGGGTATTAAAGTCTCCGGCAGCACCGCTTAAAAACTTTCTGTTTTCCCTGCCCGGGCACTTTCCGGGCAGAGTTCCTCCCCATTATCTGATACAGTCCGTCTACTTTTACCAGCACCGTCTGCTCTGTAACAAACACATTATCTGATGAAATACATCCCCCTGTCCGAATACAAAAACGCCTGGGTCTTTCGCCATGCCGATATGCCAGTTCCTCCTGAGGATCAGGCCCTGATCAAACCCATGAAAACCATTGCCGCCATTGATGTATGGCGCAATAACATCAGCAAACAGTGCCTGACCCCCGAAGATTTTAACGCCGACGACTGGCCCGCCAAAGAAGAGAGCTGGGAATTCAGCGGAGAATGGCAGCAGCAGTGGGAATCAGACAGCCCCGACCTGCCGGAAGTGATGGCAGAGAACCTGCCCTGGACACCAGAAACCACCGTCTATTACTGCATCGACAGTGAAACCGTTCTGGAAACTACCTGGGAAGTATTCAGTCGCCACTGGAAAAATTTCTTTTTCTTCGATGACGGCTGTGTACTGATTGGCAGAAAGCGCAAACAGGCCGTTCGGGTTTACCAGGATGGTAAAGTCAGTGTCGGACACAAAGGCCAGAACTGATTACAGCCAACGTGCCAACAAAGACGCCGCTATCGACCACATTAACAGACACACCAGCAAATCAATGCCCTTGCGTACCCTTGGCCGGGAAAGCACGGGAGCCAGTCTGGCCGCTCCGGCGGCCAGAGTATAAAACCAGACAACTGACGCCAGTATGGTGCCTCCAGCAAACAACCAGCGTTCCTGTTCCCCGAATTGCCCGCCAATGCCTCCAAGAACAACGACAGTGTCCAGATATACATGGGGATTTAATAATGTCAGCGCGAGAGTTGCTGCCAAGACGGATTTAAGACTGCCGCTCCTGTTTTTTTCAAACTCCAGACTACCTGCCGGTTTCAGCGCGCTGCGCAAAGCTAAAGCTCCGTACCAGGTTAAGAAAGCGACTCCGCCGATTGTCACGGCCATCATTAGCATCTGGTTTTCTGCAAATAGCGCACCTGCACCAAAAATGCCAAGCAGAATCAGAAATACATCGCAGACGACACAGACAGTGGCAACCGCAAGATGATGATTACGGGCAATTCCCTGTTTTATAACCCAGGCATTTTGCGCGCCTATGGCAATAATCATGGAAGCCCCGAGAAAAAAACCCTGTACGGCAGGAAGAATTGACATTAATTTGTTTGGCTCTGGTAAAGTTTCTTAAAGTGTTTTGTTAATTTGTATTCTTTATATGGAGGTTAAACGACAAACGTGCTCTCCGTTAACCTCAATTTTCTAACTGTCCATCAATTTTTCTAATGAATAACCTGGATTATCGCCTGATTGCCGCTCTTGATGCCGTTGTAACCAAGCGCAGCTTTGAGCGAGCCGCCGAACAACTTTATATTACCCAGTCCGCCGTCTCCCAACGCATTCGCCAGCTGGAGAAACAACTGGGCCAACCCCTGCTGATTCGCAGTCAGCCCCCCCAGCCCACCAACACAGGGCAACGCTTGCTGACCCTGTTCCGGCGGGTGCAGCTGCTGGAGAAAGAAGCCCTTCCCGAACTGCAACAGAAAGCCAACAGCCACTTCCTGCCCCTGTCCCTCGCGGTCAACGCGGATACCCTGGCCACCTGGCTGCTACCGGCACTGGCACCGGTTCTGCGGGAGCAACCTGTTGAACTGGATCTGCGCATCGCGGATGAATCCCGTACACTGGATCTTCTGCGCCGTGGAGAAGTGCTGGGTGCGGTAAGCAGCGAGCCCGTTCCCGTGGCCGGCTGTATTGCTGACCGACTGGGACGTATTGAATATGTCTGCGCAGCGTCACCGGACTTTATCAAGCGTCACTTCCCCAATGGCATAAACCGGGAGAGCCTGGTGAAGGCTCCGGCCACGGCCTTTGATCACTTTGACGACCTCCACCAGCGCTATCTGGAGCAACACTTTGAACTGCCTCCCGGGGAAGTGCCCTGCCATATCGTCGGTACCTCAGAAGCCTTTGTGACCCTGGCCAAACATGGTGTTGCCTACGGTATGATTCCGGATCTGATGATCCGTGATGAACTGGAGTCCGGAGAACTGGTGGAAGTGATTCCGGATATTCGCCATAACCGGGTACTGTTCTGGCATCGCTGGGCTCTGGAGTCAGGGGTGATGAAGCAGGTGAGCAAGCACTTGATCAGCTATGCCCAAAAGCAGTTACTACCTTGAGAGGTCTGCCACTTCACTTAATGAATAAGCCGGTACAGGGCCCGCCCCTGTTCGGCTTTACCATAATTGGTTTTATAACCTGGTTCGTTCACATTCTGCTGCTGAACTTCCAGGTTACCCGTTCCATATAAGAATGTCTGAACGGCTTCCCGATGCTCCCTTTCTGCCGGAGCCAGCGGATCAGGCACATATCCCAGCCTGTCGATTTCCGACGCCAGAACCTTGATTCTGGCATCTGCCTCTCCGGTACGATCCTTGCCACTTTTACAGTTGAAATGGGACACCGCACCTGTCATCCAGGCCAGCAGCTGAACCCGCTCCATCAGCTTGTAAGCGTCCCGCCCTTCGCTGTGGTGCAGGTTCTGGCTGAACAGGGTTCTAGCCTGGGTCGCCAGCTGTTTAACAATGGCAGCCTTCTCAGGATCATTTTCCCCATTTTCTGCCATCCAATTTCCGACAATGCCCCCCAGATCACTATCCGGATGGCTGTTGCCCAGCAGTGTTTCTATGCCCTCACGATTATATTTATCCGCATGCTTCCAGGTTCGGCCGAGGGTGGAGAGAGCGGTATTCAGGCCAATATTGTTAACCGGGATATTCATCTGTGCCAAACGCACATCCACCTGCATCTTACGGGCATTCCCCTGGCTGTCCACAATATCCAGGTCTACAGGTCTGCTGCACAGTTCTTTTAAAATGCGGTGCTGATTTCGCTGAAAGATCAGCTCATCATCATGAAAACCCGTAACATGCCGGGTATCATCCGGAGACATCATGGACGTCGTAACAAAATCCAGGGATAACTCGCCTTTCTCCCAGGCCAGATGCTGTTGCTCCGGTGATAACCGGGTCAGCTTCTCCACCAGAACGGCCGTCAGCAGTTCTTTTGCCCTGCTCGCCATAATCTGTTCCCTTTCCTCTGGGCTTTTCACCTTTCTGGGATAGAGCGTGCCGCTGCGCAGGCTGGAGAAAATCTCTTTTTTTCCGTCGTTTTCCAGACGGGTTTTATAAAGGTTAATGGAATGTACCCGCTCCGTCGTATCTCCTGAACTCCGACCACCACCATGATAACTGATGGCAAATGGGTCCCGGTTGCCTTGCTCTTCCCCTGGCCGGTGAAAGCGCATCTGCCCGGCTGGCTGCAAAGTGGACGGGTAGGTATGAAAACGACCATCCACTCTTACTTTCAAAGGCTTGCTGATCTCATTCCACTCACTGGCATTAGTCACGGCCACTATTGTTTTTCTCCAGCGCTTTTCCAGCCCCTTTGCAGGAATACCAGCCTCAACCAGCAGGTTCCGGAGTTCTCTAGCATCCTGCTTAACGGTTTTCTTCAGGTTCTCTCCCTGGACAACCGGTCTGGGAGTCAGTTCACGCCGACGTTGTCTAAGAACATTATGGGCTTTTTCCAGAACCTCCAGCCGATCTGAAGACTTTGAGACCTCTTTTTTACCCGTTTGCTTACCTGCATGAAGTCGTATACTGGCACGATCAACTTCCTCTGCAATAATCAGCAGGGCCACATCAAGATTACGTTCCACTGCCTGCAATTGTTTGTCCGGGCTGCGGAAATCAACATCAATAAGATGCTGAAGAAATTCCATATGCTTTTTGGCCACACCCTGTTGCCGGTAAATATCCAGAGCCATGGCCTGACGAAGATCTTCCTGCAGCCCCGCGCCTCCACCTCTCTGCAAGGCTTTCAGGCTGGAATCCAAACGTTGAAGGTGAAGGCTGGTATCTTCCAGCTGCCCTTCCCAGTCCCGGCTTTCAAGATGATCAAAGGGTGATTCCCACTGCAGCCTTGCACTGTGACTGGTGTTATAGCGAAAAGCATCCAGCAGCCTGCTGTCCTCAAACCCAAGGGATTTGCCTGACTGCCAAAGGTTTACATCCTGAGAGTACAGAGGCTTGTTACCACCCAGCACCCGGCTGACTTCCGGGGCCGCATTACTAAAGCCCGATGGTGTACTGGCAAAGACATTGGTTACCAGTTCCCGTGCCTCCTCTTTGGAAATGGCATGGTCTCCCCACTGGTGAAAAGTCTGCTCCAACCTTTGCTGAAGATGTTGACGTTCATATTCCGGCAACTGACGGGCTGGATAGCCCTGAACCTGGGCAAATATCTCCCGGGCCAGGCTGCCCTGTCTGTCCAGGTTCAACCAGCTTTTCATATGCTTCTGGTTGGTATGATCAATTTGATCTTTCAGCCTGAGAGCCTGGTTGTGCAAACTGACAATACGTCGGGCAGTTAAAGGCTTGTTACCCGCCTTGTTCATAACCGTCTCACCCACGCCGTTGCCGTAGTCCTGCTTTAAATGGGCAGCCACAGAGCTGGCCTGATAAACGGGACCGGAGTCTGAAGTTTTAAAGACCTTGGCCAGCCAGCGACCAAAGAAATTAACGGATTGAGCCGGGCTGATATTGCCAGCCTGTTCATATCCCTGGGCCTGTCCCGATTCCAAAGCCCTGCCGAGTGCGTTCAAGGCTCGCTCCTTCCATTTTTATCTAAAAAGAGCTATCGGCAGAGCAAAGGGAAACATGCAAAGGTGTGGCCAGGCAGCTGGTTATCTTTTAAAACTGTGGACGATGTAATCATACCCCGTTTATGATGATGCCCTGAAAATAACAACACTAAACCGGTAACACCCATGACAGTCAGTGAAGCCGTCCGCGCCCGTACCACCTGCCGGGCTTTCCGCCCCAAACCCGTTGATGAAACCCTGCTGCGGGATATTTTCACCACCGCCCAGCAGGCTCCGTCCAACTGTAATGTTCAGCCCTGGCAGGTTCTGGTGGCTTCCGGAGAAAAGAAAGATCAGCTGAAAAAAGAGCTGGTTGAGAGCGTAATGAGTGGCAAGGGTCCGAATCCGGACTTTACCTGGCTGGTGCCTTATCAGGGTGTTCACCGCGACCGCCAGTTCGGCTCAGCAGCAGCGCTCTACGGAGCCATGGGCATTGAACGAAGTGATAAAGAAAAACGCAACATTGCCATGCTCCGTAACTGGTCATTCTTTGACGCTCCCCACGTTGCGATCTTCACCATGGATAAATACCTGCAGATGATGGGTGCCGTTGACCTGGGTATCTACGCCCAGACCCTGACTCTTCTGCTGGAAGAGCACGGCATCTCCAGCTGTATGCAGGGCGCTTTGGGCCAGTTCACCACGCCTGTTCGCAAGATGTTTGATCTTCCGGAAGAGCGTGGCGTGCTGTTTGGTATGTCTTTTGGTTATGCTGATGAGACGGCCGATGCCAACAAGGCAAAAACGGTTCGGGCCAGCCTCGAAGAAGCTGTACATTTTCTTAGCTAAAAGCTGAACTCTTCCTTCGGGTCAGAGACTTTCACCCGGTTCTGTGGCCCCGATAACGCCTGTACCTGTCGGAGAGTTAGGTTAGAATCCCGCCATAAGCAGCCATAAGCAGCCATAAGCTGCAAAGTATTGCCCACCCTTAATTACCAAAAAGGCAATACTCAACGGTAAAAGCGGGAGGAGTAAACAACCATGACCACCAGTACAGACCAAAATCACCAGTATGTACTGAAAGCTACCTGTCAGGCCGGCACGGGGATTATTGCCGCCGTAACTTCATTTTTATCGGAGCAAGGTTGCTATATCAGCGAACTTAACCAGTTTGATGATCAGGACAGCGGTCGTCTGTTTATGCGTGCCCGTTTTCATGTGGTATCAGGCCACTCTGAACTGAGTGACCTGCAGTCACAGTTTCCGGAAGTCGCCGAGAAGTTTCATATGGAATGGCAGATGCAGTCTGCCACTGCCCCTGTACGCACCATTATTATGGTGAGCAAATTTGACCACTGCCTCGACGACCTTCTCTATCGCCGCCATAAAGGCGAGCTGAATATGGATATTGTCGCGATTGTGTCCAACCACCTGGACCTGCGCCCCATGGCTGAACGGGAAGGTATTCGCTTTATCTATCTACCGGTAAACAAAGAGAACAAAGTCACCCAGGAACAGGCTTTGCTGGACGTAGTGAACGAAACCAAAGCGGACCTGGTTGTTCTGGCCCGCTATATGCAAATTCTTTCAGATAACCTCTGCACCCAGCTGTCCGGCAGGGCCATAAATATTCATCATTCATTCCTGCCGGGCTTTAAGGGAGCCAGGCCCTATCACCAAGCCTATGAGCGGGGCGTAAAATTGATTGGTGCCACGGCTCATTACGTAACCTGTGATCTTGATGAAGGCCCGATTATTGAGCAAGCAGTACAGCCGGTTGATCATACCTACACCCCGGAAATGCTGGTCGCCACCGGACGGGATACAGAAACCGTCGCTCTGGCCAAAGCGGTAAAGATGCATACCGAACACAGGGTATTCCTGGATGGAAATAAAACAGTTGTCTTTAAATAATCTGCTGTAACTCTGACAACCCGGAGTGCCATGCGGCTTCCGGGCAGCTGTACAAAAGCACCTATTCCAATAAAAACGACCAGAATTATGAATACCAACAACCAGCATGTTATTGAGACTGTTGTCAACTGGCTGCAGCAGGGCCATAACGTCTGGCTCGCCACAGTGTTCAAGACCTGGGGTTCTTCTCCCAGGCCGGTGGGTTCATTGATGGCCTGCGTTCCTGGAACCGGACTGAGTGGCTCCCTTTCCGGTGGATGCATAGAAGAAGACCTGCTGAAACGCTTTGCAGATGGCAGCCTTGAGCAGCAGTATCAGCAGGCAGGACACCCTCTATTCCTGGTTTTTGGCGCTACGGACGATGAACAACAGCGTTTCCAGCTTCCCTGTGGCGGTACCCTGGATATTATTCTTGAACGATTGAAGCCTGATACAGAGACAATCTCCCACTTCCAGAAATTGTTTGAAGCCCAGCAGAATCGCAAAGCTGTTACCCGTTCAGTCTCTCTGACCGGTGAACAATTAAGTCTCTCCAGTCATTCCACAATAGACAGCCCGATACGAAAAGACGACATTCTTCACCATCCCTTCCGCCCCCAGTGGCAAATGCTGCTAACCGGAACTGGAGAGGTAACCCGCTGTATCGCGGAGCTTGCAACTGCTACTGGCTTTACCGTGACTGTATGCGACTTTCGACGTACATTTCTTGAGAACTGTGATTTTGATAATGTCGATATCATGGAAGCCTTCCCCGACGATCTGATTCGGGAACACTTCCATGACAGCCACAGTGCCATTATCACCCTGGCCCATGACCCAAGGGTCGACGATATGGCACTGATGCAGGCATTAACAACAGAGGCATTCTATGTAGGCGCTATGGGCTCCCACAGAACATCAGAGAAACGACTGAAGCGTCTTCATGGGTTAAGCCTGAAACCAGAGCAAACAGAAAAACTCCATGCGCCGGCGGGTTATTCCACAGGGAGTAAAACCCCCTGGGAAATTGCCATTTCAATAATGGCTGAAGTAATTGCCGCCCGTAACGCCAGCATTGCCGGCAAGGTTTAATTCAGTAGTGCAAAGCGGAACGGAATAGAAACCTCAAAGGTATCGGCTTCCAGCAGTTCTGGAATGGCGGGGAAAGGCACAGCTTTTTCTACCGCTTTCAGGGCCGCGTTACTCAACTCCCCGAAACGGGCCTCTTCTATTACCTGGGATTTCAACAGTTGCCCTTCCCTGTCCACTTCCACCTTGATAACCACATAGCCTTCCCGGTTACGACGCAACGCCCGCTTGGGATAAATGGTAAATTTATTGGCATGACTGACCACCCTGCGCAGATACTGACCGGATGCAGCCTGTATGGCTTTCAGACGCTCCAGCTCCCGCTGTTGGGCCAGGCGTTCTTCCTCTTTACGAAGACGTTCTTCTTCCAGCCTTTTCTGTTCCGTTGCCAGCTGCTCCCGTTTTTCCTTTTCTTCTTCGGCTTTTTTATCTGGTTTAGGCCCTGCAGCCTTTTCAATCTGTTCTTCAACTTCAGGCTCTGCCACAGCAACTTCTTCGATTACTTCCACAGGCTCAGGCTTGGGAGAAAACCAGAACGCGATTATCTCTCCTCGCCCTTCCTGGGGCTTTAGCGCATCAAAATCAGCAATATGTCCATAGGAACGATCACCGGACTGTCCGAGAATATCTTCTTTAAAAGCCTGGAGGGGAGGATGTTTGCCTATCCAGCTACGCAGAAGGAGATTAATAAAGCCGGCATCCTCAAAGGTCAGCGCGTTTACGCCATTAATAGTTAGCTGGAACTTATTATCCACAGTTTCCATAACCATTTCGTCGCCTCTTAACAGACGACCCTTAACAATCATGGAAAATTCAACAATTTCATCATCATACTTTTCCAAGTCTGCCCTGCTGTTATTAATTGCCAGGGCGTGGCTCCACAGCTTATAGAACCGACGCTGAGTAAGATGTTTGGCCGCGACTCTTAAAACAAGGCGTTTGTTAACACTGTCTGTCAGAAGGTCATCGGCTCCCGCATTATTATTGTCAGAGTAAATGGCTCCATAATAATAGTTTTCCGAGAGTTCTTTATAAATACCAACGCCAGAAAGGTAGGGAGTTTCAGCAGAAGCAACGGCAGATAAAAAACAGGCTGCCACGAGAACGATTACATTCCTAGCCCGATATCCCATATTCCACATCCTTTTTTTTTATTCTTATTCCGCAGTGCTCCATTTCAGGGCGGCACACTGCTTTACTCTTTTTATTAACTCCAGACTATGTGATTCACTTCCTGCCGGCAACCACCAAAACGACAGTTACAGCCTTAATGGCTCAAACCATCATTATTCAACCTCAAAAGAGACATCTGTGTTTATTAAAACAGTTAGCCCCCTCCAGCCTCCTGATAATCTTCCAGGCTGTCAGAATAGTTCCGGCCTTGATTCTTCAAAGGTCAGATTCTTATGTGTTTTGATATCTGACTTTTAGCAGAAAATCCTTTCGTTGAAGAGTTTCCTATATAAACCATCAGGTTTTCACAGCCTTCAGCGCATCCGATATGCCTGAGTACTCTGTTAAATCCTGAAAGTAAGACGTTCGCTGCGATGATTAGAAATCCGGGGGTAAAACAACCATAGGACTGGATTAGTCCCATGGTTTTGAAAGCAAATACACTTTTACATATCAGCTATATGTAGCAGCCATTCATAAAAACGACTAACCTCGCTTCAGGCTTTCCTCCCGGGCAATCTCATTAGCCATATACTTCAACCACTGACTGGCAAACTTCTTGGAGCGTTTATCTTTTTTCGCTTCGGTAAACGCTTTCTTCGCCTTGTCATACTGCCTGGTATTGAAGTAAGCCATACCCAATGAGAGGCGGGCACTATCCGGACGTTTGACTCCGCCTTTCTTCAAACCAGCGGTAATCGCTTTAATGGCTTCACCGTAGTTTTCCTGGTCAACATAAATGTTGCCCAGCTGGGTCCAGAGTTCGCCCTTGTCGGATTTACTTGCTGCCTGTTTCATAGCGGGAATCGCCTTGTTCAGCTCCTGGGCTTTTCGCCAGGCACTGGCCAGCAGTTCCATATTCTTGGCAGTTGGCTTAATTTGCTTGGCTTTCAGGCCCTTTTCCAGCACCGCGCCGGCCTTGTAAGGCACATCGTGGGTCAGGTAGAGGTAAGCCAGGTTCACCAGCTCGCTCTCTTTGGTCAGAAAGCCCTGCAGATAAGCCGTTTCCATAGCGGACAGCTGCTTCTTCTCCTGATTGATCTCCCCGTACATATGGGAAACCTGCACCCAGTATTCCTTCTTCGGATAGAGCACAATCAGCTCTTCCAGAACTTCCACCACCTTGTTCAGGTGAGCTTTTTCATAATGAAGGAAACGGGCCAGGCTCAGCCATTGCTCTTTCGGGAGCTTGCCCTTGTTCCGGTTCATGGAGATGGCTGTTTCAATATCCCGCAGGGAGTCATCGAACTTCTTCAGCTGGTAGTACGCCTGAGAGCGCAGAACAAAAGCACTGGTACTGGGAGTTTTCGTGTAATCAAACCATACGTTCAGCTCCTTCAGGCCTTCATTCCACTGCTCCTGCATCATCAGCAGCTGGGCGACGGTATAACGGGTATTCACCTCCAGGGCGAGGGGAATATCCTTCTGAGCGATAACATTTTGATAAGCCTGCAGCGCTTTATTCAAATCCTCACGGGCATAGTGAATAAAAGCATACAGGTTATAAACGTTAGCCAGTTCATAGCTGTTCAGGGCTTTCTTACCTGAGCGAGAACGCAGAGCATCCAGCATTTCCAGGGCCTGCTCATACTGTTCTGCCTCAACAGCCTTTTGGGCTTCACTCAGCTTTTCGTAAACCTTGTTACGCAGGGCCGGTGTACGACGGGTTTCTTCCTTCTTGGCTGCGGCCTGCACTTCGGCAGGCATAACCGCGGTAGAAACCACTGCCATCTGAGCAACAAATACCGGCAGACTAAACGCCACAGCCTTGAGCAGTGGTCGGCCCCACTGACCGGTCATCCATCCTGATACTGGTTTCAATAGTGATGTCATAAAGCCTCCCTACTTCTCCAGCCTGAAGGTGAAACGGTTACGCACCCCGGCCACTTCGATGGGCGTACCATCAACGACTCTGGGCTTGTACTTGAATTTCATCGCAGCTTTAACCGATGTCTTTTCAAATACACCTTTCGGCGCACAGTCAATGGGAACAGGATTACGGATAGAACCGTTCTTGGTTACGGTGTATTCCACTGTGCAGTAACCCTCAATACCCCGGGAGTTGGCCCGGCGGGGATAAATAGGCGCGACTTTTACGATGGGAAGATATTCACCGTCCGCAGACCCCAAACCGTTACCCAGGCCGATATTCAGATCCAACCCAAGGTTGGGAGTCATATCCACCGTGCTTTCCGCCAGATCAAAGTTCTCAACCTGGGGCGGTTCAAACTCGGGGGGCGGCTCTTCCGGCTCATCGGGTTTTTCAGCCTTTTCTTCCTTCAGCTGGGCTTCAATCTCACGCTCGGGCATATAGATATCCGCCAGCTTTCGGGCCGGGGTTTTATCGAGATTGGGATCAGCGCTTTCGATCAGGGAGAGCATCAGGTAGAACAGCCCCCCCGTCACTACGCCCCCCAGCACGAGGCTAAACAGTAATCGAAGATATTTCATAAATGCCTGCCCTACTCAGTCGTGGACAGGGAAACATCAAACACCCCGGCTGCCCTGGCCGAATCGATAACAGACGTCACTGTATCGGTATTGGACTGTTTGTCCGCCTGGATAACAACCGCGCCCTCCGGGTTCTCGGCGTGCATCCGCTCAATGACCGCACGTACTGAACGACGATCTATACGACGCTTGTCGATCCAGACTTCATTGGTCGGGGTAATGGCCACGAGAATATTCACATTCTCAACCTTGTTGGCCGTAGACGCTTCCGGACGTTCCACATCAACACCTGCTTCTTTGATAAAGGAGGCAGTCACGATGAAGAAAATCAGCATGATAAACACCACGTCCAGCATGGGCGTGAGGTCGATCTCGGAGCTCTCTTCTGCGGCACTGTTTTTTGCAAACTGATTTATACGCATATCCGAACTCTTATTGTTTTTCCGGGTTCCGCTTTATCTTCTATCTCGGGATAAAACCGGGCCTGCATGCAGGCCCGCCGGTTTATTAGTGGTCGGTGGTCAGGTGATCTTCCAGCAGTGTGTTTTCACGATCCATGACCCGACGGATATAAGTCATACCGAAGACACCGGACAGCGCGGCCACCATTCCGGACATGGTAGGAATGGTCGCCTGTGACACACCTCCCGCCATGGCACGGGCATCACCACCACCGGTTACGGCCATTACGTTAAAAACCTCGATCATCCCGGTTACAGTACCCAGCAGCCCCAGCAGCGGACAGAGCGCCACCAGGGTTTTGATCATGGGTATACCCTGATTGATCTTTTCCCGCGTCTGGGAAATCAGCAACCGCCGTACCTGCCTGGCATGCCAGGACTTACGTTCAGCCCTGGCTTCCCAGATATCGATGGATTGCTGAACATCACGGTGCATGGCTCTGCGAAAGTACAGGAAACGTTCATACATCAGAGTCCACAATACCAGGGTCAGCAGGCCGATCCACATCATGATCGGGCCGCCGGCTTCCATAAACCTGCGAATAGCATCCAGGATGTCATAAAGCATGATCATCATGCCGTCCTCCCTTATGCGCCTGCAGGTACACCAGCAGATTTACGGGACGCTGCACGCTGCTGGGCTGCCGCTTTCTTTTTCTCAAACTGAACTTCGGTGCGCTGGGCAACAATGCCAGTGCTCTGTTCAACAATAATGTTGATAATCTTCTTGGCACGGCCATTTACAATGGTGTGCAGAAGAACGGTGGGAATGGCAACAACCAGACCAAGTACCGTGGTTACCAGGGCTCCGGAAATACCGCCGGCCATAGCCTTGGGATCACCGGCACCAAAGATGGTAATGGCCTGGAAGGTAATAATCATACCGGTTACCGTACCCAGCAGACCCAGCAGGGGCGCGACTGCGGAAATAATTTTCAGCAGGTTCAGGCCGCTTTCAATCTTCGGCACTTCACGGACAACCGCTTCAGAGAGCTTCAGCTCCAGGGTTTCCGGATCGAGTTCCGGGTTATCTTCATAAACCTTCAGCACACGGCCCAGAGGATTGGCGGTACTGGCGGAATCACTCTTCAGCTGACCGTTCACCTTCAGTCCCATCACGGACAGAACCAGCAGACGGAACAGGCCCAGCAGCAGAGCAAAAACACCCACACCGGTGATGATGTAACCGATTACGCCACCCTGTCTCCAGCGCTCTTCCAGGTCGGGACTGTCAATCAGTGCAGCCAGATAAGAACCACCGCTGGGGCCTGTGGGATCAACCCCAAAAGGGGTCAGGCCACTGCTGGAGGCACCAAGATCACGACCCCAGCTCTGGTAAGGACCACTGGGCTGACGGGCCAGGGAAGAAAGGGTGCCATTTTCGTAGGTCAGGTACTGGCCATCTTCCGAAACCACGTTGAAGGAGCCAACCCGCACAACCTTTTGGTTAGTCTTTTCGCCATCGGGGGAAACAACGGTAGCATCAAAGGAAGCGATACGACCGGATTCCGTCATTTCACGCTGCATCTCGAACCACAGACGTTCAATTTCAGCGATGCTTGGCAGTTTCTCGGAACCGCTCATCTTGTCGATCAGCTGATCCAGGAACTCTTCACGACCGGGATACTGGACACTGGTCAGGGAGTTTTCCACAACACTGCGCAGGTCGCCGGTACCGGACGTCAGGTGACCGAAGAGTTCGGTCAGGTTACCCAAGCGGTCTTTCAGCTGACGCTGCTTCTCAACCAGCAGACGTTCATTCTCTTCAAACGTCTTTTCCAGACGGGCAGATTCACGCTCTTTGGCGGCGCGGGTCTTTTTGGCGTCTGACAATTGTTTCTTCTGGGTGTTGCGCTGGGACAGGAAACGGGCTTCACGCTTCTGGTTGCCCTTGGCCTCAGAAATCTTGCCCTGCTGAACCTGCTTCAGCAGCTGATCCAGAGAAGCTGCTTTCTCTTCCGCCATAGCGAAAGGAGTGCTTGCAGCCAGGGTCATGGACACAGCCAGCAGCGCAGATTTCACCAGGCTTTTCTTTCGAACGCTGGTTTTCATGGTTGTTTTTATGGTTGCTTTTATCATTGTTGTAACCATTACTGAGCCTCCGGTGCAGAAATCGGCAGCTTCAGAATATCGATTGAGGCTTGTTTACGGGCGATACGCAGACCTTTCTGGATAGCGCTGCGGTACTCGCTGTTGTCCAGCTGAACCCACTGACGGGCTTTCTGGTCCCAGGCACCTGAAACCTGTGTGTCAGTTGTCTGGTACAACAGGGCGATACGGCCAACCCGGAAGAATTTCACTTCCCGTTCAACACCGTCAATCTCTACGGTACCGTCGTATGTATCGATCTTGCGGCCGTATTCATTCTCAATCTTGTAGGCTTCCAGAACCTGACGGAATTTCTCCGCAGTGGAAAGGTCAGAGCGGTCCACATTGGCCCGCAGGAAAGCAATCCGTTCTTCACGCTCACCTTTCAGGAAAGGTATATCCAGCTCAACAAACTGCTCCAGTCCATCAATCATACGGATGATCAGGGGAGTCACCTGACGCTGGATAACAGTAACCTGTTTAATGGAGTCGCCTATATCTCCAAGACGGCGCTGCTGGTCATCAATCTGCTTCTGCAGACGGTTGTTATAGACATTCAGGCCGTCAATCTGCTTGCTGACGGTTTTGAATTCAGCGAGGAGGGTATCAGTCTGACTGACAATGCCGTCTATCTTCTGCTGTGAGGTTTGCGCAGCACGGGTTTTGTCAGCGCCAACATCCAGGACAGACTGGACACTTCCTGTCTGGGCACTCGCGGAACCCGCAAAACCGACAACTGTCAGTGCTATTGCGGCCGCCAGAGCTTTAGAGCGATTTGCTTTCATACGAACAGCTTTCCATCTGCGATTTTAGAGTTATTAGGTTTTTTTGTTATTCGACTGACTCGACGCCCTTACCTGTAACATCCTGGTACTGGATCTTTCGAGTATCAGTATCCGTTTTTATTATTTGCTTACCAGCGCAATCAGGACTCTATTTTTATATTTTTTCCCTGCCTGCGCCAGTGATGTTTGCCCGCATGCCAACACTGTTTCTTTCACTACAAGAGTTCTACCCTCATAGAGGTTGTTTGGCCCAAATGACACCGCAAATGGCCAGATCAGCCAGATAGTTTCTACAACCTGTTATTGAACGTAAAAACCCGGATTCCGGATACATTCACAAACACTTAAGCCTGCCTGAATGCAAGATTTAAGTAATTAAGCTTCTAAATAAACAGACGGGGGAATTAATCGGGAAAAGACAGCCCTTCGGACTGGCCCTGAAGGGGCGCTGACAGATGGAAGTGAGCGATAGCCCATTCTTCATCACTACCTTTCTGTTCTTCCAGCACCATACTCATACGCAGGGGTGGCATATGGCGCTTTTCTCCGGAACTGTCGGTTTTCAGGACATAAGATACGGCGAGATCATATCCAACATAAAGTGATGTGCCGGTGCGGAACCCATGGATATTGGACGGAGTCAATGAGGTTTCAGCCAGTTCACCAAAGTCCCTTCTAAAGCCTTTCAGCATCTCCTCCCGGCCACCGTGAAATACCTCATCGGCTCCGGTTCCGTAGGAATAGGTCTCCCCCGTGGAAAACCACTTGATCACGACATCGGCATCAAGGGTTTCATACACCTGACAGTAGCGCTCAACGAAGCTGAGCAGTTTCTCCATATTTTCACCGGTCAGCGAACCATTCTGCGTTTGTGTCATCAGATCGTCTCCTGCTTTACAGGCAATATAGACCCTAATTTTCTTTAATATTCTCCCTCGTAACAAAAATGGTCAGTGAGGCTAACAGCCTGGAGAAGTGGATATAAAAACCATCTCAGATATTCCCGACTATCATTCTTCCCTTATTTCGTCCCCAGCGGTTTCGAGAGTTTAACAACTGAAATTTTTCACTACTCACACTCGGTGGTCAGGGTATAATCCCGCGATTCTTTTTTCCCTGTTCCGTGAGGAGCCATGTCAGACTTTATCCAGGAAGTGTGCAAACGCCGCACTTTTGCCATTATCTCCCACCCGGACGCCGGTAAGACCACCATTACCGAAAAGCTGCTGCTGTTCGGAAACGCCATCCAGATGGCGGGAACGGTCAAGGGCAAGAAGTCCGGGCGCATGGCCACCTCCGACTGGATGACCATGGAAAAAGACAGGGGCATCTCAATCACTACCTCCGTGATGCAGTTCCCTTACAACGACCGTATGGTCAACCTGCTGGACACCCCCGGGCACGAGGACTTTTCTGAAGACACTTACCGCACCCTGACCGCTGTGGACAGCTGCCTGATGGTGATTGACGGCGCAAAAGGTGTTGAGGACCGCACCATTAAACTGATGGATGTGTGCCGTATGCGGGAAACTCCCATCTTCACCTTCGTCAACAAGATGGACCGTGAGGTGCGGGACCAGATTGAAGTGATGGATGAAATTGAGTCCATCCTGAAGATCGACTGCGCCCCTATCACCTGGCCCATCAGCATGGGCAAGAGCTTTAAGGGCGTGTACAACCTGTACACTGATACCATCCATGTATTTCAGCCTGGCATGGGCCACACCATTCCCGATGATGTGCAAATCAAGGGCTTGGAGTCCGACGAAGCCAAAGAACTGCTCGGCGAAATCCACGAAGAGTTTGTGGATGAAATTGAACTGGTACGCGGGGCCAGCCATGAATTCGATATAGAAGAATTTATGGCCGGCCAGCAGACACCTGTCTTCTTTGGTACAGCCCTGGCGAACTTCGGGGTTCGGGAGATGCTGTACTACTTTACCGAATGGGCTCCCAAGCCTTTGCCCCGTCCGACCAAAGACCGGGAAGTCGCACCCATGGAAGAGAAGTTCTCCGGCTTTATTTTCAAAATTCAGGCTAATATGGACCCGAAGCATCGGGACCGTATCGCCTTTATGCGGGTCTGTTCCGGCAAATACACCCGTAATATGAAAATGAAACATGTGCGTTTGGGCAAAGATGTGAAAGTGGCCGATGCCGTGACCTTTCTGGCCGGGGATCGTTCCCAGGTGGAAGAAGCTGTATCCGGAGATATTATCGGCCTCCATAACCACGGCACCATCCAGATTGGCGACACCTTTACGCAGGGAGAAGAGCTGCGCTTTACCGGGATTCCGCACTTTGCGCCGGAACTGTTCAAACGTGTCCGCCTGAAGGACCCGCTGAAAATGAAGCAGCTCCAGAAGGGCCTGAAGCAGTTGTCAGAAGAAGGCGCGACCCAGCTGTTTATGCCCCAGCGCAATAACGACCTGATTCTCGGCGCGGTGGGTGTGCTGCAGTTTGATGTAGTACTTCAGCGTCTGAAAGATGAGTACAAGGTTGATGCCATTTACGAAGCCGTTAACGTGCATACAGCCCGCTGGGTAGAGTGTGATGATCCGAAAATACTGGATGATTTCAAGCGCAAGAATATGGAGAACATTTCCATAGACGGCGGCGGACATCTAACCTACCTGGCCCCGACCCGGGTAAACCTCTCCCTGGCAGAAGAGCGCTGGCCGGATGTTCTGTTCCGGAATACCCGGGAGCATTAATAGCAGCATTAATAGCGCTGTCTGACCCAGTCTGAGACTGTAAAGTTACTGCCGGCAACTTTACAGTCTCAGGCTTACCATTCTAACCAGACAGGTTGCCTGTCTCTGCTACCTGTTTTTTAACAGAGGCTTTTACCGGTACCACCAGTCCATTGCTAAAGTGCAGCTCAAGGGCCACAACCTCACCTGTCATCAGTGTTTTATTCAGCCCCATCATCATAATATGCAGGCCACCGGGCTTGAATTTCACCCGTTTTCCAGCAGGTATAGTTATAGAGTCCTGATGTTCCATACTCATTCGGTTCTCTTTCTTAACCGTGTCGTGGAGCATAATGTTATCCGCCACCGGGGATACGACTTTCACAAGAGAAACATCCGTCTTGCCCAGGTTTTTAATATTCATATAGGCGGCGGTATTGGCACTGCCCGGAGGCATGGCTCTCACCCTTGGCTCAGTCACCAGAATATCATTGACCGGTGCCGCATTTGCCTCTGTTACAACTGCTCCTGCTGCAAAAAACAGTAAAAACACCAGTGTCAGCTTCTGTGTCATTATTTTGAACATTGACGCACTCCTGCTTTCCCGGATGAGTATTGGAGATATAGTGTAGGCTTATATTTTTATTAAAAAATAATACCGACTTTTGTACAGAAATGAACCAGAACCCACCTATGCTGTTCGACAGCCACTGCCATTTGGATTTCCCTGTCTTTGATCACGACAGGCACCAGCTTCTACGGCAATGCGCTGAGGCCGGCATTCAGCATATATGCCTTCCCGCCACAATTCAGGAGCACTGGAACAGACTCGAAGCCCTGACCGGAAAACATGCAGCAGGAAAAAATAGCACAGGTGTAACTGTCTGGGGCGCTCTTGGTCTTCACCCCTACTTTCTGGCCGACCATGAAGAAAAACATCTTGAGGAACTTGATCAGAAACTGTCTGCCCGAAGCCGCCATCTCGTAGCCGTAGGAGAAGCCGGACTCGATTTGTATATTCCTGACCCCAACCTTCCACGGCAAATTGCCCTGCTGACCCGCCAGATAGAAATAGCCACCCGCCACGGTCTGCCACTTATCCTTCATGTACGCAAAGCCCATGACCAGGCGGCAAGCCTGTTAAAGAAAATGAGGTTTCAGGAAGGAGGGATTGTTCACGCCTGGTCCGGCAGCGAGCAGCAGGCTCAAGTATTTATCAAGTTGGGATTTAAACTGGGTATAGGCGGCAGCCTGACCCACGACCGGGCGAAACGCTTGAGGAAACAGGTTACCAGACTTCCTCTGGAAGCTTTTGTACTGGAAACCGATGCCCCCGATATTCCACCCGCCGGCATGGCCGGACAGCGTAATACACCTCTTACGCTCTTGCAGGTACTGAAGGTGATGAAAGAGATTCGCCAGCAGCCCTCTGAGCAGCTGGCGAAGATTCTTTTTGCCAACACCTGTGCAGCACTGAAACTGCCAAATTGTTCTTAGAGCCTGTTACAGCTGTCTAGGTTCCATTCTCATTCTGAAGCGATTCCCGCACTGGGCGATTTCTTGAAAGAATAAAAAGAACAGGGTTGGTACACCGTTGTATACGGGCCAGCAGTTCGCTTGAGCGCATGGGGTGGTAAGAATACATTGATATCGCTGTCCGCTTCGGAACCACCGACTACACCCATAGATATCTTGGTGGCTGTTTTATCTGCAATCGTAAAGTTAAAGCATCGTAAACCGAGCAAAAAAAACATAGGAAATACCCACTTTGTACCTGCCAGGATCTCACTGTCTGGTTGGGCGCAGGCGCTCCAGCACTGGTCTTCTGGTATATTTCCCGAACTTACCGTACATAATTCTTTTGAGCGTTGGTCCAGACAGTCGTCCCTTGCTTTGAGCTGAGGAGAACATTGTGTGCAGTTCTTCTCGTGTGCGCAGTCAGTCGTCTTCATGCAGTCAAAAGCATCTTTTTGTTTACTCTTGCAGTCCGTTTGCTTGGTGCAGTGCGCGAATGTAGGAAATTTTGTGTTGAGATAAGCTGGATTCTCATCTTTGCTTCCAATAGTGACGACTGATACAACAGGATTAGAGCCGGTGCAGTATTCCACAAGAATATCGTCTCCAAGACATCGTGGAAAAAAATCCTGCTGAAAAGGCGTATGCTCTCTGAACGACAGTCCTGTCTCTAACTCAGACATTGGGTAAGCCATGCTGCTTTCCGGACTGACAAGGCCTGTGGCTATCAGGTTTATAATAAACAGTAGCCGTATACTAGAAGGCTGTGTAAGTTTAATATTCATCAGATCAATTGCCCCTGTATTAAGGAACCAGATGTTTGTCTGAAAATAGATTCACCTTGCAGGATTGTCTAACGCGGTAGAGAAAATATGTTTGGCTGACGCCGGTATTGAGCGAATGCACAAGACAGTTTCCTCCTGAGTGTTTTGTTCCCCAACCCTGTTGAATGGTGTAATCCATTTTGACTCATTGAAGCCGCTCTTTAGGTGGAGCGGATCACCCCATTAGTTACAGCTGTCTGGGTTCCATTCTCATTCTGAATCGATTTCCGCACTGGACGATTTCTTGAAAGAATAAAAAGAACAGGGTTGGTACACCGTTGTATACGGGCCAGCAATGCGCTTGAGCGCATGGGGTGGTGAGAATACATTGATATCGCTGGTCGCTTCGGAACCGCTGACTACACCCATAGATATCTTGTCGGCTGTTTTATCTGTAATCGTAAAGTTAAAGCATCGTGAACCCCACAAAAAAAGAAAAGGAAATTCCCACTTTGTATCTGCTACGATCTCACTGTCTGGTCGGGCGCAGGCGCTCCAGCACTGGTTTTCTGGTATATTTCCCGAACTTGCTTTACATAATTCTTTTGAGCGTTTGTCCTGGCAGTCGTCCCTTGCTTTGATCTGAGCAGAACATTGTGTGCAGTTCTTCTCGTTTGCGCAGTGATCCTTCTTTATGCAGTCAAGAACCTCTTTTTGTTTACTCCTGCAGTCCGTTGGCTTGAGGCAGTGCGCGAATGTAGGAAGTTTTGTGTCGAGATAAGCTGGATTCTCATCTTTGCTTCCAATAGTGACGACTGATACAACAGGATTAGGACCGGTGCAGTATTCCACAAGAATATCGTCTCCAAGGCATCGTGGAGAAGAATCCTGCTGAAAAGGCGAATATTCTCTGGACGAGAACCCTGTCTCTGACTCAGACATTGGGTAAGCCATGCTGCTTTCCGGACTGATAAGACCTGTGACTATCAGGTTTATAATAAACAGTAGCCGTATACTAGAAGGCTGTGTAAGTTTAATATTCATCAGATCAGTTGCCCCTGTGTTAAGGAACCAAATACCTGTCTGAAAATAGATCCATTTCGCAGGGGTGTCTAAAATTGTCTAACGCGGCAGAGAAAACCTGCTTAGTTGAATCCATTGCAGTCCTGCCCAAATGTCCGGATTATCCAAACAAACCCTATGGCAACATGGGCGTACTCCTGCACTATCAATGCTCTGACACCGTCTCCCAACGGGAACCCTATATCCCTCCAGCCTAATTCAGGTAATTCGGCAGCCAGAGAGCTATTTCAGGGAAGACAACCAGCAGCGCAGCCGCAACCCCCATCAGCAGGAAGAACGGCAGCGCTGCCCGTGCCACTGTGCTGATAGAGTTTCCGGTCAGCCCCTGCAGTACAAACAGGTTAAAGCCCACCGGCGGCGTTATCAGCCCCATCTCCACCATAATCACAATAAACACCCCAAACCACACCGGATCAAAACCAGCCTGAATAATCAGCGGCAGGGTAATAGGCAACACCATTACGGTAATGGAGATACCATCCAGAAAGAAGCCCAGAACAATATAGAAGACACCAAGTAACAATATCAGCTGCCAGGGTTCCAGAGAAAAATCCCGAATCTGTGAAGCCAAATCCTGAGGCAGATGCAGCAAACCCATGGCCGTAGAAAGAAAGCTGGCAGTAATCAGAATGGAGCAGATCATACTGGAGGTCAGCACTGCACTGATGGCGCTGTCCATCAGCTTCTGCACACTGAACTGCCCGGTTACAGCAACCAGTAATACCGCGGCCGCAACACCTAAGGCTGCCGCTTCCGAAGGTGTTGCCAGTCCAGAATAAATACCTCCCATCACCAGAGCAATCAAAAGCAGAATGGGTGACAGCTCCAGCAGGCCTGCTGTGATATCCCTTAGCCCGGCTTTTCCTTCCCGGGGTGGTGCCAGCGCAGGATTCATAAGGCAGCGAAACATAATCCAGCCGGAATACAGAGCCGCTACCAGCAGACCGGGGAAAACACCAGCGGTAAACAGGTCAAGAATGGAGACTTCCGCCAGAACGCCATAGACAATCATCAGGATTGAAGGCGGAATCAGCAGGCCAAGGCTGCCAGCGCCGGCCAGGGAACCTAAAGCTAAACGGCTGTCATAACCCCGTTCTTTCAAAGCCCCTGTAGTCATCTTGCCAATGGTTGCGGTTGTGGCGGAGCTTGAACCGGAAACAGCCGCAAAAACCGTACAGCCCATAATATTTGTATGGAGCAGTCTGCCGGGAATCCGGTCTACCAGAGGCGACAAACCATTAAACAGCCGGTTGGAAATATCCGAACGGAAAATAATCTCCCCCATAAAAATAAACAGGGGAACAGCCGACAGATGCCAGTTATTGGCGCTGACCTGAATCACCTTGGCCATGGTGACGCCAATACGGGTGGTATTAAAATCCAGAATAAAGAACAGCGCCGATACCGCTACCAGCAGCAGCGCAGAAAAGATTCTTACTCCTGCTCCCAGCCACAGCAACATCAGCAGCAGTACCGCCAGACCTGTTGATAGAGCGTCCATAATCACTGGCCCTCCACTGATGGCTGTTCAGAGCCTGTCCAGTTCCGCAACAGCACCGCTAACAACTGAATACAGAAGATACCCAGCCCGAGCATAACGATACTTTGGGGTATCCACAGGGGAATCTCGGCAATACTTTCGCTCACCGCCTCCCGTTTAAAGTTCCGGGCCAGACTTTTCCACAGGTAAAAACCAAGATAGAGGCTTACCCCCAGCGTCGCGGCCAGGGCAGCGGTTTCCACCAGTTTCTGGCCCAGGGCATTCAACCTACCAGTCAGCAGATTCACTCGAATCAACACATCACGGTTCAGGGCTTCACCAAGGGCAAGGAAAGTCATAGCGGCAACAGCGTAAGCGCCCACTTCATCCAAAACATAGGTGGAGCTGCCAAAGAAGGAACGAAGGATAATTTCCAGAAGGATATGAATGACAAGGCCCAGCATCAGCGCAACAGCCAGCCAGGCACCAATGCGCGCGAGCGCATCGGCAAAGCGACAGAACAACTGCATAAACGTTTCCTTTGTCGCTTACTGGCGGGCGGCGACTTTCTTACGATAGGCTTCCAGCACCTTGCGGCCTTTAGTACCGGCTTTTTCCAGCCAGCCGGTAGTGGCCACATCACCCGCTTTGCTAACGTGATTCTGGAAGGCGGGATTAATATCCATCACTACGGTGACATTCTCTTTCTTGGCCCGCTCAAAGTTACGGGCCTGACGCTCAATCACTTCTGTCCACTGGCGTTCCATCACTTCATCCGCAGCCTGGCGTACGGCTTTCTGCACATCTTTGGGCAAATCTTCCCAGGTATCCAGATTCATGGTCACCATGTTCAACGGTGTGCCGTAGTTGATGGGCATGTAGTGGTCGAGCAGCTGGGGGAATTTCACGGAGAGACCCGCTTCTGCTGAAGTAAGTACAGCTTCAATACCCCCTGTGGATAACTGGGGAATTACGTCTGACCAGCCCAATTGTACGGCGGTGGCTCCAGCCTGTTTGAGAGTGATTGCACCGAGTGCGTCGTAGGTTCTGATTTTCAGATCGGTCAATGCTTTGGTTGAGGTGACCGGTTTTTTCGCCCAGATCCCTGCGGATGGCCAGGGGGAGGCCCAGAGCAGTATCTGATTATTATCGAGCAATACTTCTTCGTACCAGCTCCGTGATACATCGAACAGGTCTTTGGCGTCCTGGAAGTCGCTGGTGATAAATGGCAGAGCGGAGAGGGAGAATACCGGGTGGATGCCCCCCAGAGTTCCGGTAAAGGTGTCGGCCAGGGGAACGGCGCCATCACCTACGGCGTCGAGCTGGTCTTTGGATTTAAATCCCAGGGCGGCGCTGAAGTGAGGGGTGATTTCCACCTTGCCTTTGGTTTTCTCTTCTACAAGCTTTTTAAACAGCAGGTCACCTTCACCGTGAATAGAGGTGCTGTTAAATTCGCTGGCCAGGTCCCATTCGTATTCTGCTGCATTGATAACTGATGCAGAGAAGCTGATAGCCAGACCTGCAAATAGAGCAGCCAGTGTGTTTTTTGCTTTCATCCAGTTATTCCTGTTCTTTTTGTTATACGGATTTAACTTCACGTTCCGAGTTACCGGAGTGAAACCGGATAGCTATTTCTGCTCCTTCAATACATCCCTGTATCAAGTACCCATAGGGCATTTCATCCATGGCCTTTGAAATAGCTATCCGGCCCCCCTTCTTCGCTGATGCCGAATCAACATCTAGAAATCAGCCTTTTATAAATTAAAAGCTGAACTCTTCTTCGGTGAGTTCCATCAAGTTATCAGCTCCGGACAGTAATGTATTTATATGACAGTTTGCCCGGGGCAGAATACGGTCGTAGTAGAAGCGTGCGGTTTTCAATTTGGCGCGATAGAAGGCGCTGTCACCTTCGCCATCGTCCAGCTTTTGCTGGGCAACAACGACGGCTTTCATCCAGAGATAAGCCACAACGGTATAACCGGAGAACATCAGGTAATCCCAGGCTGCGGCATTCACTTCATCAGGGTTACTGGCTACGGCTGTGGCCACTTTGGTATTTACACACTGCCACTGGTCCATCAGAGAACTGAGCTGCCCGGCATAAGGCGCTTCGCTGTTTTCGGCACAGAAAGCGATGACTTCCTCAATCAACGGCTTAAGAATTGCGCCTTTACTGGCCAGGATTTTACGGCCCAGCAGGTCGAGCCCCTGAATGCCGTTGGTGCCTTCGTAAATAGCGGTAATGCGGGTATCCCGGTATTCCTGCTCAATACCCCATTCCCTGACATAACCGTGGCCGCCAAGAATCTGGATGCCGTGGCTTGTAGCTTCCAGGCTGGTTTCCGTCACAAAGCCTTTTACGATAGGTGTCAGCAGGGCGAGCATGGTCTGTGCTCGCTCACGCTGCTCAGAATTTTCGCTGTTTTCCAGATCCACCATTTTGGCGCAGTAGTAACTGAGCAGGCGGTTCCCTTCGGAAAAGGCTTTCTGGGTGAGCAGCATCCGTCGGACGTCCGGATGAACGATAATCGGATCAGCGGGTTTGCTGCTGTCTTTGCGAACGGGAGCACGCATTTGCAGACGTTCTCTGGCGTAGTCCAAAGACTTCTGGAAAGAGCTCTCAATATGGCCGTTGGCCTGCTGGGCCACTTCCAGACGGGATTCATTAATAAAGGTGAACATGCAGTTCAAACCTTTATTCAGTTCGCCAATCAGGAAACCTTTGGCCCCATCAAAATTCATGACACAGGTAGCATTACCGTGGATACCCATCTTCTCTTCCAGGGAACCACAGCTAACGCCGTTCTTTTCCCCCGGTTCGCCGTTATTATCCAACTGATATTTGGGAACCAGGAACAGGGAGATACCTTTGGTACCGGCGGGCGCATCCGGCAGGCGGGCCAGTACAATATGAACAATATTCTCGCTCAGGTCATGGTCGCCGGAGGAGATAAAAATTTTGCTGCCGGTAATGGAATAAGAACCATCGTCGTTTGATTCAGCTTTGGTGCGCAGCAGGCCAAGATCGGAACCGCAATGGGCTTCGGTCAGGCACATGGTACCGGACCACTCCCCCTGTACCAGTTTGGGCAACCATGCCTGTTTCAGATCTTCACTGGCATGGTGAAGAATGGTCGCCACCGCACCCCAGGTCAGGTTTACGTACATGGTCCAGGCGTGGTTGGCGGAGACAATCATCTCGTGCACGGCCATGTTCAGGGATTTCGGCAGCCCCTGACCACCCAGCTCTTCGCTGTGGCCCAGGCTCATCCAGCCGTCTTTAACAAACTGCTTGTAGGCTTCCCGAAAACCTTCCGGCGCTTTGACTTCGCCGTTTTCCAGAGTACAGCCCTGCTGGTCACCGGTCTGATTGATTGGCGCGAGAACCTGTTCGGAGAATTTTGCCGCGCCGTCGAGAATAGCACTGACCATCTCAGAATCGGCTATTTCGCCGTTGGGTAATCCTGCGTAATGGGCGGGATAATCAAGAACATCATTAAGCGCAAATTCAATATCACGCTGGGGAACTTTATACGTCACCATTCACTCAAACTCCGGAGCCGACCGCTGTTGTTCTGGATATTGTTATTTTGAGAATTGTTATTCTGTTTATGGTTGCTTGTGCGGATCAAAACTCTTGCCGAGCCAGCGAAGCCGCTGACCCGACAGATTACAGTACGGAGCTGTATTAACGCGGTGCCAGACGGATAGCGCCGTCCAGACGAATGTTCTCACCGTTCAGGTGTGTGTTCTCAGCGATGTAAGCCACCAGACTGCCAAACTCTTCCGGATGACCCAGACGGTTCGGGAAAGGAATGGACTTGCCCAGGGATTCCTGGATGTCTTCCGGCAGGGTCTTCATCAGCGGAGTATTGAACAGGCCGGGAGCAATGCTCATTACACGAATGCCGTAGGAAGCAAGGTCACGGGCCATGGGCAGAGTCATGGCTGCCAGGCCACCTTTAGCGGCGGAATAAGCCTGCTGACCAATCTGACCGTCGGTACCGGCAGCGGAAGAAGTGAAGATCACCACGCCACGCTCGTTATCTTCCAGAGGCTCAGCCTTGGCCAGACGGGCAACAGCCAGACGGGTTACGTTGTAGGAACCGAACAGGCTGATCTTAACGATGCGCTCGAAGTCTTCCATGGGGGCGGGTTCGCCGGTCTTCCTGTTGATCATACGCTTGGCACCACCGATACCGGCAATGTTAGCGATGATACGGGCAACACCGTGGGCTTCTTCAGCGCCTTCCAGGGCAGCTTTTACGCTGTCGGTATCAGTGATATCACACTGGAACGCAACACCGCCGATATCAGCGGCAACACGCTGGGCACCTTCCAGGTTTACGTCCAGAATGGCAACCCTGGCACCTTTCGCCGCCAGTTCACGGGCAGTGGCTTCACCCAGACCGGAACCACCACCGGTAACAATCGCAGCGTGACCTTCAATTTTCATACTGTTTCCTCCAGGAACGTCTTCTCAGTTGTTCTGCTGTTGTTTTTTAGCGTAACGGTACCACCAATGCCCTCGCGCAGCATCTGCACCTGGGCATCCCGGCGGGTAATTACACCCTGCTGGTTGATGGAACCTTTCTCAGTAATTTCGTGATCTTTAATGGATGGGCCTTCCTGCAGTACCGAAAAACGATGAACACGCATAGAGCTGGCCGTATATTGCTGATTAAACGTCAGCATACGCTTTTCAACTTCAGCCAAAAGCCGGGCATTATTAATTAAGCCCTGTTCATTGGCTTCAAGGGGTGAACCGGTAAATGCCTTACACTCTTCAAAGTTAGGGAAAACCAGAATACAAACCGTTTCCCAATCCTGGCCCAGCACAATCACATCCTGGGCTAAAGGCAGCAGAGCATTCACCAGAGACACCCGCAGCTTGCCCACAGGCACCCAGGTGCCTGACTGCAGTTTAAAATCTTCAGATACCCGACCATCAAAAATAATACCGGCGGAGGGATTGGCTTCTTCCATCAAATAAGCAGCATCACCGGTTTTGTAGAAGCCTTTCTTATCAAAAGCCTCAGCGGTTTTCTCACGGTTTCGCCAGTAGCCGGGCGTTACCTGCGGGCCACGAACCCGCAGCTCATGGCGGCCTGCCACTTTGGCAAAACGAATCTCACAACCGGATACCGGCACACCGATATTATCGGTACGCACCGAGTCATAGTGGACACCCGTCGCCAGAGGCGCAGTTTCTGTCGCACCCCAGGCGGTAACAATGGCCACTGAATCCCGCCCAGCCTTTTGAGCCAGCTTACCCAAACGATCCCGAATGGACTGGGGCAACGCAGAGGCGGAATAGAACAGCATTTTCAATCGGCTGAAGAACTTCTGGTTCAGTTCATCATCCTGCTCCAACGCTGTAGCCAAAAGGTCATAACCCAGGGGAACGTTGAAATAAATTGTGGGCGCAACATCCAGCAGATTGACCAGAGTCGTATCAAACTGCCCGGTTACAGGCTTACCAGCATCAAGATAGAGATGACCGCCATGGCGCAACGTCATGGTAAAGACTTCATTGCCACCAAAAGTATGACTCCAGGGCAGCCAGTCCAATACAACCGGTGGCTCATCTTCCAGAAAGGGATAAATCTGCACCAGCTGCTGCTGGTTGGCAGACATCATCCGGTTGGTGTTAATCACACCCTTGGGAACACCGGTTGAGCCAGAGGTGAAAAGAATTTTGACGACAGTGTTTAGGCCAGTGGAGGCAAAAATTTCATCAATATTGCCAGGATCGGTCTCTACCAGGCTGTCCAGTTCCAGCATGCCGTCACAGCCATTGGTACCGGCAATGCAGATGCCGTAATCCAGGCTCAGACGAGCGACAACATCCTGGTACTGTCCGCCGTCTTCTACAAAAATCGCCCCGGGAGTCACCAGTCCAAGACAGTACTCCAGACGATTAAACGCCTCCGGAATCGTGGAATAAGCCGCAGACACCGGCACCACCGGAATGCCCGCATAAATAGAAGCCAGAATCACTGTAGCGCTGGCAATGGAGTTGGCAGAAAGCACCGCTACCGGGCGTGCAGCATTACAGCCATGGGAAAGCAGAAACTGCCCCAGACCCCGAGCACGGGAAAAAATCTCCCCATAGCTGATGGACTCCCACTCACCATTAGCGGTTCGCTGGGAGATAAAGGGCCTGTTGGGGTCTTGTTCCGCCCAAACCGGCAAATGTTCGAGTACACGCTCCGGGTAACCACCCAGAGGCACTTCTGAGCGCAGGATAAAGCCCTGCTCGCCGTCATCCTCCCGCACAATCTGTGGGGCCGGAAAAATATTACTGGTCATTGTTGTTTTTGTTCTCTTTCCCTGACCATTTCTCCAAACACTTCATGTTTGGAGACTTAAGAGGTACACGACCATGCATATTGGCTGGGTGAGGGAGTTTTGTTTTCCGCGCCTCAGGGCAGGGACTGCCCTGAGGCGCGGAAAACATAAAACCCAGCACCTGACCGGAACGCGATCAAAACCTGCTTAACACATTTACAACGTTGCGTCCGTACCCAGCAGGGTGGTGAACTCGTGGGAGAACACGCAGCCGTTACCGTGAGCCAGGGCAACTTCAGCGCCCTGAATCTGACGATCACCCGCATTACCACGCAACTGCTCAGTGGCTTCAATCAGCGTAAACAAACCATACTTACCCGGATGCGCAAACGACAGACCACCACCATTGGTGTTCACCGGCAAACCACCGCCAGGAGCGATATGACCATCAGCAACAAATGCGCCACCTTCACCCTTTTCACAGAAGCCCAGATCTTCCAGGAACATCACCGTGTTAATAGTGAAAGCGTCGTACAGCTGCACCACATCCACATCCTTCGGCGTCAGGCCAGCATTGGCAAAGGCACGGGCACCGGATTCCTGAGCCGGAGTCGTGGTCAGGGTTTCAGCTTCCTGCAGTTCGCGGTGCCAGTGAGCACCGGCTGATCCCAACATATAAACAGGCTTCTGTTTCAGGTTCTTTGCACGCTCAGCGCTGGTCACGATAATAGCCGCACCACCATCGGTCATCAGACAGCAGTCCAGGGCCTGAATCGGGTCAGCCACCATGGGAGAGTTGATAACATCTTCCACAGTAATCGGCTTGTTCTTCATGACAGCGTCAGGGTGCATGGCCGCCCACTTACGGGCAGACACCGCAACTTCCGCCAACTGCTCACGGGTGGTACCAAACTCGTGCATATGACGGGCCATAGCCATGGAGTAACCGGGCAGAGGCTGATCATTGCCGTAGATACCATCGTAAGTGGGAGTATCGAGGATACCGAAGTTACGCACAGCGCCAACATTGGAACCGTAAGCAATCAGCACGGTTTCACACAGACCGGCTTCAATAGCCATGGTGGCTTCCTGCAGATGGGACAGGAAAGAAGAACCACCGGTCTGGTCAGAATTAGACCACTTGGGACGAATACCCAGATATTCCGCCATCACCAGGGTGGGGAACATATGATAGAAAGTACCGCCGCAGATACCGTCGATATCAGACAGTTCCAGACCAGCGTCTTCTACCGCCTTGATAGCCGCATTGGCCATATGATCCATGGGAGAGCGCTGCAGACGAGAACCCAGACCATCGTAACCGACGCCAACGATAGCGCCTTTACCACGCAGTGAATAAGTCATTGTCTTACGCTCTCCCCTCAGAAGCCTGCTCTACCGCTCTGAACACTACAACCGGCTGGTCGGAATCCTTATAGGTACCGAAATCAACCTTCTCGATAGAGGCTTTCACCCGCATACCGATTTTTACGTCACCGGGGGCAATATCAACAACCCGGCTCAGCATACGTGCGCCTTCATCCAGGTCGATCAGGCACAGGTTGTAGTCACCACCCCACTTGGATGGACGACGTACGGCAGTGGTAGAGTAGACAGTGCCGAAACCGGACACTTCTTCAAAGGAGAGATCCCGTTTGCCTGTTTTGGGGCAGATCACCCGGGGGTAAAACACAAACTCGCCGGTACCGGCGGACTTCTGAATCATAAAACGGCCATCACGCAGATGGGCCAGGTACTGGGCATCGGGCCCTAACGCTTCCAGCTCATTACTCACCGGGATTAACCTCTTTGTCATTCTGTTCAGACCGCCAGACAGACAGCTTGCCGGACATTTTTCTCGCCGGGTCCAGCGAAGGAATATTCAGTGTACACGCTATTATTTTGAAGTAAACCCTTTATAAAGGGTTGCAAAAAACCTTAGATAAACTGGCAATATCTATCAGGAGAATAAGCAAATTGCACAAGAATAATAAGCGTGTGCACTTTTTTGATCATCCCGCCATGAAGTCACACCATGAAAGAGAAGAAAAAGTTTTGTCCTTTTAGGGCCTGCCAGACAACCAAAAGGACATGACACTTATCTTTATTTCTTTATGGAACAGAGCTGGATTCAAGCAATAAGTGCAATCAACTGCCCTGTTTTCCAGAATGGCCGCCCGCTCATCACAGGACAAGACAATAAGCAGCGAATAAGCGGCTCAGGAACAGCGCCATAACAAAATGGCATGCAATGCTATTCAGTAAACATTTCAATGCTGGGGAAATAATAAAGGGGTGAAGTTAAGTCTTGGACACAACCAGAAAAATCCGGAAGCAGATTAGGCAAACCCACCCCCGGATTTTTTAAGAGCCAACTGGATGGTTATCGAGCATCCTTTCTTAAATTCTGGGCAACATACAGCCAACGACCTCTAATCTCTTCAAAATAATCAACCAGCATATCAAAGGCATCTTTATTATAGGGTATAGAAGAATTCATCGAGTGTAATATTATCTGACCTTGTTGAGCAGGTAATTTACTAGAAAAACCCTGAAAATCAGCCTCACTCATAATACCCTTGGAATAAAGCTTGCCTGCAATTGAAATATAGGACGCATCATATTCCGTGAACACATTTGCATGCTTCCTCAAACTGTCTAACTGTTTTTGTGCCAGTGGATTTTGCGCACTCCCAATGGGGGGAGTCGGCTGAGCGGCTGCCTGATACTGCATTTGATCTTCTGGGCGATAGGGCCTCATACCAGGCAGTCCCCTCCTTTTTGAAGAAACGATCTCTGGTGACTCACTGCCTCCACCAGAATACGGAGGAGTATGATGTGTGGTGGGCTGATGTGTATACCCCCCTGAAGATGGATATTTTTCCCTTATCAATTCTTTGGGCACCCATTTCAGTTTCCTTATTGCTACCGTCAGCAGATGTTCAAATGAATCTTGATCGGCATGCTGCATACCAGCAAAGCCTTTTGCCAGGGTTGACCGGAAAACTGATTCTGAAGCTGCGGTTACAAACTGTTTGAACTCCCTCTTTAACTTTTTGCCTGCCCCCTTCGGCATAGCTGGCTTTTTAGCGGGTTGCGCAAGAATAACGGTGGTGAGTTCAATATGAGGATTGTTAATTCGATCATCTATAACCTTATAAAAGCTCTCATAGGTTGAAAAACCACCTACTTTTCTCAAAGCACCAGGTGCACGTACCCCCTGCCTTTCAAAAACACGTATTAATGATTTCCTTATATTTTCAGGGTGTTCCAGTTTAACTTTCCTTGTTTTGGCGTACATATCATCCAAAGCTGCTTCAGCAATGAAGAAAACAGCTTCCATATCTTCATCGGACTTTTTCAAGTCCAGAAAATTCAGCAACTTATATAAAAATGTTATAGATTGTGGTGTCCTTCCATGGGCAACAACCCCCAGCTGTTGCAATATATAACTGAGGAATTCTGCATTTTCAGGGGGAAGTTTATCCTCTTCAGCAAAACGTGCCTGCTGAATTACAAGAAGAGGGATAATCGCTGCCGGATAGTGTTGAAGAGCAGGCCAGTGGAAAGCCTCACGGACAACAGTATTTAAAGCACCAAACTGATTAAAGACAGATGACAGTGAATCTGTTAAATCCACCATATTAAAAACCTGGAGCAGGCTGGCTCGCGAGAAAGAAGTTGATGCATCCACCATATCAACCAATGGCGCAAAGTTCAGATTCAGCAGAGCCAGGGCCAGATCCCCCGTTAGCTCCTGGTTAATAATCTGGTTACCAATCATATCGAGAGTGTCTAAAAGGGGTTTGGCTGCCCCCGCCTGGGTTCTAATTTTATCCTGTCGCTTCTGAACGGGGACATCATCCAGACTCGGGCTGAAAATTGTTACCCCTGATACATGGGGCAACCCTGTCAGAACATCCTCGCCATCATCCATGGGAGAGGCGCTACGGCTGCTCCTGCTGTCATCACTCTCCGCGCCTGAGTCCGACTCTGACCCTGATGAAGAACTGTCACCATAATAATCCCGACTGGCAGCCTGTGCAGAAGGTCTGTTATGACGTTTATGGGAAGAGCTGGCATGATGCCGGCTGCGGGAGGAGCTGGAACTGCGCTCGGAATGTCGATGTTTATGCCTTTGCCCCCTTTCCCCTTCATCTCTGTGGTACCTGTAACCTGACGCAGCAGCCTCCCGCCCCCTTTGATGGTCATTCATTACACTATCATCACCCCCTTCCTGCATGGAAACGGGTAAACCCAGTAACTGCAACAAAATGTCAGCCTCGTTTAAAGTATCAGGCTCTGCACTTGGGATACCACCCGCTATATAGCGCCCAACTCTTTTTTTATAAGAAGCTCCCTTTTTGCTTTTTATATGACTTACGATCTTGCCCTGAGTCCGGGTATTACTAATCTTCAGCAGCAAAGCTGCCGCCAGAGATTCAGATTGATCCCCCCCCAGCACCTCATCAACTCCCCAGCCATCACTGGCCATTATTTGTGCCGCCTGCGCAGCTATCGAAGTATTAATAGTTTTTGGCCCGTTCCCCCCTGCCATCCCCAATGCGGGCAACACCACCAGAAAAGCGGCTCCAAAAAACGAATACAATACTTTTCGGGTATTTCCTGGCCAGTAAAACGCACACCTGTATATCGACCATATCGACTTCATATATTCACCTGCTGGCTACCGATATTATTGAGTTTTCTGTGCCCCCCCGGGGGACCGGGCATAGAAAGATAGCAGCTGTCAGCGATGTGTAACCTATAACCTTTCTCTGTCGTTTTTCAAACAGACAAAAACCATCACCATCAATTGATGAGAATAGAAATCAGTGCTTATAGCGAGAAGAAAAATAAAATGACAGGGTTTAATATATGTTCTAAAAAAGATGAATTACATTTAAGAATAAATTACCTGCCACTCCACCCCTGTGCAAATGTTTTGCCTCGACATTTCTGTGAATAAGGCTTAGTAAAGTCAGGTAGTGCTGTAACGCTGTTCCTTGATTAATGCTAGGGCTTCTTCTTCACTTATTGTCCTGGCAGTCGTCATCAAGCTAACCATTACACCTGCAGCGATTGAACACAGCATGGATGGGAATACAGCGAAACCGAAAACTTCCTGCATAGCTGGAATCGTCTGGAAGCAAACTGCCCCTAACATACCGCCAAATATGGCTGCCATTCCACCTTGCCAGGTAGCACGTAACCATAAACGTCCCATAACACCTGCTATAGCCTGACCAGTAATCAGCAGAGCAACCATGCTGGTGATATAGCTGATGATATCTTCCGCTGTAAGGGTACCTATTAAAGCCATCAGAATAGATAAAGTAACAGCGAACCTGGAATATACAACGACTTTGGATGCATCAGGCTGACGCCCTGTGAAAAGCTGGTAGATATCATTCACAAGAATGTTCATGGCGGCACTGGCGTCACCTGCTGCAGAAGACATTGTTGCACTCAAACCGGAGATCAGAGCGACCACGCCAAGCCAGAGGGGCAGGATAGTCATGGCAATATATGGGAATGCAAAATTAACCTGTTCCAAATCTGGATTGTGGGCATAGGCAGTCATTCCCAGAACAGGGGGAATGAAACAGAAGGCCAGACTAATCAGGCCGGTTACATAAAAACCGTTCCTCAGGCTTTTCTCATCGGAAGATGAATAAATTCTTTGGCGGAAGGAGGGCACTGCCAAAATGGCCATGATTTCGGAAAAGATAATAGAAAGAGCGTGAACAGGGTTGAGTTTATCTAATCCAAGAAAACTATACGCGCCTTCTGGAGCCGCAGCTTTCAAACCTGCAAAGCCTCCAACCGTATTCAGGGCGGCAATAGCTAATACAATAAATCCGATAAATAGAATAACAGCCTGTGCTGATGCGATCCATGTCACTCCACCATAGCCATCCTTGAGAACAAACAGTGCAACAATGCTGCCTACAATAATGCGTGCTGTTATTACATTCAGATCGGTCAACCAGGCAAGATACATACCTCCACCAATAATATGGGCACCCAGCCAGCCAACGGACGCCAGGTACATTCCGACTGTAACCGTGTTACGAATCCAGTGGTTTGCTTCATAATACACGCCTATTTCTTCAGATATGGTGTTGACTTCCCAATTGCGGGTGTGGGCGAAAAGTTTGCCGCAAACCGAGATCCCTACAGCCATACCAAGACCATAAAGAAGTGCTGCCCAGCCATTGGTATAGGCAAAACCTGTTGCTCCCATGCTGGAGCCAGTACCCACCTGCGTAGCAACGGAAGAGCCTGTGATGAGAATGAACGGCACACTACGCCCAGCCAGAGTAAAGTCATCCCCACTGCTTTTTGATTTTTTTCCAGCCATGACATGGCTTATGACAAACATAAGAATTATGTAGCCCGCAAAGTACAGTAACAGAATACTTTTACTATCCATTATCTATCTCAACAGGCGCAGATCTGCATCTACAATAGTCGGACATTTCTTATTTAAAAAATTTCAATAATGGATGCGATATGGAACCTGATATTTATGAGCATCTGGGGGTGACTGCACTCATCAATGCCGCAGGTACATATACCGTGGTTGGTGGTTCCAGGATGAGCCCTGGAACCCTCGCTGCTATCCAGCAGGCAGCCAGTCAGCATGTAGACATTCGAGAACTTCAGAAAGCTGTGCATAAAAAAATTGCGGAAATGACTCGCAATGAAGCTGCCTACATATGCACAGGAGCAGCCTGTGGGTTATATCTTTGTACTGGTGCCACTATCGCCAGAAAACATGGACGCCCCGTTTACCACTTAGACAAAAGTGCTATCAGAAAGAATGAAATCATTGTTTTCGCAGCACACAGAAACCCTTATGGGTTTGCCATAACCCAATTTGGCGCAACTGTTAGAGAAATTGGATATCCCAATACTATTTTGCCTCTGACAAAACAGGATCTGGAAATGGCAATTAATGAAAATACGGCCGCCATTTTTTTCTTTGAAGGAGAAAAAGGGGGATGGATTGCGCCGGGAGGCTTACCATTTGAAGAGACCATTGAGGTAGCCAGAGAGCATGATATCCCGGTTATTGTGGACGTTGCCGCACAAATTCCTCCTATAGATACGCTATGGCGCTATACCGAAGCGGGTGCGGATGCTGTAGTCATATCTGGCGGAAAAGATTTGAAAGGTCCACAAGCAAGTGGCCTTGTTCTGGGTAAAGAACAATTACTCTTCCATGTCACGGAGACAGGCTTTCCTAATTATGGCTATGGACGAATGTTGAAAACTGGCCGGGAAGAGATTGTCGGACTCTACTGGGCCTTAAAGGAAGCTTTGGAAACTGATCATGATGCCAGAGACCAATGGGCGGAAGAACAAATCAAAGTCCTAGCCAGCTCCCTTGAAAGGTCTATTTTTTCTGTTGAACGAGTCTACCCAAATGAAGCAGGTCAGCCAATGGGGCGTGCAAGTGTAAAGTTTCCAGCACATATTGAAGCGAAACACGTGCTTGAACTGTTGATGCAGGGGCCCAATCGAATAATGTGCAACTCCGAGTATCCTCACCAGGTTTTCGTAAATCCTATGACTCTCAGGGATGGCGAGATTAATCTCATCGTTAAAAAGTTTCTGGAAATCGAACAATTCCTCAAAGAGTAACGTTATATATCCATCAGTCCCCATAAGATGAGGGTTCGATTCCCGCTGCCCGCTCCAGAATATGCTCTTGTTGCTCAGTTGGTAAAGCGCCCCCCTGGTAAGGGTGAACTCGGCAGTTCAAACCTGCTCAAGAGTTCCATCTCTCATTTAATCTCTCACTTATCTGGTCTTGTTCATGCATTTCCGTGCGTAGTCGTATGAGTTGGTGCTGAAGGTGGATAGTGTGTTGTGAGGGTAGAGAGTGTTGTGAGGGTGGTAGAAGCTATGCAGGTGTGTATTGTCTTCATGTAACTTCTCCTTCTGGTGGTTGCCTGGCCGGAAAAGTTTAGTTGCCCCGGTAAAAGAAAACAAAATCCTCTACTTTAACTTTAGTGTGTCTACCAGTAGCCAGCGGTCACTGAAGTTATGCAATTCCTAATGTACAGCAGGGCTGCCCTGCTTATTGCCGTTATTTTTCATAGCCAGTATGTTTCCGCGGGCAAAAAAATGTATGACTTCTGGGGGTATGAGGTTGCACAGAATGATCGCCCTTTGCTGATGAGCACCTATGAACAGGTTGAGCGTATTGCTCGGGATTCTGCCATGTTGGAGCCAGAAAACGCACTGGGCTTTTACAATATAACAGCGATTCCTGAGCTTTTTACAGAACTCTTGTTCGGCGATCCAAATTACTGGCATGAGTGGCAGTCCATGTTAAAAACAAGAAAGGTTCTTGAACTGCAGGCAGGTGAAAAAGCCCCTCTCGATTTTAATGGCAGGGTTATCGTTAAGGTACATGGTGGTGTTACCCATGAGGGTACTCCCATAGTTGGTTTCGGCCTTAACGAAGGTATAAAAGCTAAAATGAAAGCCAGTACGTTTGGTAAGAACCTGGCCAGGTTTCTTTCGGACAGTAATATCCAGGTGACGCGGATTGACTTCATTGCCTGTGGTGGCGAAAAAGTTGCCTCAGCTTTTTTTGACGGGGTAAAAGCCAGTGGAAAATTGAAGGATATAGAGCTGTACGGATTTGCCGGACATCAAACATTTATTGGGAGTGAAGAACAGGTTGAGGAGGATGGACACGTCTTTTATGAGCGAGAGATTTTTGCCATCGAAGATGCGAAGGGAAATACAATGGGGGAGACAAATGTCCGTGATTTTTTTGTTCGCGGTGAACTTCCAAAGCTTCCCAGCCGTTATCTATTGCACTATAAGCAGGGAAAACCACGAAAAATCCCCTTGGTCGATACAGGTGTATACACCGAATACTGTGTTCTGTAGGTTCAGGGAGAGCCTCCCGGGGACAGATTTGAAAGAATGGGGAAACAAGAGCGTGTTTTCGCTCTGACTACCCCCGGCGTAAACGGAGCCTTATAAAAACGCACACCCGTCGCATTAAACAACCCATTGGCCACCGCCGGCGCGCAGGGTAAGGCTGCAGACTCACCAACACCCAGAGAAGGATACTCTGGCTTATCATCAAGAATCAGTTCTATCTCAGGCAGCTCGGTAAAATTGAGAATCGGGTAACCGCCCCATTCCAGGCTGGCCACCTTGTGTTCATCAAACAGTACCCGTTCCTTTAATGTACGACTGAGGGTTTGAATAATATTGCCATGGACCTGATGGCGGACACCGGCCGGATTAATCACCCGCCCTGCGTCCTGACCTGCAACCACTCGAATTATCCGAATATCACCGGTTTCCGGATTTACTTCCAGATCCACCATCCATGCCGCCATAGCCGCGCCAAAACCGGGAAACTTACTGTGCACATAATGACCATAAGCAAAACCACGGCCATGCAACCAGCCTTCGGTAACCCGTTTAAGTCCTTTATGCTTATCTTCAGCCTGCCAGCCTCCCCGTTCAGCCACCAGCTGTATTAAATCACAGGCACGGGCATTCCCTTCCAGGTGCTTCAGGCGAAAAGCGACAGGGTCAGTATTTGAACGCTGCGCCAGTTCATCAATAAAACCCTCATGGGCAAAATTGTTTGGCAGAGCGGAAACACCCCGCAGCCAGGAAGAACGCACCAGTGGCGCGGTATCATCACAGCTGATATCAATAGCCGCGTAGTTATATGGCGGAACAGAAGTCCTGTCCCCCATCTCAAACACTTTTTCATCAGCCCGAATCTTACCGGTCAACAGTAGCGCGAGATTGGTACCATCATTGGATGGGTAACGGGTTTTAAAGCGATAACCTCCAGCCGCTTTTCCGTCTGTGGACAGGCTGCCAGTAATATCCATTACCTGAGCCGTGCCTTTTGGCTCCCAGCCATGTTCCTGCTCTCGACTTAGCTGTACGCGCACTGGCCCGCCCACAGCCCTTGATAACAGGGTCGCATCCGAACCAACATCATCGGCGCAGTTACGGCCATAACAACCGCTGGCCTCCATACGGATAATCTCAATGCGATCTTCCGTCTCGCCGGTTAAACGGGAAATATCCGTCCTTAATGAATGAGGGTTCTGAGTACCGGACCACAGTCTGATACCTTCTGACGATACATCGGCCACAGCGCAGGACGGCCCGATAGAACCATGCATATTGTAGGACCAGAGATAAGTTCGCTTGAGAACTGTTTTTGACGACGCAAACTCAGCTTCGACATCCCCAGTGGATTTCAACGGCCTGTTTTTAGCGGGATTGTCCCGTAACGCCTGTTCAAGGGAAGACATATCCGGTAACGGCGGAAAATCTTTCCACTCAACCTTTAACTCTCTGGCTGCTTTAACAGCCTGCTCTTCCCGCTCGGCAACAATACCAATAAAGTCTCCCTCAATAACGATTTCGACAATACCGGGAATATGGGAGATGGAATCTGCATCCACCCGGCTAAGGCTTTTTCCTACAAAAGAACCTGTATCCCGGCCGGTGTACGGCGGCCTGACAACCCGGCCATGGAGCATACCGGGCATCCTGAAGTCATGAACAAAGGTCAGTTCCCCTGCGGCCTTGGCAGGAATATCTATCCGTTGTCGTGAACGGCCTATCTGACGGTAAGCAGCCCGATCTTTTAAGGAAACATCATCTTTCAGCAACAGGTCATAACGCTGCCCGGCCACCAGTTCCCCATAACTGATTGATTGCTGAGAGTTGGAAATCACCGAAATAATACCTCTATCCACCTGTAACTGTTCCGGTGAAATGTCCCACAACTCTGCCGCCTTACTCACCAGAAACTGCCTGGCCTGGGCTGCCGCTTTCTGCAGAGGCGCTGAGGTAATCTGGATAGTGGCGCTGGCAATGGTTGGCCCCTGGTTGGGTACGTCGCGGGGATCACCCAGCACCATGGTGATAGTGTCCGGCGCTATATCCAGCTCTTCCGCTACAATTTGCCCAAGGGCTGTACGAATGCCGGTGCCCAGGTCCACATGGCCGTTAAAAGCCAGCACTCTTCCATCATCCAGAACCGCAATAAACAGCTCAGGTTCCGTAGCGACATAGTCCGTCCGGTTGCCGGGCTGGCCAGGGGCAGGTTTGGGCGGTGGCACAGGATCGCGGTATACGGTCAAAATACCTTTGTCGTGTAACAGCTGCTGGCGCGAAGGAACTACAGAGGTTACTGCATTCATGGGTATCCGTTTTGTTATTATTCGCGTTATAATAATTTTAAAGTGTATACATTATATTTTGCGCAACGAAAACCCTTAAATAAAAGGCTTTCAAAAATCACATATAGTGTTACCGCTATAATTTTTAAATATTTCAGCTATGACACTGCCCCTTTAAGAGCAGTCACCGCCCGACCCCGTTCTGGCCGCCTCTTGTTTAAGAAGCATTGCTGACAAACTATTGCTAATGAGGATAATGAGCAAATATTCTTCCCCCTCCGAACAGGGCTACGTACTCTCTGAGCAGGTTGGCCACCTTATTCGCAAGGCCCAGCAGCGCCATACCTCCATCTTCCAGCAATACAGCAGTGATATGCAACTGACCCCCATCCAGTTTGCCGCCCTGTGCGTTATAGTGGAAAAGGACTCCAGCTCTCTGACCGAACTGGTGAAAGCCACCGATATTGATCAGGCCACCATTCGCGGTGTTGTCAGCCGTTTGAAAAAACAGGAGCTTATTGATCTGTGCTCCGACCCGGAAGACCAGCGCAAGGTTATCGTAAAAGCGACGGAAGAAGGCCGCAAGGTACTTTCCGATATGATGCCAGTGGCCAAACAGATTACTGAGAAAACCCTGGAAAAACTGAACCCCACAGAGCGGGTGGCACTGTTCCACCTGCTGGAGAAAATCACTTGAACACGACGCTCTCTCTGGTAAACCGTTCCTGATTTTTCAGAGCGGTTTACGGCCTGACAACCCTGTTTGCTTCCAGCGGAACTCCCTGCTCTCCCGATGACTCTAATAGATTCCATACTCTCTCTGGACACTATGAAAAATGATACGGGTTTGTACCTCACCAGGTGCCTTTAACAGGCCGGCAATCCCAAGGCCACTCAAGAAGCCAAGCCAATGCCGTTGGAATCAAAAGTGCACACGCCGATGCAGAGATACTCTCCAGCAAATACGGCAGCAAAAGCGCAAAAATCAGGTGGACCAAAAACGCTCCAAGTATAAAATGGAACCTTATCCTTTAATTAAATCTGTACCCAGCCATTTGACAGTGGAAATAAAAAGTGAAGAACCTCCGCTGATTCTGCACCATACAACCATGCATGAGATGAAGAGTCTGCTGGTTGCCATCAGGCACTATACCTATGCTCCCACTCATCCGAAATCTGGTGAGAGCAACCTTCAAAACTGGATAAAAGCACTGAGCGTCCTTAAATCCTGTATTCATCAGGTCCACGAAAGATTCACAGGAAAAAATCCGAACAGGTCACTTAATCCATTAGAATTATCTGGAAGCAATATCGCCATTACTGTCGACATGAGCGGACCCTCATGCTTAGCTATGGCTCAGCAATATATAAACAACGTGGATAAGGCCATTGAGCATTTTCATAAACAAATAACATCATTCGATCAGGTCTCTGGAGATATGGATACCGACCTGGATCAGAAAGCAGCCGGCACGCAGAAGACCGGCAATTAAAACCCTGAGCAGACAGCCATTAGCCGACAACCTCTTTCCTGACGTTCTCTTCCTGGGTTCCTATGTCTTCACAGGATGTTTTCGACTCCGAACAACGGGAATATTCCAGGGATCTTTCAGTGACCCTGCCCAGCCGTAAATTGAAAAGATCCCTTATATAATTCTGATACAACTTCCACGGACGCCGGGAGCCCTGCTTGGGGATACGTTCTACCACCCGCTGAATATAACCTGGCTGTATATCCACAAAAGGCTTCTGCTGCATACCCTGAACATTTCTGGCGACACACTGCTGCCAGCCTTTCTTGTCCATGTAGTTCATAATCTTGCAGAAATACGCCATTATCAGGTCGGCTTTCAGTGTCCAGGAGGCATTGATGTAGCCAAACACCATGCTCATATTGGGTACGTCTTCAAACATCACACCCCGGTAATACATCTTGGACGGGAGATGAACCTGTTCGCCATCCAGGGTCAGCTCCATTCCCCCCAGCAACTGCAGGTCAAGCCCTGTTGCCGTGATGATAATATCCGCCTCAAGCTCTTTACCCGACGCAAGCCGGATACCGGATTCCGTAAACGTATCAATATGATCCGTTTCTATGGATGCCTGGCCATTCCTGATGGTCTTAAACAAGTCACCGTCCGGCACAACACAGAGACGCTGGTCCCAGGGCTGATATTTCGGCGAGAAGTGCCTCATATCATACCCTTCGGGCAACTGTTTCTTAGCCAGTTTAAGAATCAGGTTACGTGCGGAATCAGGAAATGTTCTGCAGTACTTATAAATCAACCATGACATGGAAATATTCCGGCCACGGGTGACGCGATAAACCCATTTTTCCGGCAGAACCTTACGCAGCCCGGTTACAATGGGGTCATCCTGGGGCAGGGTCATGATATACGTGGGCGAGCGCTGGAGCATGGTGACATGTTCCGCTTTCTCTGCCATGGCCGGTATCAGGGTGACAGCGGTTGCTCCGCTGCCAATAACAACCACCTTTTTGCCGCTGTAGTCGTAATTCTCGGGCCAGTGCTGAGGGTGGATAATATCCCCGGCAAACCTCTCCTCCCCTTTAAAATCCGGACGGAACCCCTGCTGGTAGTTGTAATAGCCAGTACAACACATCATAAACTGGCATTTCACAATCCGGGGTGAGCCTGCGGCCTTATCGGTGACCCGTAAATTCCAGCGGGCGCTGCCGGAATCCCAGTCAGCGGATGTCACCCTCTGGCCGTAGCGAATTCTCTCCCCTATGCCATTTTCTTCAACAGCCTCGGCCAGGTATTGATAAATATCTTCCCGGTCAGCAATACCGTGGGGACTGGTCCAGGGTTTGAATTTATAGCCAAAGGTGTACATATCGGAATCGGAACGAATACCCGGATAACGGAAAAGGCTCCAGGTTCCACCTATATCGTCACGCCCTTCCAGAATAATAAAGCTCTTCCCGGGGCAGAGTTTCTGTATATGGCAGGCGGCCCCTATTCCTGAAAGACCGGCACCAATAATCACCACATCGTATTCTTGTTCTGTCATGTGCTGCCTTATTCCTTGTTTCTCTGCCATGGTGGCCACTTGCATTAATCGGAAATTTTTTCGGCACGGCGGAACTTCTCAACCTGCCGGTTTCTGCGCGTAATAATACTGAGGGCAATAGACTGGTATTTGGCAGGGAAACAGCGCTGAAGAAAATCAATAATCTTCGCATCTGTTCCCACAAGAATTCTCGGACACTCTTTTTTCACACCAGACAGAATAATCTGCGCGGCTTTTTCAGATGTGGTTTTTGCCAGCCTGTCGTTAAATTCCTTTTTCTGCTGTTCCTCGGAAAAATCCGGCCCGGCCAGATCCAGCTTACGAGAGTTGTTGACTATATTGGTTTTAATTCCACCGGGGTGCACACAACTGACATTTACACTTTCACCCGACAGTTTCAATTCCATACGCAGGCTTTCGGTAAAACCGCGCACACCAAATTTGGCCGCATTATAAGCCGTTTGATTGGGCATACTGATCAGACCGAACAGGCTGGAGATATTAACGACATGTCCCCATCCTGCTTTTTTCAAATAGGGAAGGAAGGCCCTTGTACCATGAACCACGCCCCAGAAATTTATGTCCATCAGCCAGTCAAAGTCTCTGTCTGACATAGACTCAAGGCTGGCATTAAGACTGACACCGGCATTATTGAAAATCATATTGATAACACCAAACTTTCCGGCGATATCATCAGCCCAGGCATAAACCTGATCAGGCTGACTTACGTCCACAGTCTGGTAATGTACATCTTTGGTATAGCTGTGACACAGATGTTCTGTTTCCCTCAGCGCCTTCTCATTAACATCCGACAGCGCCAGTCGGCACCCTTCCCGGGCACACTCAACAGCCAAGGCCCGGCCTATACCGGAACCTGCACCTGTAATAGCAACAACGCCTCCACGCAAATTCCGCAGCATATGAATACCTCACAACTCAAAAGCACACTAATACAGATCCGATGATCTGCAGACCTGTTGTTATTATTCTCCGGCCTGTGAGCATAGAAGCAGGCAGGTAAAGAGCCGGACAGCTCTGGATGCTTAATATTGCTCAAGTTACCAGTGTACGACAGGTGAACACATGTCAATTCAATGGTTATTTTACGTCAAACTTGTCAATATGAGTGTGTTTAAAGGCCATTGGCGTTAAACCGGTCCAGGATTTGAACGACTTGGAAAAGTTGGATGTATCGGTAAAACCCAGCCGTGTGGCTATATCATCCAGGGCAACACCCTGTTCCAGAAGCTCCCGGGCCTGCATCAGCCGGGCCTTGGATTTCAGCTGCTGATAGGTCATACCATGTTCTTTCAGGCGGCGCTGCAAGGTACTGGCAGACATAAACACCTGCGCCGCTATCTCTTCCAGGGAAGGTTTTGCGCCTTCCATCCGACGAATCCTGTCCACCAGAGTGGAAACCAAATCCCTTGGCTCAAGGTCTTTTATCTCATTTTCGCAAAGTTCTGCCGCAACAGTGGTCAACTGTTTATCAGAAGTTCCGAAGGGATACGACATCCACAGGGTTGGCACCTGGATTTCCATATCCGGCTGCCCGAACCTGACCTCTATATCCTGCTCCTGAAAATACGCCGGCAAATGCTCGGGTTCCGAAACAGTCATAATTATTCTCGTTCGTCCGGATAACCGGCAATCAGCCAAAAGGCTGCGTACAATGGCGTCACAGGTCACCAGGGTGGAAATCTCGAACATAATGGCCAGGCCGGGATGATCCCCCTCTTTATAACCAGAATAACCAGAATCCTTGATGAATTTCATGGTGCTGTATGTCGGACCAGGAAGCAGCTCAGCACGGGTAGTACTGGTTCTGGTGCGAAAGTACTGGGCCAGAAGAATACTGGCCTCGCTCAGGGTGTTCGCCCCCTGGATCGCGATACCCAGAGCGCCATGGCTGTTCATTCCCATAAACTGCCCGAATTCCACCGCCGTCTGGTAATAATCTCCCAGAGCATCAATCAGGTTTGCAGTGATCCGGTTCATGGTTTTATCCGCGATACGGGCCGGAGGCGTAATAAGCAACGCCAGGGGGCAATCACTTCCCCTCACCAGCTCTGCCGCGCTGATCCCACGCAGATGGGCAAAATCCCTGCAGGCGGCCAGATACTCTCCGGCATAGGAGTAGTCTCCCGTACCGTATACGTTAAGAGACATACTCTGACCTCTCAGCACCATGACAATGAGACCGTATCACCTGTATGGACACGCAACAATTGACCATAATTCCCTTATCCGCTGACCAACAGTCATTGTTTTCATACAGGCGTTGTCAGGAAAATCCACGGTCAAAAATAATAAGAACATTGATGAGATCCAGGATATGAACATTAAACCCCGCAGAATGGCATTTCCGTTTTCCAACATGAAAGCCAGGCTGTTCTTTCATAACAACAGCCTGAAATCGGCTTTCGTCGCTGCCCTGTCTTCAACATTCCCCCCCGGCGAAGGGGAGTTTATAGATTCCGTCCGCAATTACCGGGACCAGATCACTGACCCGGTTCTCAAAGAACAGGTGCGGGGATTTATAGGGCAGGAAGGCCATCACAGCCACCAGCACAAACAGGCCAATATAGCCCTGAAAAAACTGGGCTGGGACTCCCCCAGACTGGAGAAACAACTGGAACGGGATCTGAACCGTATACACCGCCGGTGCAGCCACAAGTTCCGCCTGGCCCTGACGGTGGGTATGGAACATATGACAGCGATCATGGCGGAATTTATCCTGAAAAACGCTGATATTATCGCGGACGCAGAGCCGACAGCCCGCGACCTGTTCTACTGGCATGCTGTCGAGGAGATAGAACACAAAGCTGTCGCCTTCGATGTTTATATGCAGTGTTGTGACAATGACCAGAAATATCTGCGCAGAACACTGAGTTTTATCAAAATCGCCTTTTTTGTTCGTATCTCCCTTTACGTGGTCGCCCTGCTCTGGTGGGCGAAAATCTGGCCAAGCTGGAAGGACATCAAAGACTTCAGTAATTTCCTCTGGGGAAAACGAGGGATCATGACCCAGATACGCCAGCCCTATAAAGATTTCTTCCGTCCCGGCTTCCACCCCTGGGATCACCAGAACCAGGATCTGGTCGAAATGTGGAAGAGAGATCTATATCGCCCTGAACATGACAGGGGCAGTGAGCTGTACCAGGACCAGGAAGTTCCGGCCTGAAGAGCTCCAATCCAAGAAGCCCAGTGACAAAACCAGAGACGGTCCGCTCAAGCGGTCTTTTTGCGGAACAGCGCAACCAAGACCTCATTGCATTTCTGGTGGCAGAATTTTATCCGTGCCATCACTTCAACAATGCCGTCATCCGAAACATAGAATATGCCGTGTTCCGGATGGCACACCAGCCAGTGCTCCTCATCTATTCGGTAAAAGCCTAAAGGCACGAAATTATCTCCATCCCCCATCCAATCCATATAGATACAGTCACCAGGTCTGACCTGTCGAAAGCAGGGGGACAGCTTGCCCTCCACAGAATCAAATTCACCAAGCTTGATATTTGTCCAACTACACATCTTTGCGCCTGTTACACAATCAACCGGGTGGGAGACCAGTTCTTTCAACGGCATCGAGACTGCATAACCTTCCTCGTGATTCTTAATCGCAGCGTCAATCTCAATGCATTCGCACTCTTGCAACATCTTCTCGAACATACTGAGTCTTTGGTAATTTATACTCGGATCTGACCTCATTGCACTTTTAGCCCGCCCGGGAATCTGGTCAGGGTGTTCAAACTCGCCGTTAGACTGCATCAGCAGCCATTCACCCACAAATGCGACGCTGGATGCATTTTTCAGAAGCGTGATAATATGACCCGGAGCCATAGGATTAGTGGCCAGTGTTGTTTGATAGGCACCATCAATATTGCAATCCATCTGCACGGACAGTGACGAATCATTACACATCCCGGTTAAAAAGGTTTTCTGGTCACCCGGGCATTCCATTCTGACACACTGGATGGCCTTCTGTTTTTCTTTCGCCTCAGCGCCATCCCTTATTTCCTTAAGAGCTGCTGCTAAACGTGCTTGATTCAACCATCTGGTTACGACGAATGAACCCACCGCAATGCTGACCGGGGTAAGAACACGTGCCCACAGGGGTTTATCGGAGACCAGTCGGTAACCCAGATACGCGGCCCCCAGGCTGCCAAGCACAAGACCACTGATATAAACCCCTTTGCACATAGTCTCGTGACTGTCCAGCGCGGCTTTTGTCTGCCGTCTGACAACCTCATCATAAGCCTGATGGCCAGTCATCCCTTTTAAACCTGTTGGTAATGGTGCAGCCATGTGCAAGTCCCCCATTCTCTCCATAAAGCATGTTCAGCTTTGACCAGAGGCGGAAAGAAAAAGTCATGCCCCTGCAGGGGATGTAAGAGGAACTGACATGCCCGTCAGCTATTCGGTTTAACGCACATCTTTCAATCTCATATTGTTAACAATATGAGATTGAAATCTGCATTTTATTGGCTTAACCTTCAAAAAAAACAAATATTGTCAACAATTAGCGTTTAACCTATAACCCAAGTGCGTATATCACAAATTCATATATCAAGAGCATGAGCCGCCCACCTGAAACCCATTCCGACAGAGTCTTTGAACAGCTCCAGCAGGCCATTGTCCAGGGGAAAATCTCCGCCAACAGCCGCCTTAGCGAAGCGGAGCTGGCCAGTCACTACGGCGTCAGCCGGGGGCCATTGCGGGAAGCGATTCATCGTCTGGAAGGCCGGGGGCTGGTTGTACGTACCCCCCACAGCGGCACCCGGGTTATCTCCCTGAGCCTTGAAGAGCTGCTGGATATCTTCCAGATACGGGAAGTGCTGGAAGGGCTGGCCTGTCGTCTGGCCGCCGGGAATATGTCTTCGGAACAGATTGACGATATGTACAGGCTGTTGGAACACCACAGCCAGCAGGCAGAATTTCGTGAAGGTGTCGCCTATTTTCAGCAGGAAGGTGATCTGGACTTCCACTATCGCATCGTACAAGCCTCCGGCAATCGTCGCCTGTTTGAAACCCTTTGCGGTGAGCTTTACCACCAGGTGCGCATGTACCGGAACCAGGGCAGCACCGGTGGTAACCGCCCGGAAAGAGCCCTGGCTGAACACCGCGCCATTGTTGATGCCCTGGCAGACGGTGACGCTGAAATGGCTGAACTGCTGATGCGCAGGCATATCCGTACATCCCGGCTGCGCCTGCAAAAGAACTGGCGCTTTCACGATGAGCCGCACGACGAACAAAATAGCAAATAAGCAAACAGCGTGCAGACACTGCACCACGAGAAATAAAGAGGGAAGTGAAGAATGGCAGAATCAACCGTCAGCAGTACATCCCCCGGCCGTCGCTTCAGAGATGCGGTAGCCAGTAATAATCCTTTGCAGGTTGTAGGCACTATCAATGCCTATACCGCCATGATGGCGGAGAAAGTCGGCCACCAGGCCATCTACCTGTCCGGTGGCGGTGTAGCCAACGCGTCCTACGGCCTGCCGGACCTGGGCATGACATCCCTGAACGATGTACTGGAAGATGTACGCCGTATCACGTCAGCATCCTCACTCCCCCTGCTGGTTGATATCGATACTGGCTGGGGCGGCGCTTTCAATATCGCCAAAACCATTCGGGATATGGAAAAAGCCGGAGCTGCTGCCGTGCATATTGAAGATCAGGTTGCCCAGAAGCGTTGCGGCCACCGCCCGAACAAGGCGATTGTCAGCAAAGAGGAAATGGTTGACCGGGTAAAAGCCGCCGTTGATGCCCGTACCGACGATAACTTTGTGATTATGGCCCGCACCGATGCTTTGCAGGTGGAAGGTATAGACGCAGCCATCGAACGGGCCTGCCTGTGCGTAGAAGCCGGTGCCGATATGATCTTCCCGGAAGCCATGCACACTCTGGAAGAGTACCAGCGCTTTGTAGATGCGGTAAAAGTGCCCACTCTAGCCAATATTACCGAGTTTGGCGCAACACCGCTGTTTAACTGCGAACAGCTGGCCAGCGCAGGTATTGATCTGGTGCTGTATCCCCTGAGCGCATTCCGCGCCATGAATAAAGCGGCACTGAACGTATACCAGACCCTGCTGAACGACGGTTCACAGGAAGCTGTGCTGGATACCATGCAAACCCGCATGGAGCTGTATGATTTCCTGGGTTACCACGACTACGAACAGACCCTTGATCGTCTGTTTGCCGATGACAAAAACAAATGAGCGTTAGAAGTACCTGAAAACCATAACAACAACTTCCGGGCGAACAGAAACAGCCATGAGCGAAGAAAAGTACAACGCCGCCCACGTTAACAATAAAAATGGATATGTGACGATGTCTGATAATAAAACAAAAGAAAGTGCAAAAAAGCTGAATGGCGCAGGACTGCGTGGACAGTCTGCCGGTGAAACCTCACTGTGTACCGTGGGTAAAACAGGCGCAGGCCTGACCTACCGTGGCTACGATATCAAAGAGCTGGCGGACAAGGCCGAATTTGAAGAAGTGGCTTACCTGCTGCTTTATGGCAAACTGCCCAACAGCGCCGAACTGGATGCCTATAAAGGCCGTCTGGCAAGTATGCGAACACTGCCCAACGCCCTGAAAGTAGTGCTCGAGCATATCCCCGCGTCCGCTCACCCGATGGACGTGATGCGTACTGGCTGCTCCATGCTCGGCAATCTGGAAACGGAAACCGACTTTGCCGACCAGCACGATCATCTTGATCGTATGCTCGCCGCGTTCCCCGGCATCATCAATTACTGGTACAACTACAGCCACAACGGCATTCGCATTGATGTGGAAACCGGCGCAGACTCCATCGCCGAACAGTTCCTGTGGACCCTGCACAACAAAAAACCCGACCCTCTCCATGTAAAGGTGATGCAGGCCTCACTCATTCTTTACGCCGAGCATGAATTTAACGCCTCCACCTTTACCGGCCGGGTCTGCGCCTCCACCCTTTCCGATATTCACAGCTGCGTAACGGCGGCTATCGGCTCCCTTCGCGGCCCCCTCCACGGCGGTGCCAACGAAGCTGCGATGGATATGATCGAACAGTGGTCCACCCCTGATGAAGCGGAAGCCGCCATCATGGACATGCTCGCCCGGAAAGACAAAATCATGGGCTTTGGCCACGCCATCTACCGGGAATCCGACCCCCGTAATGCCATTATTAAAGAGTGGTCCAAGAAACTGTCCGACCATGTGGGCGACACCCACCTCTATAATGTCTCCGAACGAGTAGAGGAAGTGATGTGGCGGGAGAAGAAACTGTTCTGTAACGCAGACTTCTTCCATGCTTCCGCCTACAACTTTATGGATATTCCCACCAAGCTGTTTACCCCGATTTTTGTCTGCTCAAGGGTAGTCGGCTGGACAGCACACGTAATGGAACAGCGTGCCAATAATCGCATTATCCGCCCATCCGCCGATTACACCGGCCCGGACAGCGCGAAATGGGTTGATATTGCTGATAGAGCGTAGATGCCAGAAAGGCAGGGGGAGGTGTTGTGTTTGCAAAGGCCAGGGATTGGCCTGAGAGCGCCTTCGGGCAGGGAAAGCCCTGTAGCGCGGCAAACACAACACCATTTCCTGCCTGAACGCCGAACTGAAGAGCCTCCTTAAAATTGCTGATGTTATGGCTGAATACATGAACACCGAATACAGAAAGCCTCTTCCCGGCACCCAGTTGGAGTATTTTGATACCCGCGCCGCTGTGGAAGCCATCAAGCCCGGTGCCTACAACACCCTGCCCTACACCTCCCGGATTCTGGCAGAGCAACTGGTACGCCGCTGCGACCCGGAAACACTCAACGACTGCCTGACACAAATTATCGACCGCAGACGTGACCTGGACTTCCCCTGGTACCCTGCCCGCGTCGTTTGCCACGACATCCTCGGCCAGACTGCACTGGTCGACCTCGCAGGCCTGCGGGACGCCATTGCCGAACAGGGGGGCGACCCATCCCAGGTTAACCCGGTCGTTCCCACCCAGCTGATTGTTGACCACTCCCTGGCCGTAGAACATGGCGGCTTTGAACCCGACGCCTTTGAAAAAAACAGAGCCATTGAAGAACGCCGCAACGAAGACCGTTTCCACTTTATCGAGTGGACCAAAACCGCCTTTAAAAACGTCGATGTCATTCCCGCCGGCAATGGCATTATGCACCAGATCAATCTGGAGAAAATGTCCCCGGTGATTCAGTCCCGGAACGGCGTTGCCTTCCCCGATACCTGCGTCGGCACCGACAGCCATACCCCCCATATTGATGCCCTGGGTGTTATCGCAATAGGCGTCGGCGGTCTGGAAGCGGAAACCGTAATGCTTGGCCGGCCTTCCATGATGCGTCTGCCGGATATTGTTGGCGTAGAACTCACTGGTCAGCGCCAGCCCGGTATTACCGCCACAGATATTGTTCTCGCCATTACCGAGTTTCTGCGAAAAGAGCGGGTAGTTTCGTCTTATCTGGAGTTCTTCGGCGATGGTGCAGCCTCTCTGACTATTGGTGACCGTGCCACCATATCCAATATGACTCCGGAGTATGGAGCCTCCGCCGGTATGTTCTCTATCGATGAACAAACCATCGAATATCTGAAGCTGACCGGCCGGGAGCCTGAGCAAGTAGCACTGGTTGAAAACTACGCAAAAGAAACCGGCTTGTGGGCAGACAGCTTAAAGACTGCGGAATATGAACGTGTGCTGCGCTTTGACCTGTCCACCGTTGGCCGCAATATGGCAGGCCCTTCAAACCCACACCGTCGTCTACCCACCAGCGACCTGAGTGAGCGTGGCATTGCTGTAAACCTCGATAAAGCTCTGGCCGAAGAAGCGGAAGGGAAAATGCCCGATGGGGCGGTCATTATTGCCGCCATCACCAGCTGCACCAATACCAGCAATCCCCGCAATGTGGTTGCTGCCGGTCTGGTGGCCCGTAAAGCCAATGAACTGGGCCTGGTTCGCAAACCCTGGGTGAAGTCTTCCTTTGCCCCCGGCTCCAAAGTTGCCAAACTCTACCTGGAAGAAGCTGGCCTGCTGCCAGAACTTGAGAAACTGGGCTTTGGTATTGTCGCCTTTGCCTGCACTACCTGTAACGGTATGAGCGGCGCACTGGACCCAGAAATTCAGCAGGAAATTATTGACCGGGACCTGTACTCAACAGCAGTTCTCTCCGGCAACCGCAACTTCGACGGCCGCATTCACCCCTACGCCAAGCAGGCATTCCTGGCTTCACCACCACTGGTGGTGGCTTATGCCATTGCCGGTACCGTGCGCTTTGATATTGAGAAAGATGTTCTGGGTACCGACCACAGTGGCAACCCGGTCACCCTGAAAGATATCTGGCCCAGCGACGAAGAAATTGATGCCATTGTTGCCGAGAGCGTAAAGCCGGAACAGTTTAAGCAGGTGTACATTCCCCTTTTTGACCAAAATAATAGCGACCTTGGTAAGGTCGAACAGGCAAAAAGCCCTCTGTACGACTGGCGCCCAATGAGCACCTATATCCGTCGCCCTCCCTACTGGGAAGGTGCCCTGGCCGGTGCACGCACAATGAAAGGTATGCGACCTCTCGCTGTGCTGGGTGACAATATCACCACCGATCATCTATCCCCTTCCAACGCCATTATGATGGACAGCGCGGCAGGGGCTTATCTCCATAAAATGGGTGTACCGGAAGAAGACTTTAACTCCTACGCCACCCACCGGGGTGACCACCTCACCGCCCAGCGGGCCACCTTTGCCAACCCGAAACTGCTGAATGAAATGGTGCAGGAAAACGGCGAAGTTGTGCAGGGTTCCCTTGCCCGTATCGAGCCGGAAGGCAAGGTCACCCGGATGTGGGAAGCCATTGAAACCTATATGGAACGCAGCCAGCCGCTGATTATTGTGGCCGGCGCTGACTACGGCCAGGGTTCCTCACGGGACTGGGCCGCCAAGGGTGTACGGCTGGCGGGCGTGGAAGTGATTCTGGCGGAAGGTTTTGAGCGTATACACCGTACCAACCTTGTGGGCATGGGCGTTCTGCCACTGCAATTCAAAGACGGCGTTAACCGCAAAACCCTGAATCTGGACGGCACGGAAACCTACGATGTCGCAGGCACACCGGCTTCCGGAGCCACACTGACTGTTCTGGTTCATCGCAGAAATGGGGAAACAGTTGAAGTGTCGGCAACCTGTCGCCTGGATACCGCAGAAGAGGTTCTGGTATACGAAGCCGGTGGTGTACTGCAGCGGTTTGCCAAAGACTTTCTGGAGTCCAAATAGCTATGTCAATAACTATGGCCGCCAAACAGCAGATAAAAATCCCCGCAACCTATATGCGGGGGGGCACCAGCAAAGGAGTGTTCTTCAACCTTGAAGACCTGCCCCCGGCCGCTCAGGTTCCGGGGGACGCCAGAAACGCACTGTTGCTGCGGGTTATCGGCAGCCCGGACCCTTACGGGAAACAGATTGACGGTATGGGAGGCGCCACTTCCAGTACCAGCAAAACCGTAATTGTGTCCAAAAGCCAGCAACCAGACCACGATGTGGATTACCTGTTCGGCCAGGTCTCCATTGATAAACCCTTTGTGGACTGGAGCGGCAATTGCGGCAACCTGACAGCGGCCGTTGGCGCTTTTGCTATAAGCCAGGGACTGGTTGAGCCGAACCGGTTGCCGGCCAACGGTCTGGCAACCGTGCGAATCTGGCAGGCCAACATCAAAAAAACCATTGTCGCCCATATTCCCATAACCGATGGTCTGGTGCAGGAAACCGGTGATTTTGAGCTGGATGGCGTCACCTTCCCGGCTGCGGAAGTACAGGTTGAGTTTATGAACCCGGCCGATGGTGAAGGGGCGATGTTCCCCACCGGCAATCTGATTGATGAGCTGGAAGTACCTGGCTTGGGCACATTTAAGGCCACCATGATTAATGCCGGTATTCCCACTATTTTTGTCAATGCTGCGGATATTGGTTACACCGGAACAGAATTGCAGGACGCGATTAATGGTGATAATAAGGCACTGGCCAGATTTGAAACCATTCGCGCCCATGGGGCTGTGCGTATGGGGCTGATCAATCATATTGATGAAGCCGCCCAGCGCCAGCATACACCCAAGATTGCCTTTGTCTCTCCGCCGAAAGATTACATATCATCCAGCGGCAAATCTGTAGCAGCCAAAGATATTGATCTTTTGGTCCGGGCTCTGTCCATGGGCAAACTGCACCATGCCATGATGGGTACAGCGGCTGTGGCTATAGGAACAGCAGCGGCTATTCCCGGAACTCTGGTCAACCTGGCTGCGGGAGGCGGAGAGCGGGAAGCTGTTCGCTTTGGTCACCCGTCCGGCACCCTCCGTGTAGGTGCACAGGCCACCGAGGTTAACGGGCAATGGGTTGCCGATAAAGCGATTATGAGCCGCAGTGCCCGGGTGTTAATGGAAGGCTGGGTACGTGTACCTGAAGATACTTTTTAAAGCGCCTTTAAATTGCTTTTAGGGGCTGTTGACGTTTCGTCAAAGATCTTGAAATGAGACCGCAAATCCGCAGTATTGCGGTTACTACACCTGCATTACTACGGATTTGTAATGTCTCGTACCATGCTCACTGACGAGCACGGTCTTGGCAACAGGTATACCAACTTTAAGCAATGCGCCTTGAACCGAGTTGAGGAGCCGGAAAAGGTTAACGATGGCTAATTCTGCGGACGCTGGAGAAGAATCCGGCGAGTCAAGAGGTGTCTGTTGCAGCGGGTTTATCTGGTCGCTGTAGCATTCTTGTTCAGGGCGAGCAGGCACCCTCACTGTCGCTGAGACCGGGAAACTCCGGCGGGGGGACATAGGTTGGGCTGCCTTCTACGGTGGTTATAAGCAGCTCCTTTGGCATTTCTGGAAATTGTCCACGAACAAAGAAGTCATCCGCTCTTATGAAATAAGGCTCCTCGTCCTTATAAAAACCAACCATGTTCGGAAGCCCTTGTGGGTTAAACCGGCTGACACCAACCTCATTAACCCTGAACCCATTGACTTCGATATTGTTCACTTTGGCAGCTTTCAGGCCAGCGAGCAGTTTTGGAATGACTTTCTCACCGCAGCAGGAAAAGACGTCTATCTGATCGACTTTTATTTGATAGATTTGAAAAAATTCGCCAAGCTGCTGGCCAAATTGTTCGGTGTTATAAGTGATTTTTCTATTAGAGAATTCAAACTGTAATTGATCCCCTCCGCCATGCATTTCCAGGACCACTCTACCATTGAAATGTAATGGATTTTCCTTTGTAAGAGACAGAAAAACAAAGCGCCAGGATTCTGTAATCGACTGTCTTTCCGCTGCAGAAAGCGACATAGTTTCTATGGGTGGGGTGGTAATAATGGCGGCATTCAAGAATCCAAGATTATTTTCCGGGAGTCTCATAAGGGGTGAATTCTTGTATAGAGTTGTAACCTGACTGAGAGTGCTGATGAGCAGAGGCCTGTCTTCTGTTAAGACCGGCTCACCAAATATATTGTACATGTAGCTGGGCGTAGGGGCGAATACCTGTAAGCTCAGGATAATTGAACTCCCAAGGAACAAAATTTGTGTCAGGGCCTTTCGTGTCATCATCAGAGTAGGCTGTCAGAACTTAGCTGATTAATAGGACCCGAAGTGTGACTTTTAACGGACTCCGAAGAGGGGCATGACTACTGTCTAATACATGGCTACTGTCTAATATTTGTTCAGCAAAAACACACCAGACAGTGACTGTCATGTTCCTCGAAGAGTTTATCATCAGTGTCTTCTGTCTGATCGACGATTTGTACTCCACCCTGCTGCGTACCCCCATCCGGCAGCGAGGTTTTCCTCCCAAGCTCTCAGATAGCGAAATGCTTCTCGGGGATAAAGGATATATACGCCCTGACTTCAAGAAGGAATGTGAGGCGCTGGGGTTGCTCTGTTCAGTTCTGGGGAAATTGATGCAATCACCCTGGGGCTACGCTTAAAAAGCAGAATCTGCTCGAAACAAACTCACAAAAAGTTGCCTGGATGACTGATGGCAGAACAGAAGATTCTCTAGAACGGATGCAATATAACCGTGCTCTACCCGAAAAACGGCATGATTGGGATGGCAAACCAGCCAGCTATCTTTGGTTTCGCGAATCAGCCCAAACGGTATACTGCATTTATTTTCACCATCAATAGCCTCAATATAAACAAGATCCCCCGGGCGGCTCTGGGAAAAACAGGAATCAAACTTTTCGGCTACACACTCTGAATCAGTAAATTCAATCAATGTTCTCGAACAAATTTCATTGTTCTTACTGCTCTCCAGCTCCTGGGTTTTCAGGTCTTTTAAAGGCACATTATAAAGTTCACCCCCTTGCACGGGAACACAGTGGTACCTATCCAGAAGCCCTTCAAATAAACGGAATCTCTGCACAGCAGGATTCATAGTACCTTCAATCAGTTTCGCGGCTTTATCCTCGATTTCATTGTAGTTTCTTCTGCCGGCCCCCAACAGCCACTGGCTAACACAGGCTATTCCTGCAGGATAACGCATCTTCCCATCCCCCGGCAGTCCAGAAAATAACCACCACAGACAACCTCCCGCCAGGTCTCTATCCGCAACAAGAGTGACCGAAGAGTCTTTCCTCTTGCACATGGATAACAGGAACTCTTTCTGGTCTTTGGGGTTATTCATACGTGCGCTTTCAACAACCTGTTTTCGCACACTTTCTGAAAAGTTGCTCCTTAATTTCACCATTAAAGGATTCAGGCAGCGCCTCTCCAACACCAGAGAACCTGCCCCAACTCCGGCAGCGGAACCTATAGCGACAATGATACGTTGTTGTAGCGGCTTATCTTTCAACAGAAACAAACCACCAATAGCTGCAACCCCCATCGCAAACCAGGAGAAGCCACTGTAAACAGCCTTAACGCCGGAAACGATATTATTCAGGGAACTATTTGTGCGCTGGTCTACAATCTCCTCAAACATCTGCCGCCTGGTAAGTGGGCTTTCTATCTGTACTCTTTCGGTCTGTACTGCTCCCAGTGGTGCTGACATAGCCGTGACTCCCCATTCCATATGAAGTTAGATATTTTATTTGGACAGGCTTCAGGGGAGAAAAATCAACAACACATTAAAAACGTATCAAGATTGTTATGGGAAATAACATTAAAGTCAGCGGGCAAATCAATGAACCACCATTCAGGCATTCCAATATTTGCGAAAAGAGGAATACCTGAACGGTTGAAACAGCACTTATCAGTGCCAGAGCGAGAATTTATTTCCAGGGAATGGGGTAGGCCTCAAACCGGTTAAAATTCTTGCTCTCATCATTTGGATCAGATGATGAGTATACCGTCAGCAAACAAGGCTCACCGCCACACTGGGCTACGACGCCAGCCTGATACCCCCTTGCCGTGTTCAAATCCTTTTGGATCATAAGTAGCACCCATAACCTGCTGCTGAGCATAGGTTTTGGTCTGGGTATCATATTGAAGAATCCGGCTTGGCTGGCCGTCATCCAAGCCTCTGGTATCATAATCAAAGAGATAAATATAGCGGCAGTCTGGTGTCCAGGTCGCAGACCACTGACGGGGAAAAGAGTTATCCCCATTGGTAATAAACTGCTCTTCTACTTTATTGCTGTTCAGGGAGTATCTGGCCAGTTTGTTGTAGCCTGGTTCAAAAAAGTGACCCGGTTGACTCAGATCAGTCGCCAGCATCCAGATATCCCCTCCACACTGGGCAGCATAACCACTAAGCCAGAGTGGAGACTCAGGTACGGCAGTGGCACCTTTGGCTTCTGTTTCGCTTAAAGAATGAACTGAAAGGCTGGCAAACTGATCATCCGTATTGTTAAACCTGGCTTGAGTCAAAACATCAAAGGCAACATTTGTTACATCTGTTGCATTTAAAGGAGAGTTGTATTTATAGACGTACGACCCCAGCAGATACACCGTTGAATTATCCTTTATTGAAGGAACCAGAGTCGAATACGTTCCCTCAACAGGCCCCCTGAATTTACCTCCCACATTCATTTCCGGGGGTGACACATCATAGCCATCACTTAGCAGTCTTTGGTCAACCGTGGATATTCGATAAACCTTGTTCTCACTTACTTCCCCACCTTGAATACCCAGAACCATCACCGAATAATTATCAGCAGCTTTGGCTATTGCCCGGGTAAAACCCTGAGCAGCGTTTGGCCCATTGAAAGTTATCGGGGAAAACTCAGTTCCGGAATCCAGATCATAGACATTGACCTTATTCTCCTCTATCGGCAGAGAATAGACGGTATGGCCAACGATAACAGACTGGCCGCTGGCTTCATCCAGTTTGAGATGAACCTGCTTCTTTTCAAGGTCTATGGAGGTATCTCCCGCGACTGCGTATTTGCCATCATCAGACACACTGACACCGGGGCTGATGTCCCCCTGTGACAGGTCAACCGTGAAAAGAGGCTTCAGATCCTGGGCCAAGGCATATACAGACAGCAACGCTGCCCCGAGAAGCAGGCTGGTATAAACCTTCTGGTATTTCAACGTGTTCCTCACCTATTGTTTCCGGTAGAAACCCTTATAGAGCGCAGCCCACAGAATAAATTCAGTCGCACTGTAAAAAATGTGAGTAAACTGACTTGCCTGTTAGAAAACCATAAAAAAACCGGCCACAGTCAGCCGGTTCTTACCACAATTCCATAAAGAGCCTGTTCACAATCTGCAGAATAAAAAAGTCATCTTTCCTGTGATACGGCGGCTGGCGGGCAAAGAACAACTGTTTTTCCGGCACCGATAATCCTTGCCTTCACCTGTCTTCTGGCGGCCCACTTCCCGATTGTGTCCGGGATAATTCCCAGCATATCTTCACCGGAATCTATCTCTATCCTGTAGTCTTCCTGCACATTGAACTCTTCAGACTGTAAACAGTAATTGTCTAAAGGTTTTCTGTCGGAGCCATACCATTGCTCTGGACTTACATCGCAGTTATGGAAGCGGTAAAACAAACGACCATGCCTGTGTAAGTTATGCAGCGCCCAATCTGGAGTATTCTCCTCACTGCTTAACAAAAAGGCATGCATAAGCGGTTGTCTGTTCTTCTGAATGTAACCGGCATCAAGAAGCTCCAATTTTACATAGGCCAGGCCATCATACGTTCTTACTTTTTTGTCGGTTGTAGAGAAATAAACCGGCGCTGTGACCTCTTCCCCAGGCTTAATACTGATCACTTCAGGCTCCTGCGATTGCCTGAAAGAGCGACCGAAACTGTTTCTGTCAGGAATACCTTTCTGTATTCTCCAGTCAGCATCATTATCCCGCAGACGTATCTGCTGCAGCTTGGAAGTTTCATTGATAAGGGTAATATCGAAGGCGTAGTGAATGTTGTACCGTTGCTCCTGACCCGCATACCCTGCCGCTCCTTTATCTTTGAACCATACCGGCACCGGTGAATCATCTTCAATGGCAATAACAGGAAGAAAACACGTTTTACCCGAAGATTCTCTCATACCAAGTGGATAATGGTGTGCCCAGTACTTCCGGGTATAGTCAGTCAGATGGCTGCCTGTATGAATAGCGTTGAGCCTGCTGTCTGAGAAAGTACCGGAACTTATGGTACATCCATAAAACTTCACTTGAGCGCAGCCTGCATAACCGGTATCACAATTCTCTTCACTGCACATACGGCATGTGTAATGAAGAGAGTGCGGAGGAAAAGTGTCTCCTGAAGCACCGGACAGCGTTACGGTAAAGGATTCTTCCCCCGGAGGGAAAGTGGCACTATTGAAATAGACTGGTATGGGCTGATGGTCCCCTGAAGAAATTCTATAAGAAGCCTTGCTGTCCGATGAAGATGCTGAGAACCCAAACCGCATGCCTCCGGTGGGACTCTCAATATCCACTTGCTGGGGGTGAATGCTTTTGTTGTACAGGACAAGAGAGAGGTAATGCTTTCCCCTGTCATCTGCGTATCCGAATGAGGCCAAAGAAACTGCTGCTAAAAAAACGGTAGTGATTTTAACAACGAGCATACTTCTCACAGAACATATTTGTGAAATGTTCATGGCACAGCGCTCTCATTTAAGAGTGGCGAAAAATGAAGCTTGAACCTAATAAAAATAATCTATGCAGAAATAGAAAATATAACTCTTTACTCTAAACGACAGTTTTTCTCTTATAAGTGACGAACCACTGTGACATATGATAACAATCATGCCGACACCCTGAAAAACAATGGGACCCCAGCATCCGCAGACCTTGTCAGACTATAAAAAAACCGGCCATAGTCAGCCGGTTCTTATCACAATCCCAGAATATCAGCGGAGATATTCCAGATATTCCTGACCTGAAATCACATCGCCATATTTGCTGTCGATATCGAACAGGTTGGCTTCATGGGGCTCGGGATGACGATCACCCACACAATCCCGCAATACCATAGTACGGAAGCCATGCTGAACAGCATCCACAGCAGACGCTCGAATACAGCCACTGGTGGAGCAGCCCATCAGCACAACTGTATCCACACCCTGAGCATGAAGAGTGGTCGCCAGAGTTGTACCAAAAAAGGCGCTGGGATACTGCTTGCTGATCACCAGCTCACCATCAGCAGGCGCGACCTCTTCACAAAAGGCCGCCAGAGGATTGCCTTCCACCATATCTTTCATAACCGGTGCCTTCTTCACCCATACGCCACCATCCTGAAATGTTTCAGGCTGGTAACGAATATTGGTATGAATAATCAAGGTACCGGACTCCCGTGCCGCAGCCAGAACCGGCGCGGCACAGGTAACGGCATCCACGACACCAGGCGCATATAGCGGCGCGCCTTCTGTGGTGTAACCCTGCATAAAGTCGATAACCAGCAGCGCGGCCTTGTTGCCAAAGCCGATACGGTTACCCCATACGCCTTTGTAGTTATCTTCAGCACTCTTGTCAGGCGCTGTCATCAGTAAGCTCCGGACAGCAAAGCACCTGCACCTGGAACAACAGCTTCCAGCTCCAGTGCTTTGAGCATCTGGTAAGTGGTAGCAACAGCAGCGGTCACAACAGGCTTGCCGGTACGGGCTTCAACCATGGGAATAGCGGGCAGGGAAGGCATCTGTACGCAGGCAGACAGTACCACGGCATCCACATCGTCCAGATTCATGGAATCAACAATATCCGGCAGGTTCATGGGATCGTGACGGGCCACATCCAGGTTATTGGGGATTTCCAGGGCACGGTAATCCAGAACCTCAATACCTTCGCTGCGGATATACTCAACCACCAGTTCGGTCAGGGGCTTCATGTAAGGAGCAACCAGTGCAACCTTCTTGGCTCCCATCGCTTTGATACCTTCCACCAGGGCACCAGCACTGGTAACCACTGACGTTTTGGCATCATTTTCAATGGTGCGCTGGGTCAGGCGCTTTTCGGACTCACGGTGATAACCAAGGCCCATGGCCATAATCGCTACCAGGCAGGCATAACCCATAACATCAACCTGAGCATCACTCAGCTCAAGGGCGCAACGATCGGACTCTGCGTCCATTGCTGCCAGCTCTTCTTTCTTTACGGTTTTCATCCGCATCCGGCTGGAATGAAAGGTAAAACGCTCCGGACGAATCTGCTGACGGGCAGTCAGCATGGCCGGGATTTCGGTTTCCATGGTGATGTTGGAGCTGGGGACAATCTGCCCGATACGGTAAACCTTGCTCATTGTTTTTATCCTTGTATCTCGTTTATTCGTTTCCAGCCGGAAGAAAGGGAGTATGTTTTCCGCGCGACGGGGCTTTCCTGCCCCGATGCGCTCTCAGGCCATCCCTGGCCTGCTAGCGACTTGATACATGGATGTATCACTGGAGCGGAAATACCAACCCGAGTCCGAGCCCGGAAACCCGATGCGTTTAAAAACTCTTACAGCCTGCAGCCAAGGAAATCCCCAAAGCCTTCAAAGAAACCAACAAAATCATCCCAGGGAATCATATGACCGGCCTTCTCCACATGGCTGATCTGGATAGACGGCAGCAGCTCTTTAAACTCCGCCTCATCCACAGGCTCAATCACACCGCCCTTACCGGCCACCATCAACAATGTAGGAACCTTCACTTCTGGGAGATACTGATGAATATCCACAGTGTGGAACTCTTCAAAACTGGTCACAATCGCAGGGGAATAACAGGTGTGCAGCCACTCGCAGCGTAACTGTAACTGCTCATCGGTCCAGGTCGCGCAGTAGCCACGCATGGTTTCAATATCACAACCAGCGGTGGCATCACGGATAGAGTCAACATACCAGGGCAGCTTGCTCGGATAGGGCCTGCGGCCAGGGCCGGATACCGGCGGATCAACCAGAACAAGTTTCTCCATACCTGGCGCGCCTTTAGCCGCCGCACGAATACCAAAACGGGCACCCATGGAGTGACCAACCAGCACATAATTATCCAGATTCAGAGCCGCAGCGAAGGCGATAATATCGTCCGCGCAGGTATCCGTATCGTAATCCAGCTCCGGGCCGGTGGACGACAAACCACGGCCACGGACATCAAGAACATAGGTATCAAACTGTTCTGCCAGGCGCTCCGCAACAAACTCCCAGGTAATGGCCGGGCTGGTAATGCCCGGAACCAGAATCAGGGTTTGACGTGCTTTTCCAGTAGAAGAGCTGTCGTCCTGGCCGCCGTATCGAAGGTAGTGCTGGCGAATGCCGTTGGCATTCACGTTCGCACCATAAAGAAACTTGCTCATTATTATTCTCTGTTTTTTTAGCCTTCGCGAAGGGTATCTTCAAAGGCGTTGTAACCATAACACCAGGCCGGGTCTTCCTGGGTCTGGAACCAGGTATTGGCAATGGAAATCTGCTGTACCTTGGTAGCCCGGTCTTTACGGGTGGCTTCGTACATTTTGAACGCCGTCTGGTAATCATCCAGACCGGTTTCCTGGAAACAGCGGGTCAGGATAGCCGCATCTTCAATGGCCATGGTGGCACCCTGGGCCATATGGGGACGCAGAGGATGACAGGCATCCCCCAGCATAACCAGACGACCACGGCTCCACAGGGGCAAAGGGTTACGGTAGCGAAGGGGCCACTTGGTGACGTGGTCCGTGCACTCAACCAAAGCCTGAACAATAGGATGATAACCTTCAAAAGCTTCAAACAGCTCTTCCCGGTTACTGAGCACATTAGACTGGTCGCCGAAATCCCATGGCTCATGGGGAACACCAGTTACGTAATAATATTCACTCTTATCACCACGGGTGTGATAAACCATCATATGGCGATCTTCTGTCCACCACTTGATGCAATCCTCAAAATCAAGGTCATACTTTTTGAGCTTCTCACCATCGATCAAGGCACGGTGAGCGACTGTACCGCCGTAAATCGGCTCATCAGCCCCCAGCAGAATGTCACGGATACGGGAGTTGATACCATCAGCACCAATCACCAGATCAGCACGGGCTTCGGTTCCGTCGGCAAATTTCAGGCAGACATCATCACCGGAATCATCCACATCCTCCAGGGACTTGCCAAAGTGCAGGCGACTCTGGTCCAGGGATTCAATCTGCACAGCGTGCATATCGCCACGATGAACAGTGATGTAAGGAGCGCCATATTCCTTAACGGCAAACTCCCCCAAGGGGATACGGGAAATATATTCACCGGTCTCACCGTCCCGGTTCAGCCAGAAGTCAGGGTGTGAGCCCATTTTGCACAGGGCTTCTTCCAGCCCCATCTTCCGGAAAATATGCATGGCGTTGGAGCTGACATGGATACCGGCACCCAGGCGGGAAAACTCCGGTGCCTGTTCATAAACATCGACGTCAAAACCGGCCTGTTGCAGCAGACGACCCGCAGCAGCGCCGCCCAATCCCGCGCCAATAACGGCTATCGTCTTATTGTTCTTATTCTGCATTAACCACTCCAGGTGCTTTATTCAGGGACTTCTTTAGAAACCTGTTCTTTTAATATTCAGTATGAAATCATTGATAATTAGAGTGTACACACTGCATATTCCCAAAGTAAACACTTTACCTTTCTGCACCCTGCGCTTTACTGGGAAAAAGCGGGTTTCACCGCTTTAAAGCACGATTTAAAGAGAAAGCACTACGATGATGCAGAGGATATAAAGAATCTCTTGCCCCTCAACAATTCGCTTAACATTTTCACGAACACATAATAAAGTGAATGAAAAATACAATGTACACACTAATTAACTCCAACAAGAATCCATAAAAACAGGGAGATGAGTAATGCCTGTCAGCAATGCGGAACTCACCAGCCACTTTGAGCATGTTCTGTCCCTCTCAAAAGTCGACAGCACCCAGAGCGTCGCCATCCTGAAGAGTCACTACTCCAACGAGAAAATCGTGCGGGCTTCCATGGAAGCAGCACAGCGACTGGGAGCGCAGACCTATATCGTAGAACTGCCGTCGTTTAATGCCCCCATGGCCATGGGCAATGATATGACCGCCTACTGTGGTGATACCGCCCTGACCGGTAACACCGCAGCCCAACGCGCTCTGGAAGCGGCGGATATGATTGTGGACACCATGATGCTGCTGCATTCCCCCGAACAGGAACAGATCCTGAAAACCGGCACCCGTATTCTGCTGGCCGTTGAGCCCCCGGAAGTGCTGGTCCGTATGCTGCCCACAGAAGAAGACAAGGCTCGCGTAGTTGCTTCACAGGAACTGTTGGCCAAAGCCAGTAGCATGCGGGTGACCTCCGCTTCCGGCACAGACTTTCTCGCGCCCCTGGGTCAGTACCCCGCCGTGACCGAATATGGTTATGTGGATGAACCCGGTCGCTGGGATCACTGGCCCAGCGGTTTCCTGTTCACCTGGCCCAATGAGAATGAAGCGGAAGGCACCATTGTTATTGATGAAGGGGATATCCTGCTGCCCTTTAAAAGCTATGCCCGGGACAAGATCACTCTGGAAGTCGAAAAGGGCTTTATCACCAGGATTCACGGTGGTTTTGAAGCGGAGTACCTGCGGGAATATATGGCCTACTTCAAGGACCCCGAAGTCTACGGCATCTCCCATATTGGCTGGGGGCTGCAGCCCCGGGCCCAGTGGACCGCCATGGGCCTGCACGACAAAAACGACGGCATGTGTATGGATGCCCGGGCTTTTGAAGGTAACTTCCTGTTCTCAACCGGCCCCAACACTGAGGTAGGCGGCACCCGTAAGACACCCTGCCATATGGATATTCCCCTGCGTAAGTGCACGGTTTACCTGGATGATGCTCCTGTGGTGAAGGACGGCACGGTAGTTGCTCCTGAAGTAGCTGTGCTGAAATAGTATGAGTATGTGCCTGGACTCGATGTTGGTATTTCAATATTGGAGTAACGTATCTACCTCCGTTATTGTTACGTTATTAGAAAAACAATAAAAATATTTTTCGCAGGATGCTGTAATGGAGAAATCCCTGAATCTTGTTGTTAACGGCGAACCGGTAAGCTTTGATCTTCCACCGGAAACCCCTCTGCTTTATATCCTGCGGAATGATCTTGAACTGAACAGCCCCAAATACGGCTGTGGCCTGGGGGAGTGCGGTTCCTGCACTGTTCTGGTGAATGGTATGGTTGCCCGTTCCTGTATGCTGCCCATTGGCCGGGTACAGAACTGCGAAATCACAACTCTGGAAGGGCTGGGAACCAAAGAATCCCCGGATATTGTTCAACAGGCTTTTATCGATCAACAGGCCGCCCAGTGTGGTTACTGCCTGAACGGCATGATTATGACCACCAAAGCCCTGCTGGCCCAGGACAGCAACCCTTCCGACGACAAGATCAAATCAGCTCTGAAGCACAACCTCTGCCGCTGCGGTACCCATGTGGAAATTATCAATGCAGTTAAACAGGCTGCCCAGAACCTGCAGCAACAGGCGGAAGGAGCAAGCGACCAGTGATCTCCGAAAGTCCGGTGAAAGACCAGCTTACCTTAGATATACACGAACAAAATCTCTTATACGGTGTCGTTATACGGCCACCGGTTTATCGAGTAGTAAACGGTCATTTCTTCTGCTCACCTTTTATTAATCTTGATAACTCCATACTCACCAACCAAAAAGAAAATATCCGGATTGTCCAGAAAGGCAACTTCATTGGCGTTGTTGCCGACACACCTGAACAGGCAACCAAAGCCGCACAGCAGTTAAAAGTCTCCTGGGAGCAGGCACCTGCCCTACCGGAAACATCATCCTGTGGAACAGACCTTACCAGTGGCCAGACTTTTTCCCGGAAATATCACTGGCCAAACCGTATAGCCCGTAAAGACCAAAAGGGCTGGATTACGGCCTGCGCTCAGAAAGGCACGGTGGATGTACAATCTGCCACACCTCAGCTACTGCACTCGGAACTTTCTGCACTGACCGGCTTGAATAATCTCTCCATCAACAGTCAGCGTTCTGATGCTTTAATCCGTGACTGCCGGGATGATGCCGCCGCCGATGCCCTGATCTTATCTCAGGAAACAGGCCATCCCGTCGCAGTCTGGATAGATGCCGACAGCGCACGAGACCGACATGCCTTAGGTCAGGCCCAACAGATTAATCTGGAAAGCTGCCATAACAACAGCAATGAAAACAGCTCGCTGCGTTACAAACAGCACAGCGCTTCCAGTACCGCGCCCGTGTTGGCTTATCTGCTTATTCATGGCAATACACAGCCCAATCCCTGTGGTGAATCAGCGTCGTTTTCTTTCCCTTACCATTTTGACCAGCAGCATATTACCAAGCCGGAATCCGGTTATCAGCCTGGAGAATTTGCAACATCTCAAACAACGTTTGCCAGGGAATCCTGGATGGATGAACTGGCGGAAGAACAGCAGCAGGACCCGGTTAACCTGCGCCGAAAACAGCTAAAGGATCAGCGCGGTATTGAGCTGATTAACTCAGTGAGCAGCAAAGTAAACTGGTCTCCCGCAGCAACCCATTACGGTCTGGCAGAGTCGCCTTTTCAGGATATTGTTCACGGTCGGGGCTTTGCCTACAGCCATCGACAAGATGCGGAAAATAACGGGGAAGAAGATAACGGCACCCGTTCGGCCTGGGTTGTGGATATCGCCGTTAATAAACTAAGCGGCGAAGTGACTTTGAATCGGCTGGTTGTCGGCCAGGATGCGGGCAAAGCCATTACTCATAACGCTGAGGATTACGAAGCACTGAAGCAACAGTTACAGAGTGAGCTTCTCTCTTCATCATCCACACCGTTGCTGGAAGGCCAGAGCTTTGATCAATGGTCATTGTCTGAAGCAGCATCTGAACAGAGCTCCGTCCTTTCTCCCCAAACAGCAAACTCATCACTTTCGCTGCGTGCAGAACCGGAACAAGAAAACGGCAGCAAGACCAGCCCTGTTCGTTATGCGCCGGGCGTGCTTGATCCGGCAATAGCGGCTGTTTCCAATGCTATTTATAACGCTACCGGCCTGCGTTTCCGCCAGCCGCCTTTTTCACCCGAGTTGATTCGGGAAGGTTTAACCGGCAATGGACTTATTGAGAACAAAGAACAATCGTCGTCTGACAAACCCTCAACACCCGGCTGGAAAAAATGGGCCACAGCAGCGGCCGTTTCCGTAGCAGGAGCTGCAGCCCTTGCCTGGCCCTGGAAAGGAGCCATTGCCCCCATAACCCGCCCACCGGCCAATCTCTACTCTCCGGAAACCATTGAACGGGGACGCCTGGTGGCAGAAGCCGGAGACTGCGCGGTCTGTCATACTGAGCTGAAAGGCGGTGCACCCAATGCCGGTGGTCGCCCTTTTGAAACACCTTTTGGCACGGTATTCAGCAGCAATATCACTCCCGATGAAACCACCGGTATTGGTAGCTGGTCGTTTGAAGCCTTTGACCGTGCCATGCGCCAGGGCATCAGCCGTGATGGTAAACAGCTCTATCCCGCGTTCCCCTACACTTCTTTCGCAAAAATAAGCGACAGCGATATGCAGGCTTTGTACGCCTATCTGATGGCCCAGCCTGCGGTCAAAGCGGCGACACCCAAAGCCGAGATGAACTTCCCCTTTAACCAGCGTCCGCTTATGTCTGGCTGGAACGCCATGTTCCATGACCCCAAACCCTTCCAGCCTTCACCGGAGCGTTCAGCCCTCTGGAACAGGGGTGCCTATCTGGCAGAAGGACTTGGACATTGCGGTGCCTGTCATACCCCACGTAATTTATTTGGTGCTGAGAAAACCGGCAGCAGTTACCTGGCCGGTGCTATGGTCGACGGTTGGGAAGCGCCACCTCTTAACCAACTTTCCAATGCCCCTGTTCCCTGGACCGAAGACAGCCTGTTTGAATATCTGCGCACAGGCTCCTCCGAACAGCATGGCGCTGCGGCAGGGCCTATGGCTCCTGTTGCTGCAGGCTTAAGTAAACTGCCGGAAGCAGATGTTCGGGCTATTGCCCATTATGTTGCGTCGTTTATGAATCCGGTCAGCGAAACAAAAATCGAACTGGCACAACAGGCACAGACCCTGACCCGGCAAACAGCCACCCGCCATCTGGAAATGGAGCAGAGCCAGCGTATTTTCGACAGCAGCTGTGCCGCCTGCCATACAGAAGGAGAGCTTCTGTCGTTTACAGGTGCGTCCACCAGCCTGGCGCTTAACAGCAATATCCACAGCGACCAGCCGGATAATGTGATTCAGGTCATTCTCTATGGTGTTCAGTCCAAGACTCTGGATATCCCCGCCCTTGGGATTATGCCCGGGTTTAAGGACAGCCTGAATAATGAGCAGGTGACCGGGTTAGTTAATTATCTGCGGGGGCGTTTCGCGCCGGAGAAACCGGCCTGGAATAATGTAGCGGAACGGGTGGCAGAGTACTGGAATAATCCCGGAACCCATTAAAATGCCAGTTCACTCGCTCTGGCAGCTGGACGTCTTTTTTTTAACCAGATGGAACCCCGGAACACTGACCGAACGCTCATCCTTGAGTAGAGGGTCAGATCACTATCTGTCCGGTTAAGCATAACCAGAAGTCCAATAGAGGCTGAATCGTCAAGGTTATCCTAGATAACAATGGTAAATTCATTAAGAGCAAGAGGAAGTTGAATGAAGTCCGGGGAAGGTGAACATACCTGCCCGGACAGGCACCTTGGCAGATTGGATTGTGACCTATTCTTGTTCCTGGCGTTTTATATTCAGTTTTCTGGAGTGCTCTGATATGAATGCTGGCACCCTCAACCGTATCCGCCTCTCTTGTATCGATATCTCTGTAAGTGGCCTGATAAAGGCGACGCGCGGAGTTTGTCTGGCCGGGGGGTTGTGGTTCTGTTCCCCAATTGCGGTGGCGGGCCTTGATCAGATCATTGCCAGCATTGAGGCGACGCTGGGGCGTTTGCCCGAGAAAGAGAAGGTTCTTGTTGTTCTGATGAGTATTCAGGAGAGCAACACGGCGATATTCAAAGAAGCTTCCAACCCCCAGGGACTGGCTGATATTACTGGTCTGATAATCCGTTTCAGGGAAAACAAGAGGGTTATTTTCGCTCTTTTCAATGTAGCAGATTCTGGCAGCGCCCCCCCTGGCGTTGTGCTCTATGTGGTCCAGATGGAACGCCAGGACATGTTCATAAGACAGCGCTTCAAGGTGATGCTGACGGGTGTCGATCAGAGCAGGGTTATGTGCCCGGAAGCGGATTTAAATCAACATGAGGACTTCCCGTCCTGGGCAGATTCATACAGTATTCTACGAAAGATAGGCGTCAGGGACATTTACATTACCGGCTGTAACAACGATACCTGTATGACAGTGGCGGAAGCGTGGAGCAGGGTCAAGCATG
>NZ_JBYVJU010000016.1:0-112546 GCF_058147085.1 Parendozoicomonas sp. 209JJ7-1 | reverse complement strand
TATGAAATGGCTGATTTTTTTCACGACCACACTGTCTATCATATTCCTTTTGGCGAAAGGATTGGTAATGAATTCAGGTTAACCGACCTGTTCAAACAATTAAGCGATTTTTTACACCAACACCCTTCAGAGACAATTCTGGTAAAAATTGACAAATCGAATGTCAAAGATGTTTACAATAATAGAAATTATAATGATACGCTTCTGGATGAAATCAAGCGCAGTTCCGGTGCGGTATGGACTCGTAATTCTGACAATCCAAAACTTGGAGATATACGAGGAAAGATTGTTATTGTTAATAGTGCGCCAGAGTCTACGAGTTACGCCACAGGCTTCCGAATTTCGGATTTTAATGTGCAGCCGGACTTCTACATGAACACAAACTGGGATCTTTATCATAGATGGGAACTCATCAAGGCAAAACTCAATGAGGCCAAAGACAGAAAACAGTTTGGTATAGTGAACTACCTCACCGGCTCAGGTGGCAGTTTAGGTTACTTTGTTGCCAGTGGTCATTCATCACCTTCAAATAACGCCCCCAACTTACTGACAGGAAAAACGACACCAGGTTGGAATGACGACGTTGATTTCCCAAGAGTCAGCTGTCTGGGTGCACTCTGTTCAATTGCCTTCCAAGGCACAAATATACTCACCAAAGAATATATTGATAAAAACAAACCGGGCTATGCAGGGATTATTGTTGCTGACTTTCCTGGACCAGGACTAATTCAGAGTGTTATTAATTGCAACCCCAAAAAAGAAGATTTTCTTTTTCCGATACTTTGAAAAAACGCCACCGGAGTTTTTCAAGAGAGTTGTCCTGAAGAGTGTTGTCCCGAAGAGTGTTGTTCAGGCCGCTGTTTCCAGGCAGCCCATAATCTCAGTCTCCCTTTCCTTATTCAGGGCGACTGAGCCAACGGGTTCCCAGTTTCGTAGCATCCACTCCCTGCTCTCATCCAACGACATTGGCCCGGAAGCGACATGAGTGGTGGACTTGCTGGTTTTCGAACGCCTCTTTGAGCGCCCCCTGTGGTGCAACTGGCCATGTTTTTTCAGGGCACAGTAAAAGCTGGCTTCTGAGGCAATATATTCTCCCTTGTCCGCCAGAGCGGGGACGATTTGGGACGGAGGGAGTATTTGAAGGCAGAAATTATTATCCAACTGAAATTCTATAAGAGAAAAGGTCGGGGCGGGGTTTCGCTGTTATAATTCGGGGAGACTTTCAGGAGAAAGAGCGATGGCACTCTTTCGGTTCTGTCTTGGCCTGCCTTCTTTTACTGTCTCCCTTAGCTCTCCCAGGCTATGTGGAAACGATTGCAGCTATTGAAAATATGATTGCAAAAGGGAGGAAAGTATCCATCCTGCTTATAGATATGCAGACGGGTTTCACCAGTTTTTATAACCCTGAAGAGTTTAGTCGGGTCACTTTTCAACAGGCTCAAGTACTGGAACATTTCGTCAAAAATAAAAATGTAGAAATTGTCGATATAAATTATATAAGACGGGGACCCACTGTCCCTCACCTGAAAAAAATCATTAAGAGATCCCGCCTGTACAGACTCCTGATTAAAGGGAAAAAAAGCGCATTCAACACTATTCAGGACAGGTCTGATCCCCTTCAGAAAGGAGAAATTGACAAGGAGCTGGGTCAATATCTGCATTCACGAAAGATCACCGATGTCGTACCAATGGGATGCTTCGACGATTTGTGTGTCCGGGCAACAGCCAAGGATGCCATGAAATCCGGTTTTCGAGTCACCGTCGATAGAGAACTGAATATCCATGAAGACGTGACCTATATTCCAGATGAAGATGAGCTTCCTCCTCCGGAAAGCTGGGAATCGATTGGCAGAAGATACCCGGGCAAACTCAAAATGACCCGAGAGATAGAAGCGGATTACTGCATTCTGTAATTCCAGAAATAAAGAATAACCAGAAACAGGAAATAAATTCTATAAACCCGGAAAGGGAGCCTTTTCGTAACCTTCGGCTCAGGTCATACTTGCCGCCCGTAACCAAAGTGACCAGACACGACAGAACATAATGACCGCAGACCTGCGCTTTCAATTTCCTATTCTATCCGAAACAGCCCACGATCACCCCCTGGTATGGCTGGATAACGCGGCCACAACCCAGAAACCCCGGGCGGTCATAGACGCGGTCAGTCACTATTACGAATATTCCAACGCCAACGTCCACAGGGCTTCCCATGCCCTCAGCGCCCGGGCCACCCATGCTTTTGAAGAGGCCAGGGACAAGGTCCGGATGTTCCTGAACGCCGCCCATACCGAAGAGATTATCTGGACCCGGGGCGCGACTGAAGCCCTGAACCTGCTGGCCTGGAGCTGGGGACGCAGCAATCTGAAATCCGGGGATGAGATCATCCTGTCGTCCATGGAGCACCACGCCAATATCGTGCCCTGGCAGCAGGTGGCGGAAAAGACGGGCGCTCTGATCCGGGTCATTCCACTCACCGAATCCGGAGAGCTGGATCAGAATATTTTTCAACAGTTGCTTAACCCGCAGACAAAACTGCTCTCAATCTGCCATGCTTCCAATGCCCTTGGCACGATTAACCCGGTGCAGGATATGGTCGCCCGTGCCAAAGCCGTTGGTGCAACCACAATTATTGACGGTGCCCAGGCCGTGGCCCACTTCCCCGTAGATGTACGGAAGCTGGACTGTGACTTTTATGTGTTCTCCGGCCACAAGGTTTATGGTCCCACCGGCATCGGCGTACTCTACGGTCGCAGGCAACTGTTAAAGGAAATGCCCCCATGGCAGACCGGGGGAGAAATGATTGAGCGGGTAAGTTTTTCCGGCACAACCTTTAACCAGCCCCCATTCCGTTTTGAAGCCGGCACACCAAATATCGCTGGAGCTATTGGTCTGGCAGCGGCCCTGGATTTTTTATCCAGCCTTGATCGCAAAGCCCTGTTAAAACAGGAACAGCAACTCCGTTATCGATTGGAACAGGGAATGGACCGGATTCCCGGTCTGCGGAGAATAGGAACAGCCCGAAAAAAAACCGCCGTTGTATCCTTTATCATGGATGGCCACCACAACCAGGATATCGGCATTCTTCTGGATCAGCAGGGCATCGCTGTACGCACCGGCCACCACTGCGCCATGCCACTGATGGAAGCCCTCGAACTAAACGGCACCGTACGTGCGTCCCTGGCCTGTTATAACACTGTGGAGGATGTGGATACCCTGATAACTGCCCTGAAACAGCTGGCCAGCCAAACGACTGTGGAAGATAACCCACTCACGCAAAAAAAATCCGGCAGGCCAAATGACATACTGCCCGAACCCTATGCTTCTGCCCCACTGTATAACGATAATAACCTGCGTCGGCTGTGTTCCGCCCTGTTGAGTAAAAAGAGCTGGCAGGAGCGCTACAAAAGCATTATGCAACTGGCCAAGGATTTACCCCGGTTAACCGATGATATGCGTACCGATGAGGCTCGCCTGGCCGGTTGTGAAAGTACCGTATGGCTGCACCATCATTACTGCGAATCCAGCCTGACTCTGCACTTCCTGGTGGACAGTGACGCACGGGTGATCCGTGGCCTTGGAGTAATCGTACTGGCCTGCCTGAACGGACGGACTCCGGAAGACCTGCTTAACTGCAATATCGACGCTATTTTCAGCGAACTGGAACTGGCCAACCACCTCAGCCCTTCACGGGGCAACGGCCTCAGAGCCATAGTGCAGGAAATACAGAGCATAGCCAGGCGCTATCTGTAGAGGCATAACTGAAAAAACCCACGTGGTCTGTCATGGCGGCAGGTCATGTGGGCTTTATATGGCCGCTACCTTCTCCTGAGTGGATTTGGCTCCTTTCCCACTTAATGAAATTCAGGAGGACCAGCATGGGGATAACACATTGGACAGTACTCCATGGCATGCGCCGGGGATCTCCCTGAACAATCAGACAGAGAGTCGAAAGCAACAGGATCTTCTCTTGTGCATGCTGGAACCAGAACGGGGATGCACAATGAATTCACCCTTTGCCAATGATAAGGGCCAGTGAAAGTCTCCGCACAGCATCTCAACTCGGAACCAGAATCGCCTTTACACATCATCGTAGAATAATTCGTATCTGCATTGGAAATAACAGAGAATAAAACCAGAGATAAGCTACAGGCAGCTCTTATTTTTTTTATTTTCATGTTTTCTGAAATCATGATAACCACTCACTCTTCCGTAGAACAGAATTCACACAGTGTAGTTTTGCTTTTCAAATAAACAGTGTAGTTTTGCTTTTCAAATAATCTGCCTTTCAATCTCACAATTTCCCAAATACAGGCATCCCAATGCGAACAGTTGCCTGCTGACGCCTGTTAAAAGCCTGTTTCCCGGCTGATCTTACTGGTACTATCTTCATCTCACGATTGGTATCAATAAATAGAGCGCCGAGCTGCTGTTCCTAAACCACTGCCTCGCGGAAAGACCAGGATTACCTGATCTGCGACAGCTGGCAGGGAACTTTAGCCGTGGTAAATGCCACCGGGTTATGGCGAGAAATTCCATAGCCTCCCGGACCTTTGGAAAGGTGTTCAATGAAGAATCTGCAAGATCGCCAGGGACGAACGTTCCCCTATCTGCGGCTGTCTGTCACAGACCTGTGCAACTTCCGCTGCCAGTACTGCCTGCCTGACGGTTGTATCGACTCCAGCCATAAAACCGCCCTCAGCCTGGATGAAATCCACCGGGTGGTCGCTGCTTTCGCACGACTGGGAACACATAAAGTCAGAATCAGTGGCGGCGAACCGACACTGCGTTCTGACTTTATCAACATTGTCCACACCCTCAAGGCTGTGCCCGGTATCCACACCCTTGCAGTCACCACTAACGGCTACAAGATGGACCAACGGGTGCAGAGCTGGATTGAGGCGGGCATAACCCACCTGAATGTCAGCATCGACAGCCTTGAGCCAGCCATGTTCCAGCGCATTACCGGTCATAACCGCCTGGATGAAATTCTCCGGGGCATTGACCTCGCGTTCCAGTCAGGACTGCCATCGGTGAAGGTGAATACCGTGCTGATGAAAGGCATGAACGACAATGAACTGGACAGGTTCCTTGAATGGATCAAAGATCAGCCCATCACCCTGCGCATGATTGAGCTGATGGAAACCGGCAACTCCAGCGAGTTCTTCCAGAAACACCATATCTCAGGTGAAGTGATTCAGCGGAAGCTGGCAGAACGGGGCTGGTGCAGCCTGCCAAGGCTTGCAGACGCTGGGCCGGCGCAGGAATTCTTCCACCCGGATTACAAAGGCCGAATCGGGCTGATCATGCCCTACTCCAAGGATTTCTGTAACAGCTGTAACCGACTGCGCATCAGCAGCCAGGGCGACCTCCAGCTTTGCCTGTTCGCTGAACACGGCCACAGTCTGCGGCACCTGCTCCAGAGCGATGACCAGCAGAACCTGCTGGTGACCCGCATCCAGGATCTGCTGCAGCTAAAAGACGACCGTCACTTCCTTGATCAGGGACTGACGGGGGGAACCCACAACCTGTCAACTATAGGCGGCTGATGCCATCTAACAAGATGAACACTCCAGCCCCCCTGTTCGATGCGCACCCCGAACTTTCCGTACCACTGATAGGCTTCGCGGCCTTCAGCGGCACGGGAAAAACCACCCTGCTGGAAAAGGTTATTCCTCTGCTGGCCAAAAAAGGGCTGAGACTCGGGCTGATCAAAGCCTCCCACCACACTATTGAACCCGACCAGCCCGGCAAGGACAGCTATCGCCTGCGCCATGCTGGTGTGGACCAGATTCTGCTGAGCACTCCTGGTCGCGCCATCTGCATTACCGAGCGCCCGGAAGAAGACCAGAAACTGGTTAATCAGCTCTCCCTGATCGACCAGAGCCGTGTAGATTTGATTCTGGTGGAAGGGTTCAGGGGAGCGGCTGTCCCAAAAATAGAACTGCACAGGACAGACTTCGACCGACCATTCCTGTTTAAGGACGACCACCATATTTTTGCCCTGTGCTGGGACAACTGCGGCTCGAATGACATCCCGTTACCGCAGCTGGATATCAACAATCCTCAACAGGTCGCGGACTTTATCTGGAATCAGCTACAGGATCCAAACTCCCTTTTACGGCATTCTCTGGGAAACAGGGAATGTTAAAGCGCTCCTTCATAATCACGCAGGCTTTCCTGGCCATATCATAGTGGACATCAGAGCTGGGATGGACGGTATCCGCAAAGAAAGGCACCTTGCCGTGGCCTGCTTTATTCCAGCCCTTGATATTCCAGGTATCATCAAAGTCTTTGTTCTTCCGTAGTTCAGACTCAATAAAGTTTTCAGGCTTGACCTTTTTATCTGAACTGGCCGCAACGGTTTCCCCTTCAGGATCAACACCGGGTATCCCGATATTCAGGATGGGATGTTCCAGATCCCATATGGGGTTGGCCTGCAGTTCCCTGAACATACGGTCGCCATCAATTGTCATCACCTGGTAGCCGTGGTCACCGTCAAACTCTTCCCGTAAAAGGTTCAGACGCATAGTCAGGCTGGTGTTGTAATGGCGTACAAGCCTGGAGAGCTGTTGGGCTTCCGCGCTTTTGGGTTTTGAACGATCCGGGTAAAAGCGGGGGGTGTCGGAGATATCCGGCAGGGTCACCACAGCGACTCTGCGGGCTCCTGCTGCCAGAATTCTCCACACATCACGGGCATGCTCCTGAGCCACATCATCCGGGTCCGGCCACATATTAAGAAAGTCATTGGCACTGTTCAGAAAAACGACCAGGGTATCCTGTTCGATTAACTGATCTTCGGGAGTTGGCGTGTATCCATGTTGTTTTTCAAACAGGTTACGGCGCTCATTGAGATAAGACTGAACAATCAAACCTTCACAGGGTGGCACCATACTGCCCTGTACCAGCATTCTGGCACCGCCAAACAGGCTGTCGGTCAGCTGATCAATAGCGTTTATGGCCTTGATCTTGTCGTAGGCGCACAGTGTCCAGCTGCCAGCCATAGCCCGGTTATCCAGCAACACATCTTTCTCCGGGGTGGACATCATCTGCTGCAGGTACTCAACCCAGACCTTGTTCATATCGTGGTAGGGGCCTGTCGTCCATTTCCCCAGGGCATAGTATCTGGGGTCAGGGATAATGGGCACAGTACCGGGCATCTGGCTGATAATATTAATGATCTGGTCATCACCATAGTCCAGCAGGGTATCGGCAATATCCCGCTCCACCAGTGTGGTCAGATACTCCAGCTGGTTGCCCACAGAGACAAATAGTGAACACCTCCAGCTACCAGGCTTCATGCTGTTCGCTTTCTCCGCCACCCACCTTGAAGCCCAGCCCAGTACCGGCAGAATCTGGTCGGACAAACGATCTTCCGCCTTGTCGAGGTAACGCAATACAGAATCCAGCGCCGAAGCAAAAGTACTGACCACAGAAGCCTCCAGGGAGCTCATGATTCTGCCGAAGTAACTGCGCTCTTTGGCCTCGTTGCGAATGTCCTTCACCATCAGGTCAAAGTTGGCTTTGATATTATCGATGGTCAGCCCTCGCCCAATCACCTGGTCCAGGTTCATGGGCCGACGCACCGTGCCATCGGGCATGGTGATCATCTGCCCGTTCAGGGTCAGCAACAGGTTATAGGTGGAGTGAGCGGTGGCCGCCCCCCGAAAGGAGTCGCCATTACTGTCACTCAGGCTGTCTCCAAAAACCACCACCTTGGAAGGTTGCCAATGATCCGGTTTAATAGGGATTGGCGGGCTGACCGAGGCCATGGACCAGGCAGACGACAGAAGAAGAACACATCCAGCAGCCAGCTGAGCAGCCGGAAAAAACCGAAGCCTCTGCATAACAGTAATACCCGGATAAATAAGCTCAAGGTTTAGCACAGACCGCAATATTTTCTGGAAAATCTACAGACAATAAGGCCAGAGACCCCCCAGCCTTGGGGCGAACATCAGCACCATACTCCCTTGCTCAATGTGTTTTTAATATTGACCAAAAGCAGCGGTTCCACAGATTAAATGCCTAATAAATGTCGCTTCAGGTAAAATACGGATAAATCAATAGCAGCCCTTTTCAAAGGAGTTTCTTTTCATGTCTGACTGCTGCGCTGCCCCCGGACTTATGTCCCTTGATGATGCTCTGCAAAAACTGACAAGCGGTGTAAGCCCCGTCAGTGAGACAGAAACCCTGCCCATTTCTCTCTGTGACAACCGTATTCTTGCCACAGATATCATCTCCCCCATTAATGTCCCTTCCCACGACAATTCCGCCATGGATGGTTATGCCCTGCGGGCCGCAGACCTGAACAAAAGCACAACTCTGCCCCCGGCTGGCCGGTCTTTTGCCGGGCACCCTTTTGAAGGCATCTGCCCGGAAGGACACTGCATTCGGATTATGACCGGTGCCGCCATTCCCGATGGTACAGATACCGTGATCATGCAGGAGCAGTCTGAGAAGACAGAAGACGGCATTCACTTTTTGAAGCGACCAAAGGCTGGAAACAATGTCCGCAAAGCCGGGGAAGATATAGCCAGCGGTTCCCTGGTGTTAAAAACCGGCCACCGACTGCGTCCCCAGGATCTTGGCTTACTGGCATCCCTGGGCATAGGAGAACTCCCCGTCTTCCGCCGGGTAAAAGTCGCTGTGTTCTCTACCGGGGATGAACTTAAAGCGCCCGGTGAACCTTTGGGACATGGGGATATCTACGACAGCAACCGCTTTGTAATCAACAGCATGCTCAACCGTCTGGGCGTTGAAGTGATTGATCTGGGCAAACTGGCGGATGACCGGAGTGTGATTCGGGAAGCGTTGCTCAAGGCTAACCTGGAAGCTGATGCTGTTGTCACCTCCGGTGGCGTCTCAGTAGGGGAGGCGGACTTTATCAAAGATATTCTGGAAGAACTGGGGGAAACCGGCTTCTGGAAACTGGCCATTAAACCCGGCAAGCCTTTTGCCTTTGGCAGGCTGAGTGACAGCGTATTCTTCGGCCTTCCGGGGAATCCTGTGTCCGCCACTATCACCCTTCACATTCTGGCTATTACCGCATTAAGGGTGATGTCCGGAGAAATTAAAAACCAGCCACTGATGTTTAATGCTCTGTGTCAGACCCCCCTGAAGAAAGCGCCGGGGCGCCGGGAGTTTCAGCGTGGCATTCTGTCAACAAACGACGATGGTTTTATGACTGTTGCCACTACCGGCAGCCAGGGTTCGGGCATTCTGCGCTCAATGAATATGGCGGACTGTTATATCGTACTGCCGGAAGAAAATACTGGCGCAAGTGTTGGCGAAACTGTCTCTATCCTTCCTTTTGACGGCATACTGATTCAAAGCTGACAGCAGAATTTTTTACAACTCTTCTGCTATTACCTCGGTAGTGCCAGAAGAGTTGTTTGTCAGTAAACCACCCTGCCTCCATTGATTCCACTGATTTTGCCCGGGTTCTATTACCCGCTTCTGTCCTTTTTCTGTGGTGAATGATGGCAACAATGGGTGGCTACTTTCCTGGCTGCTGCCACTCTGGTTACTGCCAGTACTATTTCTGCGCTGAACTATCTGCCCGCCTACAGCAACTTCCTCCATAGGAAGAGCTTCCCTCCTTCTTCTACGGCGGCAAAGTGACCAGACCCAGGAACAGGCACTCGCAATTTTCTCTCCCCCCAGAATAAATATTGCCTGGGTTGGTTTATGCATATGGGGAATGGCAACAGCATACAGAACAGTAAAGAACGCACTTTTTGCACGCCCTGCCAGGGGAAGTTCCAGAGATTCCAAATGTCCGGAAATATCAGTTTCATTACCGTGATAGGTGAAGTTATAGGGAACACTGACAATGGCATTCCCCCCCATAGCATTCTGTTCGTACGTAGAAAATATGGTGTAATAAATAAGAGCGATATTGGTGGAAATATTTGTAAACGTCCCAAGCAGGGCTGAAATACTGTAAGCGATATTACGACGCTTATAAAGATTATAAAAATTCGTAAACCAGCCCGATATTAAAGGCAAAGTCTTACGTTTTTTCGCAGCATACTGAGGGTTATCATTATCTAACCCCAATGTTGCCAGATAGCTTTTGAACCCTGTTGAAAACGCACCTCTTCCCTCCGACATCATTTCCATAACCCCATCTGTCAATCCGTAAGCGTCCCCCCGATTCAGTGTCTCATGGAGTAATCGCTGTACCTCGCTCCTGGTGTTTACTGGTTTTCTTTTTTTCCTTGAATGACTGACTTCCGCCTTCCTTATTTCGAGCAAACTTAACAAGCGCTTTCTCTGTTTGGGGTTCATCATCATGTACGCCGTCCCCAAATGAGACCTTACCGACCGTTCATGTATTCTGCGCCGAATGCGCATAGCCCCACGGTAAGCCCCCTTACACCCTTTCACCATAAGATGGACAATCGGCATAATTGTGTAACTGGCTATCTGGGGCGCATATGTCAATAAAATTGCGGTACCTATGGCAATGATTCTTGCTTTTTGATCCAGGACTATATGCTTAATATGACCAATCAGATGCTTATCTGCCTGCAGAAACTCAGGAGGACAGTGCCCTGTCGGCTCCACCGTAACTTCAGCCCCTTCAAACACCAGTTTCTCTACAAAAACCAGTGTCAGCATTTCCACTCCAATGGTGATAAATTCAGAAAGCAAGCGCACGGCAAGGTGCCCGATATAATTATAATTCCGGTTATGGTAAACCTCTTGTTCCGAAGTGTGCTTTGTTGAAAAGGTCGCGACTGGAGGTTCTTGTTCCTCCATCACAGTATCTATATTGGAAGCAACATGGCCACTATGTTGATCCGCGCGCCTGAGAGTACTCACGGCAGCATTTAAATAGGAACGTATGTGATACTGGTTTTGCGGGGAAAGTCCAGCATATTGTTTTAATGCTGTCACACCATTTGGGTCTATACGCGACAATAATTCTCTAATATCTGAGCGAGACAAGAGCTCAAATAATTTCTCACAATCCTCAAGGGTTAGTCCTGAGGTTTGAATCATTTCCTCCAAAGCTTCTTGAGAAACTTCAGCATCTGGAATTGTTTCTTCAGGTTTCTCTGCTTTAGTCTTGTCTTCTTCAATTTCCTGGGTAACTTGCTCAGTCCCCTCAGATCTACCGGTTTGAGTCGAATGCTCTTTGGACTTAGCGACTTCTGCTTTAATTTTTTCCAATAATTTTGCCAGCACATCTTTCTGAGGCTGGCTCATAATAGCCTCAGGATGAGTAGCCAACTGATACAGCTCTTCGACCTCTTCCTCCCTGACTGTCATTCCACAGAATTTGCCAATCACAGTATTTCCAGTCGTTTCCTGTGAACCTGGCGAAAAAGGCAGTGGAACAGGATTTAGAGAATCAGTATATGTAGCAGCCATAGCACACCTGTTAAATAATCAAAGTATCTCTGATTGATCCTCCTCTCAGACTTGCCCGGAAACCTCATGTTCGGAACATCCCGGTCAGCTGTTCTAACCCTTCAGATGACAGCCCTCTGCAGATAGGTAAGAATTGCCCACTTTTATTCTGGCCTTTCCCTATGGATTCACTGATCTCCCCTTTTGGCACCCTTCGACTTCAGCGAGTGCCGGTACGCAGCCGGGAAACACTGAGGGCCTGGGACGCAGCGGATGAATACCTTCTGGCTTACTTCAATGAACAGCTTCATAGCCAGGCATCCAGCCAATCCGTACTGCTTGTTAATGATGGCTTCGGCGCTCTTGGTACAGCGTTTTCTGACTATCAGCCCACCGTCTGGACAGATTCCTCGCTGGCCCACGCCAGCCTGAAACAAAATCTTGCGCTAAACGGCAAAGAGGAAACTTCAGTCACTTATCTGCCTTCTACCCAGACACCGGAATTCACCCCTGATGTAATTCTGATGAAGCTGCCCAAGAACACCTGCCTGCTGGAAGAGCAGCTGCTGACTCTGCGCCAGCTGGTGAAAGAAGGTACGATGCTGATTGCCGGAGATATGGCCAAACATATCCACAGCTCCACCCTGGCCCTGTTTGAAAAACATTTTGGCCCGACCAGGACCTCCCTTGCGAAGAAAAAAGCCCGGCTGATATTTTCAACGGTGGATAAATCCCTGCCAGACAATGCCAGAACATTTCCCCTGAATTTTGCCCATAACGGTATGAAACTGGCAAACCATGCCGGTGTGTTTTCACGACAGAAAATGGATATAGGTACCCGGTTCTTCCTTGAGCATCTTCCGGAAGATCAGCAAGCAGCAAATATTGTTGACCTTGGCTGCGGCAATGGGGCGTTGGGTATTCACGTCGCGATGGCCAATTCCCAGGCCCGCCTGCGCTTTGTGGATGAATCCTATATGGCTGTGGCCTCCGCCAAAGATTCCTGGACAGCCAACGACCTGGACGACAGGGCTGAATTTATCTGTAATGACTGCCTGACCGGATTTCCACCAGCATCAGCGAACACAGTGCTGTGCAACCCCCCTTTTCACCAGGGCAATACCATTGGCGACCATATCGCCTGGCGTATGTTCAAACAGTCTCTCACTATTTTACAAGAAGGCGGGGAATTAAGGATTATTGGTAACCGTCATCTGGGTTACCACACCAAGTTGAAAAAACTGTTTGGCAATTACAAAACAGTAGCCAGCGACAAAAAGTTTGTTGTGCTGTCCGCTGTCAAAAAGAGCTGAGGAAACCACTAATCCGCTGGACTTAAACCACAGCAGCAAAAGCTTCAGGCCCTGCGGGTTTTAAATGCCTGGTACCCCATTCCGGACAGGGTCATCCACACTGCCTTCCAGGCGGACAGATCCTTTTTCGGTTCTTTATTATTGGCCAGAAGATGGATCTGCTGTTCATACCAGACCAGATTCACCATAAACATCTGGTCCAGGATTTTAAAACCGGTGGAAGGGGTTTTCAGGTGCAAGCGATAATCACTGTTGCTCATAACCTGATTGGCAATATCCGGTACCATGGCAACAGGCCTTGCCAGCCCCACCATATCGGTAGCACCGGATGTGACAGCCCCCTGCATGCCTTCCGCAGAACGGAAACCACCGGTCACCACCAGCGGTGTATCGACCAGACTGCGGACACGTTCTGCATAAGCCAGGAAATAAGCCTCTCTGCGTCGTGTGCTTTCTTTTACAGGCGGGTTTCTGGAAGCTTCATCGGACTTCATCATGGCCGGGCTTTCATAGGTACCACCGGAAATTTCAATCAGGTCAATACCCGCCCTGGCCAGGGCTTTAACCACTTCCATGGACTCATCTTCGGTAAAACCGCCATTCATGAAGTCTGCGGAATTCAGTTTGATACCAACGGGATAATCACTGCCAACCTCCCGACGTATAGCTCCATAAACTTCAAGCACAAAACGCATACGGTTTTCCAGGCTGCCGCCCCACTGGTCAATCCGCTGATTATGACGGGACGAAAGAAACTGGCTCACCAGATAACCATGGGCACCATGAATCTGCACTCCAGAAAAACCCACTTTTTTCGCCAGAGCAGCGGCAGTGGCAAAGCGTTCGATCAAACTTTCTATTTCTTTTTCAGAAAGAGCACGGGGAGTATTAAAAACTTTTTCCAGTCCCTTTCCCAAGGGAATAGCAGAGGGTGCAACCGGCTCTTTGCTCAGGAAAGCAGGAATCTGTTTACCCGGGTGATTAAGCTGAGCCCAGAACTGACTGCCATTGGCGGTTGCCATAGATGTCCAGTGACGGAATGACTGGATATCACTGTCCTCATCCAGCACCACATTGCCCGGTTCCCCAAGAGCGGTGCGGTCTATCATCACATTACCGGATATATTCAGACCAATACCACCTTCTGCCCAGCGCCTGTAAACAGTCGCAAGACCAGGTGTGGGGTTGTATTGTTTATCCCCAAGCTGCTCACTCATGGCCGACTTAAAAAAACGATTGGGGACAACCACGCCATTGGGCAGAGTCAGGGGGCTGTTAAGGTTTACGCTCATGGCTACGCCTCTACTTTTTGACTGTCCGTGTACTTTCACTGTGTCGGGACGTGCCATTTTTATATGACTGATCGTATTTTAATAGGGCAAATAGTAACGATTACGGGGGGAATGTTACAAGCAGTCTGTTGTCCCGGGTACAACGAGTATGTACACAATGGCTATGTCCAACAATAAAGAATGCAAATGCAATGCGAAAATGCGACTTCACCATTGAGTAACTGGATTTATAGCCTGAAGGACAGGAAAAAAACAGCTCAAAGAGGTAAAAACCGAACTACTTTTAGGCTTTATTCACTCAACCAGAAGTTAAGAGGTCAGGTCATGAAAGCAGGCAAACATATTCTTCATATTCTTGTCGGCGTACCGGTACTCACTTCCACCATTCTGTTATCCGGCAGCGCAAACGCCAACTCACACGACGATATCTTAAAGGCAGAACATACCATTGAGAGCTGGATTCGCTGTTACCTCTGCGAAGCGGTCGTTAAAGTTGGCCAACTCGCCCTGCGCTATGAAGGCAAGGATCTTAACACCGCTGCCGATCAGTTCTGTGTATATCTAGGCCCGGAGCTGAAAGATGACTGTGAGGATATTGCCAGCTATATCGAACAAATCGAGGAAAAGGACTTCATCAACACTCCTGTCCACCAAGTCTGTAAATTTTTGCATAAATGTTCATAATGGATGGCCCTCATACACCATAAGCCATCAAAGCGTAATATGTAACGTAAAAAAAGGAGTCATATGACTCCTTTTTTTACGTTATACCGCCTTCACCAGCGCAGCTTATCACCGGTTAAATATCAGCCTGCCTGGCGAGTGGCGCTGATAACCAGTTCACGAATGCAGACATTCTGGGGCATGTTGTAAACAAAGCTGATGCTGTCAGCGATATCCCTGGAGGTAATCGCCCCGCCCATGCTGTCTTTCCACTTTTCATAGCCAGCCTTGATATCATCACTTGTGGTATGACTCAACAGTTCGGTTTCTACAGCGCCGGGAGCGATGGTTACCACACGCACACTATCGTCGCAGACTTCTTCACGCAAGGTCTCGCTCAGGCCATGCACACCAAACTTGGTACCGCAGTAAGCCATATGATTAGGGAAACCCTTGATACCGGCAACGGAGCCGATATTGATGATAGTGCCATGCTTACGTTCACGCATACCGCCAACAACAGCATGAATACCGTACAGCATACCTTTCAGGTTTACGTCAATCATCCGATCCCACTCATCCGGGCTCTGCTCATGAGCAGAACCCAGCTGCATCAGGCCGGCATTATTGACCAGGCAGTCAACCGGGCCATAAACACCTTCCGCGTCACGGACAGCTGCCACCAGCGCACCGCGGTCAGTCACATCAACCTTACAGCACATGGTATTGGGAAGACTCAGGGCTTCCAGCCGTTCTACACGACGGGCCATCAATAACAATGGATGGCCGGCAGTACTGAACTGACGGGCAGCGGCTTCACCAATACCTGAACTTGCACCAGTAATAACAACGAGGGGCTTTAACATCGGGTCTCTCCTGTAAATCTCTCTGTTACTGCATCGGTTACTGTGAGTACTTATCGAGTATTAAAGCACTGATCGGAGTGCATGGCGTATCCAGAAGCAGGTAAGTCGGTCCTATACTGATCCTCCGCTTTTCCATTACTCATCAGAGTGCGCCGATGAACGGATATGGCTATCTGAGCCTGGCTATAGTGACAGAAGTGTCCGCAACACTCATGTTGAAACAGACCTGCCACTTTACCCGGCTACTGCCCAGTCTGTTTGTTATCACCGGATACGGGATATCCTTCTTCTTTTTAAGCCTGACGCTGAGAACCATCCCTGTCAGTGTCGCTTATAGTATCTGGTGTGGAGTAGGCATAGTGATTATCTCTATTTTTGGCTGCCTTATTTATCACCAGTATCCGGACCTTCCCGCTCTCTCCGGCATTGTTCTCATCGTAACAGGTGTAATGATTATCCGCATTTTCTCCAATATGCCCCTGCAATAAGTACCTGGACAATCGTTTTCACATGCCCTGAGCGGAGCCTTTTCCCATCCTTCTGTGTTGCAACTTCAGTTGCGTAGCTAAGGCAACACGCCCAAAGTTGCGCTGGATTAATACAATAAGTGCAATCAACCTTCTTGTTAGCTATTCCAACAGCCACTTCTGCAATAACAGCCTTTATTGTTTGTCTCTAAATGGACTGGGCACTTATGACAGTATTCTCTTCTGCGTGCCAACCGGTTTACTGAACATGGAGGCGAAGCAATGGCATGGCAATATCCAACGGGGGCAGCAGACTTGCCACGTTCCTCTTTACCATATCCACAACAATCTTATCCATACTATTACCAACCTTTTCAGGGGCAGGAAGGAAGATGGTTTACTGCTTCACGTTCACACACCGTTGAATGTTCTTCCCCCATGAGCCACGCACAAACAATCAAGGTATGGAACAAATCCCCAAGCCACAGTAGTAGCTGTTCGCGTGCTTGCAGTGAAAGCGAAAACGAAAGTGAAAGTGAAAGTGAAAGTGAAAGAAGCAGATATAGCGACAGCTCTTATTATTCGTCATCAAGCCTGGATAGCAGGGAAATGAGCCCAGCCTTTGGTCTCAGCAGGTATTACAGTTCGCGCTCACGCAGACATTCAGAGTACAGATCAGCTGACAGTCACAGCTCAACAAAAAAGAGAAGCCCCCGCAGCAGAAGCCGGTCACCACACAGCCTTATAAAAACACCAGGCGAGAAACGAAGAGAGGCTGACAAAGCCAGGATGGAACTCATCAAACAATGCAACTCCCAAAAGCTTTTAGGAGGGAAGTCTCTGGACAAACTTCTACAGCTGTGGAGCGAACTGGTAAAAAACGAAGACTGTGAAAAAACCTTTGGTGAGATAAGAGACCTTCTTCGTTATGGGCAGCAAATCCCTGATCCGGACCAGAGAGACCTGCTCTTCGGTTTAAGGCAAGCCTGTCAGCACAGTGGTCACCACCATATCATCCAGGAAAATCCGGTAAAGTACGCTATCAGCTATGCTCAACACCATCTGATGTCAGCCAGACATTTCAGGAGGGCACAGCAACTGCTGGCGGGAGAACTGAGAAAGCTTAAAAAGCAGGAAAGTCTCCAGCAGAAATACATCTGGGAAAATAAAGCCTGCACCCTGATTGATAAGTGTCAACAGGAACTGGACCCCTCCCAAACTTATGAGGAACGGGCCCGAAAACAAAAAGAGACTGTTGAAAGAGCCCAGACGCGTCCTGAGCTGGAAGACGTTATCCATTCCCTTAATGATATGCTGGATGATTACAGGGATTACGACTCCGAAATATTCAAAGACACATTTCGGCTTTTAAAGCTGGAGTGCTACAAGCGCATGTATCAACTCTGTAAAACCACAGAAGAAAAAGAGCAGATATCCAGACGGGCACAAAAAACCAGCCTTAACCTGAGTTTTTTCCGTGACACCATGCACGAAGCTGTCAGCCTGCTGGAAGCGACGGGATGTTACCAACAGGCACTGGTATATCTTAACAAGATAATATCTAAATATACGCTAAGTCATCAGGCGTATGATGAGGTTTACAAAGACTACATGCTGGCTAAGGCCAGAGTTCTCTGTCATTTGAACAACACGCCAAACTGCCAGATACATGAACTCCACCAAGTGCTGCTTCAGATAGTTGGAGAAGACACCGGCTGCCGGATTGTTGACCTCTCCCGCAGTGGCCGATTACTTACCAGCGGCCAGAATAAACCATTAATTCCGGATACCAACGAAGCCGCCCGAGGCTCTTTCCTGCTGGAACTGGCAAATATTGCTGCCAGCCATCAAGACTACAGACTGGCCCAGACATTATATAGCTGTCTACTTGGCAAACCCGTATATGGAGGTAACCAGCTTATCCAAAACTTCCCCCATGCCATGGTCGATATTCCCACAGCTTTAACCCCTTTACTTGAAGTGGAAGTTTGTCTTGCCGAACAAAGCACCCCACATGACAAGTTAAGAGAACACCTTAAAACTGATCCTCAGTTGTCGTATATTCACAAATGTATCTGTTATCTGGGAGAACGACAGATGGCGGATGGCACCATCCTCAGGGGTTATATGAGACGCATTTTAGCGCTGACAAAAAAACCACCCCCGCACAGGCGGGAAGCCTTTATTGAGCATATGGAAAAGATGGAAGTTCTTCCGCCCCTCCCTGAACAGCCGACAAAGAACATGGCATAAAGAATATCGCATAAATTGTACCACCGCATTGTCAGGATAACTATCAAGCTGGTCAGGGTTACCATCATTACCCTCAACTACACTTCTCTGAAAAATCACCAGAAAGTCAGGAAGGATATTCTATGAAAACACTTCGTCACTACCTGTTATTCACTTTCTGCCTGCTTGTCCAAATCACCAGTGCCAGCGATACACAGCCACTTATTTACCCACCCGCAGACCGGGACGATACCTTCGATATATATTTTGGCCGGAAAGTCCATGATCCTTACCGCTGGCTGGAAGATACCAGATCCGCCCGCTCCCAGGCCTGGCTGCAGGCCGAAGATAAGCTGACCAGAAACTATCTTGAGAAGTTGCCCAACCGGGAATATATCCACACCCGACTAACCACTCTGATGAACTATGAACGCCAGAGCATGCCGAATACCGAAGGTGACTATACCTATTTCACCCGTAACAGTGGTCTCCAGAATCAGCCGGTATTTTATCGTTATAAAAAGTCGGGCGGCCCGGAACAGGTCTTTTTTGACCCGAATACTATGGATGAGAAAGGGCGTATTTCTGTTCGTGACCTGACCTTTTCCAAAGATGGCTCTCTGGCCGCTTATCAACAGGCGATCCACGGCAGCGACAAAACAGAAATTGTGATTATTGACGCTGAAACACGGCAAAACCTGGAACCCAACCTGACCCGTATTCGTAACAGCTCCATCTCATGGGTTGGACAGACCGGGTTCTATTATTCACGCTATCCGGAAGGTATCGGGGATGATGAATCCGTCCCCCTTGAACATCATAAACTGTACTTCCATAAACTGGGCACTCCACAAAAAGACGATTCTGTTGTTTTCGAGAACTATAACGGCCAGCCCTTCCGTCACGTTACCAGCTGGATATCCGATAACGAACGTTATCTGATAATATTGGCCGCCCGTGAAACCGGTTCAAACCGCCTCTTTGTAAAAAATCTGGTCAATCCTGAGCAACCGCTGATTTCCATTTCTACCCAGGAAGGCACCAGAACAAGCGCTCTGCATGCCACGGAAAACAGTCTGTATATCAAAACCAGTCACAAGGCTCCAAACTGGCAGGTTGTTGAAATTGATCTCAGCCAGAAGAATCAGCCCTGGCGCACAATCCTCCCGGAAAATGAACATCCACTGTCGGTAATTTACAAAGCCGGTTACCTGATCGCTGATTACCTGATAGAAGGCAGCAGCCATGTGTTCCAGTATGACATGGACGGACAGCTTGTTCGTGAAATAAGCCTGCCAGGCCGGGGAGATGTTTTCATCTCCGACAACAACTCCGAAAACCCGCTGATGTATTACACGTTTTACAGCCCGGTTCACCCTGGCAATATGTACACCTTTGACCTGAACAGTGGAAAAACATCACAGGTCAGAAAATCCAGTTCTCCTTTCCAGAGCCAGGATTATGTCACCCGTTATGTTCTTTTTTCATCGTTTGATGGCACCAGAGTTCCCATCACCATTACCCACCACAAGAAGGTTAAGCTGGATGGCAAAAACCCTACTCTGCTTTATGCTTACGGAGGCTATGGCCATATCGCCAACACAAACCTGACCCCCGACAGCGCGGCCTGGATGGAAATGGGTGGTATCTATGCTGTCGCACATATTCGTGGTGGCGGAATTTCAGGTGAGAGATGGCATAAAGCTGGCCAAAAGCTCAATAAGAAAAACAGTCATAACGACTTTATTGCCGCTGGCGAATACCTGATAAAAGAAGGTTATACCTCCCATGGGCGGCTGGCTATTCACGGTTCCAGCTGCGGAGGCCGGCTGATTGGAGCCGTTATGACCCAGCGCCCCGGTCTTGCTGGCGTTGCCCTGCCTGATGTTGGCGTTATGGATATGTTACGTTTTAACAGGTTTGGCGCTGGCGGCGGCTGGGTTTCAGAGTATGGCAGCCCCCAGGAAAACAAGACGGTGTTTGACTATCTGTACAGTTATTCTCCACTGCACAATGTGCGCCCGGCCAACCAGCGAAAATCTCCTTACCCCGCTACTCTCGTGACCACCGCTGAATATGATGACCGGGTAGTGCCATCCCACTCCTATAAATTCGTTGCGGCGCTACAGGCCAGCCAGAACGGTGCCAACCCTGTTCTGCTGCATGTTACCCGTGATATTGGCCATGGCGCGGGTTTTACCCGATCGGCCTTTATTAACCAGACCACCGACATGTTCAGCTTTGCCCTGTTTCAAATGGGTGTGACTGTTCCTCCCCCATAAAGGGCCACTTATACATAAAAAGCCACAGCAATACCCGTCACCAAAGTTACCAGGCGGAAGCTTTCTTTCAACAGAACCTGCTTTCGACTCTCAAGCAGATTGTTTATAAGAGCCAGATTTACGGCAAATATAATTGCTCCCATCGAAAGAAAAATTGTGTTCATGGTATGACTGATACCCACAAAAACTGTCGTCAGCACAACCAGCAATGCAAACTGCAACAGCACATAGACTTTCATACCCAAGCTAACGGCAGGATCGTACTTAACAAAATTATCGGTGCCCGGAGAAAGTTCCTGTGTCATTGTATCATTCATAGCCACATCCCCAGGCCGGTACCCGGTATGCCGGAACCAGAGCGACAGTTTTTCCTGCCAGCAGCCTGTATTAAGGGCATCCCGAAACAAGTCAGCATAAACGACAATATTTGCCCACAACGGGTTCCAGCTACGCAGGGGTGTGACTGTGCCATAGCGTACAGGTTCGTGAACCTCATCTTCCTCTTGAAAGGTGTTAAATAACCTGTCCCAAAGGATAAAAATTCCTCCGTAATTTTTATCCAGGTACTTTTCATTTTTACCGTGGTGAACCCTGTGGTTAGACGGTGTGACAAACACCCATTCATACCAGCCCAGTTTTGGAACATGACGGGTATGTACCCAGAACTGGTAAAGCAGGTTTAACAGGCTGACGGTCGCAAAAACCTCCACGGGGAAACCGGCCACAGCCATGGGCAGATAAAATATCCAGCCCAGAAACATTCCGGTACTGGTTTGCCTGAGGGCGGTTGTCAGGTTGTACTCTTCACTCTGGTGGTGCACCACATGGGCGGCCCAGAAAATGCTGATCTCATGGCCAATACGGTGGGCCCAGTAATAGCAAAAATCCTGAGCGATAAAAGCCAAAACCCACACCCACCAGCTATCTGCGGGAAGGCTGGCTACGGACAGGTGCTCGAGTACCAGAGCGTAAAGGCCAATCTTAATTACCAGCCCGATGGTCACATTTAACATGCCACAGCTCAGGCTGTTTACAGCGTCATTAAGGCGGTAATAGTCTTTCTTGCGGAGAACCGTCACTGCCACCTCAATGGCAATCAACAGGAAAAAAAACGGAATGGCGTAGGTTATAGGGTTCACTGCACCCACCTTTATTGTTGTTATTGGTTTTGTTGTTATTGGTATTCAATTCATCGTGGCATTTGTACCACACTTGCCACGCTCCGGCCTACAAAAGGCCTCTGTGGCCTTTTGGTTTAGGCGCTGTACACTCAGACGGACAGGCTTGCAAGTTTTGTTATCACCCGTCGGTACATCAGCCATGCGCACAGGCCGGCGAGAACATTGCCAATAAGAACTCCGGAGAACAAACCCTCAATGTCCGCAAGTGTGGCTCCGAGCCAGAGACAGGGTAAAAAGAAAACAAACAGGCGCAAACCGGAAATTATCAGCGCAGTGTAAGACTGCCCCAGGGCATTTACGACAGAGACCATCAATATGCACACCCCGAGAAACCCCAAACTGAAAGGGACCAGAATCAGGTATTTAATGAACACCTCTCCTACCTGCAAGTTCTCAGTCATAAGCATGGCCAGATGTGATGAACCCAACCAGGTGATAAAAGCAACTATCAACTGAAAGCCCAAAACAAATCGGCAGGCAATTCTGACCAGATGACGAATATCCTCAATATTACCAGCCCCCAGCCGTCGGCTGACCATTGGCGGCATAGACATGGTTAATGCCAGCACAGGTACAATGGCAAAAAACTCATATCGGGAACCCAAAGCCCAGGCAGCCACAACAGCGGTACCATAACCAGCCAGAAGTTTTGTCGCCAGCATGGAAGAGATCGAGGGAAGCACCTGGCTGACCATCGCAGGTCCCATAATCCTGAAAAGCGCTCGAATACTGCGGCCCACGTCCATACCCTGCCAGTTTATACTCAGCCAGTTTTCCTTCACCACTTTTGGGGCGAGTACCAGAATACTGAAGGAAAAGGCAATAATCGTGGCAATGGCTGCGCCATTAATACCCAGATCAAGGGTGAAAATAAAAACAGGGTCAAGCGCCAGATTCAGCAGGCTTGTCACTGTCATCATAATTCCAGGAAGCAGGGTATTGCCATGGGACCGACAGATACTGTAATAGAAATAAACCACCGCTCCGGCCCAGGCGCTTATAAGCCAGTAAACCCAGTAAGTGTCTACGATGGGATAAACCGATTCGGGAGCATTCAGGAAAGACAATAAATTATAGCGCGCCAACCATATCATCAGGCATACAATACCTGTGCCCAAAGCGCCAACAGCCAGGACAAGACCACCCAGCTGTCGGGCATATTCAGTTTTCCCCGCTCCCAGGGAATGGGATATCAAAGCCGTTGTCGCAATCCCCAGGCCCACCTGAATACCGATAATGATCATTTGAACCGGCAGGGTAAAACCCTGAACAGCAAGGGGCAGAACACCAAGCTGGCCGATAAACGCGCTATCCGCCAGCTGAAAGCTCATAAGAGAGAATACCCCGAACACCATGGGCCAGGTCGCGGTAAACAACTGCTGGGGGAGCGAAGGACTGGCCTGATGTTCTGGGGGCAAATTTATCCCTTTCTATAACAAATTCTCTATAGCAGTCTTTTTAAAACAACCTTTCTATAACAACATCAGCATTATTTTAAGATGGTTAGTGTCCTGGCTATTAACATGGGCTCATCCCCCCGTTGTATCAATTCACCGCTGACACGTATTTTTACCCCTTCTTTCACCTCGGAAATATGCTCGCTCTGTTCCGGCCCAAGGTTCGGTATACTGAGCACAACCACATACTCTTTACCATTATCATTACGGAGTATCCATGATGAGCCATCCTTTCCCTCGGTATGCCTGGAAATAACTTCTCCAGTTATTGTCGTCTGTTCCTGCTCACCTGTACTTTCTGTACTACCTGTTTTTTCAGATGCGGACTGGGAACATGCCGAAATAAGAGCAAACAGTGAAAACAGGAAAGTTCTTATATATAAATTTTTAATAGATATCTGCATGGGGATTTACCTGCTGTAAGGTCACTGGAAAATATACTACACTGCCACAATAGTAAAATTTATCCCTGCTGTATCACTCCAATCACTCGCCAGCGCAACAGGAATATCAAAAATTATTTTTTCTGCAGAGACAGCAGCCAATCGGCTTTCTCACCCTTGAACATGCCATCCATCCGGGTGCCAAACATGCGGTTGCCGTAATACTGATGGAAATCCACAACAATGCGCTCAAGCTCCACCAACTGTCCACCCTGATGGCCAAAACGGGAACTCATGCCCTTAAATGCCCGCTCACAGATTACCTTGTCTTCTGCGTAAAAGGCATCAACAAAAGCCTTTTCGGAACCGCCGGACTCTTTAATTCCATAGCCGATCCCCCCACTCCTGACCACAATACCATTCGGACCTTTATCCGGAAACACAGAGAGATAGCCCATCTGCCCTTCATCAATAATGGCGACAAAGGTTGGCGGCAATGACAGCAACAGGTAACGCCCCCTGATGGCCGGACTGGGTTTACCGTACCAGCTGTCCATCATTTTGTAGAAGAACCCCTCGGTCTTTCCCCCCTGCCCGTTTTCTCCTCCGGTCAGAGACCAGTTCCCGTAACCTTCCAGGTAATAGACGTTTCTGGTTGGGTTAATGGTTTCCAGGGTCTCCTTATGCACCTTGAACAGGTGATAACTCTCCATGGCATTTTCCAGAGCCAGTTTCCAGTTGGTCTGCCAGTACTCCGGAGGCGTGCTGTAACCACTGTCGAAGTGTTTCATCTGGTAGGGCAACAGATATTTCTCCACTTCTGCCAAACGCTGGTTAAGGGGTTCGGCCTTACCATCAATATTTACGAAAATAAGCCCGTGCCAGATTTCCACGGCAAAACGGGGCAGACAGTGGGCAGCCTTATCGATTTTCACGCCACCGGTAATAGGCGCTCCTTTTAACAGGCCTTCAAGGGTATAGTTCCAGGCATGGTAGGGGCAGATCAACCGTTTGGCATTACCAAAACCCTCATCGGCCAGAGGCGTACCGCGATGACTGCAGACATTGGACATAGCCCGAATATTGTTATCTTCTCCCCGAATGACAACAACAGCTTCGCCAGCAATATCAAGGGCGAGCATATCACCGGGATTGGGAAGGTCGTATTGGTTACAGACAAAAATCCAGTCACTGTGGAAAACCCGGGAGCGTTCCTGCTCATAGACATCACCATCTGTATAAGCAGCGAAAGGCAGTGCCCTGGCCTCACCCGCAACCCCTGCCGCATATTCTTTGATTTCGTCAAGAAGATTCACTGCTCTTCCCTCCATATTCCCATAACTTCTGTCTTGATATTCTTATATTTTACGTGTTTTTTCAGCTTACTCTTACCTATCTCAAGCTTCTGTTTAATACAAGACTACTGACCCATATAAGACTGGAAGAAAGCTGGGCGGATATGGTCGACTTGCCGATACGTATCCAGAGAGGCTGGGAGTGCCCCCGGCACCCTGTTTGGCGATGTTGAAGAAGATTTGACGGATTAAAGAATGCTATCTCCGATACTGCTGACTGAAAAGTTGACAGTATCGGAGTCCACCATCATCAAATAAGGCATTCAGCGGCATCCGCAGTGATCTGATATAAGCGTGATGAGCGTTAGCAGCCAAAGGCCCTGCAATATCAATCTATCGACAACTGGAAAGTGGTGCAAGCTTAACGTCCACAGGTTCAAAACCAAATTTATCCATTTGCATCTTTCCTGTACCAGTGGTCTTTGAATAATTTAATATGACATTTGTAGCTATGTTTCCTCGTTGAAAAAGTGCAACCAGGGTTTTCTCTCCAACAGCCATAAAATTACAGGAAATTTCATCACCTGAAGAACATTTACCAGAAAAAAACAACAAAGATTCAGCATTAAAATCACCGAGTTCGTATATTTTTAAATATCCACCAATATTGGAGTCATCTTCAGGAAGTACAATTTTCACATACCCTAATGGTAAATTAATTGAGCCAGGACTCGTAAAACTCAAACACGTAAAAACCGGCTTAAGCTCATGGGCTATGCCATTGTTTACAAAAACCAACAAAGACAAAGACAAAATGGAGATGAACTTTTTTGCACTCAACAACATGGAAAACCACCCAACAATAATTTATTAAACGAAAAATAAATAAAAAGCGAGGTGACAGGTTAGCTCACAAACCAAACGACTGCTGACAACAAAAATCTATCATGCATTAATCGTATATGGCTTTTATTTTCCAATAGACACAAAAAACTGGAAAATAACTCCGGTAAATAACAGACAAGAAGAATTTGTCCCTGAAAAATACAGATCAATAACACGCTTGCAGGGAAGAAAATAAAAGGCAATAAAAAAGGGTACTGCTGCTCCCTTTTTTACTGCCCGATAGCCTGGCCAGCAGTGAAGGGGTAGAACCACAGAGCCACACCTTCCTTTTCCTGGATATTGAAGTGGTACTTGCAGCGATCGTCGCTACGGAAGGCTGGATATTCTTGATCAGGAATAATTGGAGAACATTGCCTCCCAAAATATTCTGGCAAGTAAACCTTCCAATAACAGGTAATCGACTATGCTAGCCCGAAAGCGAATGAGGACATGCGCCCATGTTTATCCCTGTTCCTTCCAGGTGGGTATCTGCTATCCGTCGTATGGCAACAACATCCGGCTTGCTTGCAGCCCTGCTCTCCCCTTCTATCAGCCAGGGTGTTTATCTCTATGCCTTCGCCAGTTATATCTCATCCGATAATACGGTCACAGAAGATGGATGTCTGAATTTCGCCTACAGCATGGATGGTTTTTCCTGGAAGCAACTCACCTCCGGCAGTAACCATGGCTGCTTTATGACGCCCTGGGTCAATAACAGGAGTGATATGTTTCAGCTATTCCTGATGAGGGACAACAATAATGTTTTTCGTCTGGTCTGGTCCCAGGCCACACGGGGGCTCGGTATGGCCAGTTCCACCGATCTGGTTCACTGGAGCGACCAGACTTACATAGACCCAATGGCGGATTTCACCCAAAAGCCCGTATATGCCGCCATGAGTCCGGGCATGATCAGCGCCCCCGGGCAGGATGTTATTTTCTGGATGTCATCGGTTGATAACGGAAAAAGAGATCATGGCATCGTCGTGCTTGATAACGAAGCTTATTATGTCGACACTCAGGACTTCAAGACCTTGTCCCCCCCCCAGGCTGTAGAGATTCCCCACACGTGCATAGATGGCAAGATTGTTCAGGCGCAGGGGCAATATGTCTTTATTTGTGAACATGGCGACGATTCAGGGCAGGAGTATCTTCAGGCGCTCTATGGCAGCAGAATGACTGGCCCGTTCTATCACTCTTTACAGCCTTTTAAGGTCAGCAAATACCGGTTCAGTGATATGATGCCTGTGCCATTCAGCAAGTCGTGGCGCATTTATTATATGGATGCTAAAACGGACGACAGCCCTAATTTCTGGAGCCTTGTTGAAACCACCGACTTTAATATCTGGAACCCGGTCTCCACCCCCGTCACCTTCTTGTTGAAGCAGCCTGACACTATTCCAGGAGCCGGTTCAGTGATTACTATTTCAAAACAGGAATTCAAGAGGCTACAACGAGCCAGCCTTTATTAGTATCAGGCTGAAAAAATCCCCGCACAGGGCGGGGATTTTTAAAAGTCAGTGGACTCTTACGCCTGGGAAGGCAGCATGTCAGCGTCGTTTTCTGACTCTTCACTCTTCTCGATCATCCTGCGGATCACAACAGAGGAAACAAGAGCAACACCCACCATAACCACAGCAGCCATACTCAGCATCGCGAAGTAGTCACCGTACATGTTCTGAACGATGTCCCGGGTCACTTCCTGTCCCTTTTCCAGAGCGATGGAGGTGGAGAATACCGCACCTACAATACCACTCAGGGCCATGGCTACAGAGAACAGACTTACGGAGAAGTTCTCAATATGCCTGGGAGTTACGGACAGGATAAAGGCAACAACCAGACTGCCCACAATAACTTCACCAAATGCCAGGAAACCGTGGATAGCAAGGAACACATTCGGGCTGATAACCACGTCTTCACCCACGCCTTTCACAGCCATGGTCAGGATACCGAAAGCAATGGCAGCCAGAACAAAGGAGAAGCTGATCTTGGTAGCGGTGGAGAAGTTAATGTTGCGCTTCTCCAGAAAAGAAAACAGGCCTGCGATCACCGGACCGGCAACGATACACCACAGCGGGTTCAAAGCCATGGACGCTTCAGGTGCCAGGGGAATGAAGCCCAGCAGGTCACCACGCATGGTGTTGATGGTTACCATGGTCATGGAGGTCATCATCTGGCCATAGTACACAAAGAAAGCCGTAGTCAGCACCATCATAATCAGAATGGTACCCATCTTCAGGGCGTCAGACTTACCGGCCTTCATCATCAGAGAGATAAAGTACAGGATCGCGGCAGCGCCAATGGCGTAAACAATGTTCTGGCCAATATCCATATTGGAGAACATGAAGAATACCAGACCAATCATGGCAGCAGAGATCAGCAGGAACATAACTTTGTTCCTGACGCTGACCGGAGCCAGGTCCATATCGGCACCAACGTCTATCAGGGGCTTATGGAAAATAACCAGAATGGCAAACGCCAGGGCAGCCAGACCAGCGGAGAGAGCAAAGCCACCGTTAAAGCCAATAACCATAACCAGCAGCGGGAACAGATACTGACCCAGCAGCGCCCCCACGTTGTTTACGGAGTAGTTGATGGGATAGCAGTTCTCAAAATCTTCTTCAGATTTGAAGGTCCGCTTGTAGAGACTCGGGTAGGAGGGAGACATCAGACCACGGGCGTAACTGGCCAGGGCGATACCACACAGGCTCATAGGTACGTTAGCAGCGGAGGCCCCCAGAACCAGCAGTGCATAACCGATAGCAAACGCGAGATAAGACAGGGTCAGGGAACGCTTGGCACCGAGGAACTTGTCAGCAATAAATCCACCGGCAATGGCGAAAAGAGGACCAATAGAAGAAAACGCGCCAACAACCATCATGGTATCGGCTTCATTGTATTGGAGATCTTCCAGGAAGAAACGGGTCAGAATGACCATTACGCCATAAAAGGATAAGCCAAACAGCATCTGGCAAACCATCATGGATTTATTCAGTCTATTCCACATAAATATTCTCTTTCTTGATGAAAAGGCAAACGAAATCCTTTTCTGAAGCGCTATTACGACAGAACCGGTCATCGTCAAGCTGGAAACTTAAACAGGTTGGATAACGAAATACTCAGCTATCCGTACAACAGCTCTATTGACCTGAGACAAATAAAAGACAGGGGATATTTCCGAAAAAGGAGGTCTTTCCTGAATTTTTTCCTAAACAGGATTTTCCCTTTTTCCTACCATTTTTTTCATCTGAATAAATAAAATCTGCGGAAAATATAAACACTCAAAAGCGAAATAGCAGCGTAAACAACTACCGATATTTATGTGTTGTTCTGTCATTGACCGGTAAAAAGTCTTTAAAAGATTTGTTGTAACTGACGCTTTCTTCAGAAACAGACGAATCTATAAGGATAAACCGAAGATCAAAATAAAAATATCACACGAATGGCAACCAATCATCTACTTTAATTGGAAGATTAATAGGATAACGCAATGTAAACGGCTCTCCATATGGCTCTCCATATTGTTACTACCGGATCTTTCCAATGAGATTATTTACCAAAATTCCGGGAACAATGCTTCCCCTGCTTCTTTTATTCCCACAGTCGTCAACCTGGGCTCAGGATATTGTCTATGCCAAATTTGATAAAATGAACTACTCAATTGCTGAAGGAGTAGATATTAACGAATACAAAGGCTGGTACTACAAAGTTAACTATGTCTGCGTATTCGCGGATGGAACACCATGCCATAGCGGACTGGATGGCTTATTTATCGTCCCTTGTATAAAAGGCCCCAAAAAGTGCATTATTGGCGCAAGCACCAGTGGCTGGAGTGGTAACGATAGAGAAATACAAGACATCGGCATCACTCACGACTATCTGCCAGTATCCATACCGGCATCGCTACCGGAGAGTTGTCGAAATAAAGTGCCTTTCAAAAACATGATCGTGAACGTATATGGGACGGTTGTGCTGAAGGGTCATGGCCACCCCCCTGAAATTCAAGAAATGAGGTGCAAATTTGAGAATCTCTGATCCATTCCCACTTTCAGAACTATTAATCGAACTGGCGCAAGGTCAGTCCGCATTTTTTAAAAGTGCTTAAAACTCCGTCAAGCCTTCGTCCACAGGGAAGCGGACTTTCGGCGCTTTATTCAGAGTATTGAAATCCTCTTCTGAACGATAACCGATAGCAGCGGTGACCACTGGTGCCAATCCTTTCTCCTCCAGCCCCAGAATCTCATCCATCTTCTATTCTTCAAAACCGTCTATCGGGCAAAAATTCACCCCACCCGGTTGGCAGGAGAGCATAAACTGGCCTTTTAAAAAGACTTTCCACTAAACAACTTCCTCAGTTTGTGCATTAATTACGGTGTCTGCAATCCTGCTGATACACATCAAGACCCACGCCCGCCGTCGTCCCACAGGCTCCCCAGGATGATCCAACTATATTATTTTCACCAATGGTAAAATCCTGGTGTGGCGTACCGCCACATGCAGCCCAGATCGAAACCTTTGTACCCTCCGGCAGGATGTAGGACAAAGGGATTCCACTGGTTGTTCTTGCCTCCATAGAGCGCCCATCCGAGCACCTTATAGTTATACCCGTCACAAACCATCCTCCAGAGGAAACAACTACCAGACGCCCTTGTACATCCATTACATTATCCTTCATACGCCAGTACGGATCCCAGCAGGGAGGAGTGTCATCACCTGCCAGAGCTGCCCAGGCAGTCAGGATAAATACAACTCCCGATAAAAAGACAAACAGTTTTTGGAAAGTATTCATGGGCAATATGGCCACATATTCATGCACCACTTCGTGGTGGGAAGCCCGCTTACTGTCGGCCCTGGGTTACTGACCATCGTAGCTTCCGGCCATTCCAGTGTCGCCACAACACCATTCGGGGGCATAAAAAAAGAGCAGTGAGGCTTATTTCCTGCCTCAAACCAGACATTCACGAAAATACCTTCGGTGATATTTACAGAACACGTACGATCCGAGCAGCTATAGGTTTGTCCGTCCGGGCACTGCACGGTTATGCCTGCGTTATAACCCGTTTGTATATGCAAAAAATTTAATGGGTACCGGGCAGAAGATATGCCTGGAGGCGGCTGCCAGTTAGCATTCCAGCAGGGCAGATCAGCCCACGCCAGGCCTGCGCTGTTTAAAGCAAAGTATATTAAAAGACTTCTGACTTTTAACGGCACCATGACAAGTGCTTTCACATGGGGACAGGATGCAGAAGAGTATAGACAACACTGCCTGGCTACAAAAAAATGTGCCCCAATAAAAACAGGTTTCCGTTTTACCGGAAACCGGCTGTTTGATCAGGTCGGGATTATTTCCGACAGGATTTTCATTTATCACACGTTAAATTTTATCTGACAATAACCTGCCTTCCAGGTGCCACCAGGCAGATTTCACGGTGTTCTTCATCAACATGGTAATGGTCATGGGGCCAACACCGCCGGGGACGGGCGTAATTTTACCAGCAATCTTGCAGGCGGCTTCATAATCCACGTCACCGCTGAGAATGGCCTTGCCTGTCTCTTTGTTTTCGCCAACACGGTTAACACCCACATCAATAACTGTAGCGCCGGGCTTGATCCATTCAGGCTTCACTAAACCAGGAACGCCTGCGGCAACAATCAGGATATCCGCACGCTGGCAGTGGGACGCCAGGTCCCGGGTACGAGTATGAACCATGGTTACGGTGCTGTTAGCGCCCGGACCTTTCTGACCCATCATCACAGAAATAGGTTTACCTACAATATTGGAGCGCCCAACAACCACAACTTCCGCGCCAGAAGTTTCAGTACCGGAACGAACAATCATCTCCTGAATACCGGCGGGGGTACAGGGCAGGTAACGTACCTGATCACCACCAATCACCATCTTGCCCAGGTTTACGGGGTGGAAGCCGTCCACGTCCTTGTCCGGGTTAATGGCATTGATGACCGCGTCTTCGTTGATGTGCCTGGGCAGGGGCAGCTGTACCAGGATACCGTGGATGTCCGGGGCCTGGTTGTACTTCCTGATCAGAGCCAGCAGGTCTTCTTCAGAGATTGTTTCCGGCTGGTTGTCCTGAACCTCGTGGAATCCGAGGGACAGCGCGGTCTTAACCTTCAGGGTGACATAACTGACAGAAGCGGGATTCTCACCCACCAGAATGGTCACCAGACCGGGACACTTGCCGTACTTCTCCTTCATTTCAATAACTTCACGCTCCAGATCAGCAAGGATATCCTTGCGCATCTGGGTGCCACTGATGATCTCTGCTGTCATTCACTCCACTCCTGGTCAAGCTTGTCTGGCAAAACATATGCAATTATGCCTGTATCTATCCTCCTTCAGGCAAAACTGCAAAAATCTGACGCCAGTTTGCCACGCCCGCTCCACATGTACAGAGCTTATACTCAGTTATCACCTTTATTTCCCGCAACGCCCCTCGCTGTGAACATGGCCTGGCCGCTGTTCAAATCAACCAAAAACCTCCCATACTCCTGTACGGTCTGTGATATTCGCTGTTATGTTTTTTTAGAGTTCATCCCGACTATATTCTCCTGAAATGTATCCATCTGTATAATTAAAATTCAATTCGTGCAGTGCCTTTATACCAAAATCCAGGTTTGTCTGGCCTAGACTACGGATTTTCAGAATGCTAACAGGTCTAATGGCTTTAGGAATCTCCGCTATATAAGTATCCTCTAATTTCAAATCAACCATCCGACGCTCATTAGTTAAAAATATTTTAGGATACACATGTGCATATACTCTGTGTGGCATCAAGAAGATCTTGTGAATGCTCTTATTAACTATTCTTCTGCTTTTAGAATCATATTCAAAGTAATCATAATATCCATATAAACCATCAGGAGTATTCAGAAGACTTATTGATGATGTCAATTTATAGGTAACACCTGACGGCACGCATACTGGGTGTCGATTCTCCGGAAGAATCCTGCAACTTTCTCAGGCATAGCCTGCAGGCTTTTCATGCGAGATCGGATGTAAGCTACGAAGTTATCCTTTGTCTTCAGGGCAACTTTGCCCAAACCGTCTTTGAGAAAGTTCCAAACCTGCTCGTCTGGATTGAGCTCTGGTGAATAGCTGGGCAGCAGATGTAGACCGAGCAGCCTGGGTTCGGATTCCACATACTCTTTCAAAAGCTTTGAGCGATGAGCCGGGTGGCCATCGGTAATAATGATGATGGGTTTTGGGCAAGTGCGCACCAATGATTTCAAATAGGCGATAAAGGCTTCTTTGTTCATGCTCCCAGAAAACGTTTTATACCGTAGCAGCCCCTCAGAACTCACAACTGAGATCAAATTCAAACGGTGTCTTGAGCCTGTTGTTTTCACAATGGGTGTAAGCCCTGCAGGACTCCATGTGCGGCCCCGGTGGTGCTCCGACTTGGCTGTTGACTCATCAAGAAAAAAGATTATGGCATCTTCCTTGTCGGCTTGCCGCAGGATGGCAGGGTAACGGTCGGTCAGCCATTCTGTTTTTTTTTGGGGTCTTGTTGCCAGGCTCCCCAACGAGGTTTCTGTGGGGTGAAGCCAAGTTTGTGCAGGATTTTGCCAACAGAGCCAGGCATATAGGAAGCCTTAAACAGTTCTTTAATCAGCTGGGCAATAATGGTGCGAGTCCAGAGAGCCGTTTGATAGCCATAATCCTCAGGAGTTTTGGTTCGCAAAATCAGACTGAGTTGTTCTTTTTGCTCTTTTGAGAGTTTAGATTTCTGACCTCGACCATGACCGGGTTTGGTTTTCAGAGCATCAAAACCACCCTCGTTGTAGCGACCGATCCATTGGTAGACGATCTTTCTGGAAGTTCCATACTTCGCGGCTACCTTGGTGACGGACAAGCCATCAAGCCACTCCTGTATGGCCTCAAAGCGAATTTGTTCACGTACTTCGTGGGAGATTTTGCGACCGTCTACTCTGCTCATTAGCACCTCTGATTCAGCAGAGGTAGGATACCATACGTCGACCGTCACCTATAAATGGTGTGCATCAATACCATGTTATTATCCCGGCCTGATGATTCCGGATTAAGATAAAAATAGAGTGCAGTCAGGTTTTTATATTTTTTTGGTGAAGAAAATCTTATCTTAACAATATTTCCTGTACGCGGATCTGTATAAAACCATGTAATATCAAACATGGAAGAAAAACTTTCATTATCTACATAATCAGGTTTATTTCCATCATTATAAAAAGACTTCGCCAACGTCATCATAGGAAACAAAAGAAAAAAACAGAGTAAGGCAATGTATTTTTTCATTTCAATTAACTCTCTTAAACTTTTAATGAGTTAATTAAAATAAAAAAATGGAGCTAGATATATCTATAACAATTCTGTTAGAAAACAGAACAAGTAAATCCAGGTAACGCCTGCGACACTGATCTGAGGCAGTAACTATTGCCTTTGCCGGAGCCGGTTTTTCTGCTCCCCAGCCTTTTCCGAATGCTGGCGCTGGTTTTCCTCTGCCTCCGGTAACAATCCATGTCAAAACCCTGCCAAATGGCGCAGGACTACCTCTACCCAATATACCCAATATACCCAATAGGCTTCTATCTCCATAAAGCCAAAAACGACATTGGTTTCTCTGTGGCACACAATGGAACTCTGGCTCAATGGAACTCTGGCTCAATGGAACTCTGGCTGGCACCGGCAATGGGTTTATCGGCGTTTCAGCCACAGGTGATTTAGCGGCAGGAAAAGGATATGGCAGAGCATAAGGATATTTGCGTAACCTGCCTGAACGGATATCAGGCAGGGGTGTGAGGGCCAGGCTGTATCAACCTCCTGTTACAGGTGGGAAAAACGCCACTTCATCACCGTCACAGATGGTGGCCGCATCCTTACTCATGGTCTGGTTCACTGCCACCAGGGTTTTACGATCCTGGAGAATGTTTTTCCAGGTATCCCCACGGCTACCCAGTTCACTTTTGAGTTCTGCGATAGTTGAAGCTTCTGAAACCAGCTCCAGGTGATCACACCCCAGACGATCCCGGTAACTGGCAAAAAACAGTATTTTAATCATCTCGTTTTTGTTTCTCCGTTTACGCGTTCACAAGCACTCATTCTTTGGCAAGATAGTGACCGCTCTTGCCACCACACTTTTCCAGTACCCGCAGACCATCTATCTGCATAGCTTTATCCACCGCCTTGCACATATCAAAAACGGTAAGGGCAGCCACTGAAGCTGCAGTCAGCGCTTCCATTTCTACGCCAGTCTTACCGCTCAGACGACAGCAGGACTCTATCCGGATACGGCTCTGTTCCGGGTACAGTTCAAATTCCACGCCGATAAAATTGAGCATCAACGGATGACACAGGGGAATAAGGTTTCCGCACTGCTTGGCCGCCTGAATACCCGCGATTCTGGCGACGGAAAGCACATCCCCCTTCTTCAGACCGTTCTCCTGCACCAATCGCAGGGTTTCCGGAGCCATGGAGATATAAGCCTCGGCCCGGGCTTCACGACGGGAATCCTGCTTATCACCTACGTCCACCATTTTCGCTTCGCCACCTTCGGCGGTATGGGTCAGATGGGCCATGTTATGCGCTCTGTCCGGTTTTCAGCTGCTCAACAAAGTTGCAGGGGCGATGGCGACTGTCCAGCTGTTCACGAATCACCTGTTCCCAGGCTGTTTTGCAGCCATTGTTGGAGCCGGGCATCACAAATACGATGGTTCCGTTTGCCAGGCCAGCTACTGCACGGGACTGAATAGTTGAAGTGCCAATCTGTTCATAGGACACCTGCCGGAACAGTTCGCCGTAACCATGAACCACCTTGTCAAACAGGGGCAGAACCGCTTCCGGTGTACTGTCACGACCGGTAAATCCCGTACCACCTGTAACCAGTACCGCCTGAATATCGTCGGAGGCAATCCACCGGGAGAGCACCGCCCGGATCTGATAAACATCATCAATAACAATCTCTTTATCACCCACCTTATGGCCTGCTGTCTTTACAGCATCCACCAGCAAATGGCCGGAAGTATCGGTTTCTTCTGTGCGGGTATCCGATACTGTCAGCACAGCAATAGCCAAGGGAATAAACTCAGAAATATTTTTATGTGTCATTAATCACTTCACCGTTTAGCTGATTTCGTGCGAAAGGATATTTGCTGGGCAGTCTGCCAGAATATACCGAAAATAACAGTGACGGAGACCAGGCTTCTGCATTGTGTGCAGCAGGAAGATGGTGACAGATCTGATACCAGAACTGCCTGAACAATTCTGAAACCTATAGGGATAAATTCTCTATCTGCCCCTCGAACACCTCATCAACAAATGCTTCGAGGCTGGTTAAGCCGCTGTCTGAATCATTTTCACGAATAAACCTGTCTATACGCTCTCGCTCCTGATCAGGCAGGGAAAAAGTTTTCATCTTCCCCCCAAGAGAGCGGTAACTGGCTTCCCTGGCAGGAATCAGAATGTCGCTGACAATACGCTGTTTATGTTCTGTGCTGTAGCCTCTCATCTCAATTGTTTTTATATAAGGAAACAAAGCCTTAATTTTTCGGCTGGTCAGCGATATATCCTTCAGTGCAGTGGCCCCCGTCAGGATTATTGTTCCCGGAAGAGGAACAGTCGCCTTAAGGTAGGGGTTGTAATATTGGCGCTGGTTCGGGTGAAGAATATCGAGAATAAAACTCAGGGTCTCATCGGAACGTCGACTTGGGCACTGTACCAGAAGATCAAAGTCATTGATTAACAATATCTGCTCACTGTCAGTAAAATCCCGGGGAGTCAGGGTAGTGGTGACCAGGGTTTCATAAAGCCGGCCGGGTTTTGAACCGAAGTTTTCAAACTGGATACCAACAGTGTCGTTAATACTGGCGCCATTTAAGGTAAATACAGCAACCTTTTTCCCCAGTGCCTTCCCAAACTGCCGGACAGCATACTGCACACCGCTACCTCCTTCTCCCAGCAGATAAATCGGATACCCCGGCCGGGGTTTCGGCTGCATCTTCTGGCGAAGCCTTTCTTTTATTACCAGCAGTGTCAGCTTTTCGGGAATGGGTTCGGGAAAAAACCGGAACATTTGGCTGATAACAGATTTATCCAGATTTTCTTTCTGCCTGCCAATATCCACAGGAAAACGCATGGCCTTACCAAGGAACCTTTCCAACCGGTAAAGCCCTTCGCCCCCTGAGTTCTGCCAGTAGGAATAAAACAGACGCTCTTCTATATACTGCCGGGTAGACGCTTCCAGTATGTGTTTTTTGCTGCCATACAGGGAAATCAAACGGGCTTCCGGCAGTATCGGAGGCAAAGCCGCATAATAAATCTGCATGCCTAACATATAAAGAGGATTGGCCAGTAGCGCGGCTGGAATAATGCCCGCCAGGCTAACAGCGCCACGAAATGCCAGGCTGCTTTCCGAATAATGCTTCCAGAGTGTCGGAGTAAACCATGCGGCGATTAAAACCGGGCCGGCAAATGACAGGCCATATTTCACAATAACATTTCGGGAGAACTCCCTGAAAATCCGTTTTAACTCCTTATCAGTGGCTCTTCGGGCAATATCTGTTTTCTCTATTATGCTGGCATTCTGGAAATCCTGATCATTTTCCAGATTATCCAATCGGTCAAAGAAGCGACTGTTGGCCATATATTCCCGCAGATAGCCAATCTGGTATTTATCCAGGCCAAGGCCGCCCGTATCAGCAAGGGAGGGCTTTAACTCACTGATAAATAAGAGAAAGGCAAGAAAAACCGGCCTGTAAAAGCGGCTGATTTCAACCATAAATGTTCCACATCATGGATAACAGACAGTAAATATAGATAGAAACTCTTATTGCGTGCTTATCTTTTGAAAACGCATGTAACCGGACTATTGTGGCTGATATTTGAAGGGTCTGCTTCCAGCTGGGAAGATTTAGATGATTTTTAGCTGATATCAAACGTCATATGACGTAAATAAGAAAAAGCGCATTTATAAAAAACATGAAAGCGCAAAGGGAGCGACATAAATCACTACCAACAACAAATATCGGAATAGTAAATGCTGACTTCTAATAACAGTTTTTAATAACTGTCCTTAACAACAATCTCTAACAATAATCTCTAACAACAGCCTCTAACAACAGCCTCCAGCTGCATGGATGGGCTATGAATACAAACATTGAAATCCATAACCAGGTTATAGAAAGCAACCAGGCAGTGTTGTCCAGTGGTTTTCTGGAAAAATTCCCTTCCTGGCTTACCGGCTTTTCAGTGGGCGTATTGGCAATACTGTATACCCTATACCCTGCTTTATTGCAGGGCCTAACAGAACTCTCCATGGAGAAACTCAATCAACCTGGCCGCCTCCGGACTGGCCAGGGAATAGTAAATGGTCTGGGAATCCCTCCGGGTTTTTACCAGACCATCCTGCCTTAGCTTCGCCAGATGCTGGGACAGCGCTGACTGGCTGAGATCAAAACGTTCATTCAGCGCAGTCACCGACATTTCCCCCTTGCCCAGGTGGCAAAGGATCAGCAGACGGTTCTCGTTGCTGATCATCTTCAGCAAAGGCACCACGTTGCGGGCTTTCTCCCGCATGGTTTTAATATCAATATCGACCTGTTCAGTCATTTTCTCTCAACTGGTAATAGACGCACCGGTACACCTGTCAGCAGTGTGCTGAACTGTTGGGACTTTGGCAATAATTACCAATGTTCCATCTTCTCACTTATTCAGGAAATTCTACCTTGAACATTAGAGTTTACTAATGTAGCATCACATTATATTAGATAATTCTAATGAAACTATGTTGACAGCTATCACCAAAAACCTCCTCAGGTTCAGCCTGAATCATCCCGGCAAAGTGTATACATCCATCCTGCTGATGGTATTTGCCTGCACCGCGATGATTCCGTTCCTGCACATAGATACTGATCCGGAAAATATGCTCGGGACAGACGACTCTGACCGGATTTTCCACAACAGGGTTAAAGACCAGTTCACCATGTATGACATGATTGTCGTCGGTATGGTGAACACCTCACCAAAAGGTATTTACAACCCAGGCTCCCTGAAAAACCTGCAGACACTTTCAGAAAACATCCTCGCCATAGACGGTGTAAAAAGCCATGAGCTTATGGCACTGAATACTGTAGATAATATTTTTCAAGAGGGTGAAGGCAGTATTCGCTTTGAATGGCTCATGCGGGAATCACCCGCAACCCAACAAATGTCTGATGCTTTAAAACAATCGGTTGAACGCCTGCCCCTGCTGGCCAATACCCTTGTGTCCAGTGACAACAAAGCCGCAGCCATTTACGTACCGGTTGATTCCAAAAACCAGAGTTACGCTATTGCCGAAGAGATCCGTAAACAGATTGCCAGCCTGAACAGTCCCCATAACACAGATAAATTTTATATTACCGGCCTGCCAATTGCAGAAGACCAGTTTGGCACAGAGATGTTTGTGCAGATGGGCATTGCCGCCCCCCTGGCGGGCTTGGCGATTTTCCTGCTGATGTGGTTCTTCTTCCGCAGTGTTTCATTGGTGACCGGACCGATGATTGTGGCCATGGCAACGGTGCTGATTACCATGGGACTGCTGATAGGCATGGGCTTTACCGTACATATCATGTCATCGATGATTGCCATCTTCCTGATGCCCATTGCAGTGGTGGACTCCACCCATATTCTCTCGGAGTTTGCCGATCGTTTTCACCCTGGGGACGATCCCAAAGTGGTTATCCGCAAAGTCATCGGGCACCTGTTTACTCCGATGCTTTATACCTCAATTACGTCCGCAGTGGGCTTTCTTTCCCTGATGCTGACACCTATTCCTCCAGTGCGAGTTTTCGGAGCATTTATCGGCTTTGGTATCTTCCTGGCCTTTATTCTGACCATTGTTTTTATTCCTGCGTATATCTCCCGGATGAAGCCGGAAGCCCTGGCCTCCATGCAGAATACGGTTCACCGGCTGGAAAATGGCGGTCGTCTGGGTCGCTGGCTACCTGCTCTTGGTCGTTTTACCACCCGCAATAAAAGCTTTGTGTTAATCACATTTACAGTGCTGTTTGCTGTCAGCGCTGTGGGTATCAGCAAAATCCAGATTAACGATAACCCGGTGAACTGGTTTAAAGCCGATCATGAAATACGTGTCGCTGATCGGGTACTTAACAGTCATTTCGCGGGGACTTATGATGCCTGGCTGGTACTGGAAAGTTCACCCAGTTCTCTGCAGAGCAATTTTACAGAACAGGCGCAGGCCATTATTACTCTCGCCAGAGAGCAAGGTTCCCGGATAAAACTCCCTGACTTATCCACAGACAATGGTTTCACAAGTTACTTAGCAGAACTTTCCATAAACCTTGATGACCGCCTGTTTGAAGCCAGCGAGCAGGATATTCCATGGCTTGAACAGCTACTCACTCTCACGGAAAGAATCCAGGAACAAACACGCACCTTCCAGAATCCTGAAACCCTGCATTGGATATCCGATCTGCAGTATGCTCTGCTGAATAGCGGGCTGGCGGGCAAGGTTAATGCTTTGCCCGACGTAGTACGTACCGTAAACCGCGAGCTGCACAGCGGTGAAGAGCAGGATTTTCAACTGCCTGGTACCCCAAAAGGCGTAGCCCAGGCTCTGCTGCAGTACCAGTCTTCACACCGCCCCCAGGATCTCTGGCATTTCGTCACCCCGGATTACCAGAGCAGCCTGGTCTGGCTGCAACTGACCAGCGGCGACAATCAACATATGTCCGAGGTCGTGCAGTTTGTGGATAACCATATTGCCGATCACCCGTTACCAGAGGGCATCAGCCATAACTGGGCCGGCAAAGCCTACCTCAATGTGGTGTGGCAGGACGCAATGGTCAGCGGAATGGCAGACAGCCTGTTGTCCTCCTTTGCCATAGTGTTCGTCATGATGGTGCTGCTGTTTCGCTCACTGAAGTACGGCCTGCTGGCCATGCTGCCACTGACGTTCACCATCACCTTTATCTACGGCCTGATTGGCTGGATTGGCAAAGATTACGATATGCCCATCGCGGTGCTGTCCGCCCTGACCCTTGGGTTGTCCGTGGATTTTGCCATTCACTTTCTGCAGAGGTTCAGAGAGCTGCGTAAAACCCTTTCGGTTCCGGAAGCCATTCGCAACATGTTTATGGAACCCGGACGGGCCATTACCCGTAATGCCATTGTAATTGCCATTGGCTTTACCCCTCTGCTATTCGCGCCCCTGGTGCCCTATATAACCGTGGGCGTATTCCTTGCGAGCATTATGGCGGCGTCAGCGCTTGTCACCCTGATGCTGTTACCCGCTCTTTTAAACAGCCGAATAAGCGGACAGGTATAAGGAGATGAAAACTATGAAAGTCAAACTCTTGAAACTATTCGCCCCACTTATTCTTGTGGTCGTAACAGCCTTCAATACCCATGCTGCCGACCTTACCGATGCCCGGGAAATTGTGCGCCGTGCCAATCTCGCCTCTTATTATGCAGGCAGTGATGGCCGGGCAGAAGCCCGTATGAGGATCACCGATGCTCAGGGACGCAAGCAGTTACGGCAGTTCACTATTCTGCGGAAAAACCGTGAAACAGGTGATGTTCAGGACTTTATGGTGTTTTTCAGCCGTCCCAGCGATGTGCGTAATACTGTATTTCGGGTGGTTCGCAATCCAGGTGGCGATGATGATCGCTGGCTCTATCTTCCCGGGCTTGATCTGGTCAAACGTATCTCCGCCGGGGATAAGCGCACTTCCTTTGTTGGTTCCGACTTCTTTTATGAAGATATATCCGGACGAAATATTACGGACGACACCCATCAGCTTATTCAAACAACGAACGCATTTTATGTATTGGAAAGCACACCGGTTAATAAACGTTCTGCTGAGTTCAACAGCTACACAAGCTGGATTGATAAGAAAACCCTGCTGCCCATGAGAGTGGAGTACACCAGCAATAACGGAAAGGTGTACCGCCGCATGGAAGTGCTGAAAACAGCAACAGTACAAGGGCATCCAACAGTTACTCAGGCCCGTATCAGCGACCTTGAACGGAACAGTTCAACACTGCTTCAGATGCGCGGAATCCGCTATGACATAGATCTTCCTGACTCTGTTTTCAGTGAGCGCAGCCTGCGTACACCACCACGCCAATACTTAAAATAACGTGGCAAACATTGTGAATTTGAAAAACCTTTTTATTGTCATTGGGCTCTCTGCGCTGACAGGTATCAGTGCAGCCCAGGATGACTGGGCCGATGGTTTTGATGAGAACTGGGCAAGTGAAGAATGGCAGGAAGAGAGCTACTCACCCTGGCAAATCAAAGGCTTTATTGAAGGAGCCGCTGGACGTCGACTGCAGAACAATAAAGCCATCAACAGGCAGACAACCCTGAAAGAAGTCCGTGGCCGACTGGAGCTGGAATATACAGCGAATAACTGGTCACTGGATCTGTCCGGTGACGCTGTGTACGACGATGTTCTGAATAAGGGCCAATGGAATACCAGGGAACTGGCTCTCTCTTTCACTCCCACCAGTAGTCTGGATATGAAAGTTGGACGACAGGTTCTGACCTGGGGAACAGGGGATTACCTGTTTGTAAACGACCTGTTTCCCAAAAACTGGCAATCCTTTTTCGCGGGCCGGGATGATGAATACCTGAAAGCCCCTTCTGACAGTATTAAGGCCAGCTGGTTTACCCGACCTTTGGGGCAGGATATCAGTCTTGAACTGGTATGGACGCCGCAATTCACCCCTGATCAGATTATTAATGGCGACAGGTTTTCCTATTTCTTATCGGTCACCGGACAGCCATCATCCGTCCATATTCACCCGGATAAACCCTCTGGCAGCACTTGGGCAGTTCGGCTCTCCACTACCCATAACAGTATTGAGTACGCCCTTTACGGCAACCGTGGTTACTGGCCCACACCAGAAGGTGCGAACAAACAGAGGCAGCCGACATATCACAGGTTGAACACTATGGGAGCCAGCCTGCGGGTTCCTCTGGGAAAAGGCTTGATAAATATGGAAACCGCCTGGTACGACAGCCAGGAAGATCGCTCAGGCGATAACCCAAATATTCCCAACTCCCAGTTCCGCTGGTTGATGGGCTATGAACAGGAGGTGGCCACTAACCTGACCGCCGCCATGCAGTATTACCTTGAATGGACCCAGGATTACGAAAAATTAAAACAGCACTCACCAAAACCCGCATACGAACAGAAAGAACGTAGGCAGGTGCTTACCCTGCGTCTGACCCTGCTGACCATGCGACAGAAACTTAAGTGGACACTGTTCACCTTCTGGTCTCCTACAGATAAAGACGCCTACCTCAAACCATCAGTGACATGGCGAGCCAACGACAACTGGAGTTTATCCACAGGAGCCAATCTGTTCCTGGGGAAAACACGGCACTCATTCTTCGGGCAACATAAAGATAACAGCAATGCCTGGATAAGAGTGCGATATAACTATTAATGGAGAGATAAAAATGACTGTTGAACGCGCTGTCTTTATATTTTCAGGATTTATGGTCATGGCTTCACTGACCCTGACTTACACAGTTCATCCAGGCTTTATTTGGCTGACCTTATTTGTGGGCATAAATTTATTCCAGTTCGGATTTACCGGTTTCTGCCCGGCAGCAATTCTGTTTAAAAAACTGGGATTAAAAACAGAACGACAAAGTGTTTAACACCTTTAGTTCTGACAGATGTTAACTCCAAGGCCAGAAATTGCTCCTGCATTTCTGGCATTTCCACCATCCCTGGTGGTCACGACACAGACCAGGGATGGTCTGACGGAGCGGGAAGAGCAATCCGAATTTCGGTCTGGAGCCGATACAACTATTCAAACTTCAAGTGCACTCCGCCACTCATCCGGAGTATTAGTATTAGAAAAGCTAACTACATGATTTTCCGGAGGAGGAACAGTTTCACCACCCAGCTTTTCAAACAACCGCCAAAGAGCATAACCTCGGCGGTTATCACTGGATAAAGCCTGTTCAACCAAAAACTTAACCAAATTATTTACCGGCAACAAAAGAGGTAATGAATAATCTTCATATCCCAGAGGGTGAACACCGTCATAACGTTCCAACAAGCCAGATAAGGCTTCTGGCTCCAACAGCGGCATATCCACCGGAACCACCAGAACAGCAGAATACCCCTGATCAAGACCATGGCTCACCGCAGCATGAATACCGGATAAAGGGCCACAGTCAGGAATAATATCTTCCAGAAAACCTTCACCAGAACCTGGTTTATTAATCAAAATCTCAGATAAACCGGCACTGCGCAATGTATCGGCCATAAAGCGATACATAGGCCGCCCCTGCCACTCCAGCAAAGCCTTGTTTGTACCCATTCGGGAAGAACGCCCGCTGGCCAGCACCAGCCCCGCAATAGAAGAAACCTGAACCACAGAATTATCCGTCCAATATATTCCAATAAAGGCTACCACACCCGGTCAAAAGTCTGGTTTAAAGAGCAAACTCCCCTACTGGCTGCTCAAGCAATAGACTATTGATGGTTTTCAAAGCCCCTTCCAGCAAATCCCTTGATTCCGGCGCACTGATTGAAATCCGTACCCAGGGAGGAATGGAACACCCCGGAGGCGCAAACAGCTCACCAGATTTTAAACTGATTCCCTGCTCCTCACAGGCTGACAGAAAATCGCTTAATCCCCAGGCATCCGGCAAGGGTAACCAACTATGGAAACAATCCCGGGCAGTGCGAACACCAAATTGCCCCAGATAATGCTGTACCAACTGCTCCCTTGCCCGAATCTCCGTCCTGATTACCGATAACGTCTGATTAGCAGAACCCTGGCTTATCAGTTCACAGGCCAGCCCCGTTAGCAGCGGACTGATCATCCAGCACTGATTCTGGATAGTCATCACCAGCCGCTTATATAAAACGTCCGGAACCTGCATATAACCCACACGTAAACCCGGTGCCAGAAACTTGGATAAAGCGCCAACATGGATGGTGCTCTGGCTATCAAGATTCACCATCGCCGGCTCTTTCTTCTCTGGCAATAATCCGTTCACATGATCTTCAATCAAATAAACTTTGTGTTTGCGACAGACAACCAGAATCTCCTGACGACGCTGTTCCCCCATAATAGCCGTCGTTGGGTTCTGAAAGGTTGGCATGCTGTATAAAAAAGTCGGTTTGTACTGACGACAGGCGTTGTCCAGGGCTTCTGGAAGTATACCCTGCTCATCCATAGCAACGGGCTTGAGAGTTAACTGCTGCTGCCTGGAAAGACTGATAAGCCCAGGATAAGTCAGACTTTCCACCAACAGGGTATCACCAGCCCTGCAGAAGGTCGACAACACCAGCTGTAAGGCATTCTGGGCTCCGGAAGTAAACAATAACCTGTCGGTATTCAGGTTTACCCCATGATCCGATAACCACTCCACCAGACGCTGCCTGTGCTCCACCAGCCCTTCGGCAGACTGGTACAACAACAGCTGATTAATATCCCTGCGGTTCTGGGTCAGGGAAACCACGGCCTGTTGGAACATCTCACTGCGATCAAATGCCGGCGGTACATTGTACCCAAGCTCTCCCATTTGCCGGCCATTAGAATGGGAAAATAACCAGCCCCCTTTGCCACTGTCCCGAATAAATGTCCCTGCTCCAACCCTGGCTTCCACCAGCCCACGTCTTTCTGCGTCACCGTATGCCCGGGTAATTGTACCTACAGTCACCCCCAATTGATCAGCAAAAGAACGGTGAGTAGGCAATTTATCACCCGGCTTCAGATTTCCGGATTCAATCTGCCCGGCTATGGCATCCGCAATCTGTCGATAAATCGGCCCATTTTCTGTATTTAATTCGATTCCATAAATTGTCATGGTGACAATAAAACCTTTGACCTGGCATTTTAAAATTATTAATGTCGATTGTGTCTAATTAAATGACAACAAACAAGACGAAACCTTTAAATTGAACCCCTACAATCTCAAGAGTTATTTGCGGGAGACCATTCTGTGGAACTGCAGTTTTTTATATCCGTAGCCATTTTTGCTGCGGCCATGACCGGTACACCAGGTCCGAACAATATGATGCTGACAGCATCAGGGGCGAACTTTGGTTACTGGAGAACCATTCCCCACCTGCTGGGCATTGGTTTAGGCGTATGCACCATGCTGCTGCTAATGGCTGCAGGGTTAGGGGTTGTCTTTGAGCAGTTCCCGGTGATTCAAACCCTTCTAAAATGGCTGGCCAGTGCCTATTTGCTGTATCTGGCCTGGAGAATCGGTACTGCCCCTGCTCCGGTCAATAATCAGCAAACCAGTACCCGTCCAATGACATGGCTGGAAGCGGCCATGTTCCAGTTTGTCAATCCCAAAGCCTGGGCTATGGCTATTACCGCTGTTGGCACATTTACACTTCATGGTGATAATTATTGGACGTCCTCCTTAATTATTACTCTGATTTTCTTTATCGTAGAATTTCCCTGTACCTCTTTCTGGGCCGGATTTGGTGCCTTGATTGGAAAGACAATGAAGAGCCCACAACAGTGGAGAGTATTTAACGGGGTAATGGGGCTGGCAACTGCATCCTGCCTGTTGTTTATTTGGTAATGACCGTGAGTTATGTTTGTTTATAAGAAAAACTGTATAGCCGTGCCTTAACCCGGATGTTCCATAAATAGGGTTCAACCCCAAAAATCATGTCTCTCATACAGCTCATACAATTGTTATATAAACTGCCTGGGTTGTTAGTGATTCCTGTAGTGTCGAAATTATTCTCCTGTGTTCACAGATAAGCATATCGAATAGGTGAATTTCCTATGTGCAACCCCCTCAGAGAATGTATCAACACTTTGATAGACTGGTTTAATCCGCCTGAGCAGGCACCAGAACCCAGAAAAACTCACTCTACACGCTACATTCAGGATCCTAGCCAACAACAGACTTCATATCAGAATCAAGGTATCAGACGGAGAGCTGTTGGTACCTTGAGTTCACACCAGGGAGTTATTTCTCCAGAGGAGAAGGCACAACTGAAAGATGTGCTGTTGTCCAGAAAGCGGGAGGCAGCACAACAAACGCTTAACGAGAACGAAGACGACATTGTCAGACTCTGTTCAGGCTTAACATCCTCAATTTCTACTCAACTTTTCTCCGAGGGGGTTATCACTGCTCAACTCATGGGCACAATACAAAGTCCATGCCAGTCACGCCAGCACAAAGCTAAACTACTGCTTACCGAAATCATCCAGGAACTTAAAAGCTCGGGGGATGTAAAAGCCTTTTATCTTCTGATAAAAATATTGAGGGAAGAACCCTCCCACAAAAAACTAGGAAACAGACTTATGCGAAATTATTTGGAATCCTTGGGAATCAGGAAGAAAAATTAATTCTTCCGGGATAGTTTCTCAGGATTCAACAACCGTTTTCCCCGGTCCTTCAAAGTATTCAGAAAAGCGCCCTCCGGTAATAAAAAAAGGCTTCCAGATCCCTTTCTCAAGGGTAAACAGCTCGCCTGTTGAACGCCCGTCACCATTCAACTCCATCAGAACAGCCTTGTCATTTGGATCAAACAGACTGATAACTTCATTGGTTTCCTTATCCAGCTGGTCTTCTACATGGACCAGGCTGATGCCTTCCGGCAATGTCACCGCCACAGGGAACACCAACTGTAAACTGGCGGTTTCTTCATGTATGTAATAGCTACAGGGCCAATCCGGACGATGACCGCAAACGGTAATTTCGACCGCTTCCAGCTCTCCAAGAAACGGAGTTTTCCGCACTTCAATACAGCCGCTGCGGGCCAGGCCATAAGGGTCCGCAAGGGGAACAGAATTTCGGGAGAACCCAAGGCTGCTTTCAGCGGTTTGAGGCAGAACTTCTTCCATCAGCTCCGCCCAGGCAGTCTGTAAAGGCTGGGATAACTGCCAGTCAGGCACATAACCAGATACCAGTTTTAATACCGAAGGACCAATAGAAGACTGCTCCACCAGCACAAGGGCCCGGCGATCACCCTGGTGAACAATCAACTGCAGGGAAACGCCGAGATTGGCAAACAGCCGACCTTTCTTTTCGCCATATTCAAAGGTTTCAATCACGCCCCTTTCACGACAGGCCCTCATCCCGGCAAACGACATGGGTTCGCCACAGGCTTCTATTGTTCGTGATGAGCTAAGGCAGACCCGCCGGGTGCGGAATTCGTCTGCAGGCTCCCTGCGCAGACATTTATTTATCATGGCTATCCCTGTTATCTGTTCAGACTCTGATTACAGACCCAGAGCCGTTTTTACCGCATCAATATTCTGCTGCATATGCTTGGGATTTATTGTCCCAAGCACCGCGCTGGTGACACCAGGATGAGAAAAGACAAATTTCATACTTTCCTGCACCGGGTCCGCCCCTTCTGAACACAGATGACCGCTGGCCAGGGCCTTCTTTACCAGAATCGCCTTATTGTGCTCCCGGGCATAATCAAGAACAGCTTTCTCGCCCTGTTCATTCAGATTCCAGGTCACCATGGCGCAGTCCGACTGCTGTAATGCCAGAATACCACCGTCTACGGTTTTTCCGGAGATGCCACTGGCACGTATCAGGCCCTGCTGTTTCAGGTCATTCAGAACTTCCAGACAGCCATAACGTTGAAGGGTTTCCACATCATTACCATCGGAATGGACCAGAATCATATCAATACAGTCTGTATTCAAACGCTTGAGGCTTCGTTCCACACTAAAGCGAATATGCTCCGGGGTAAAGTCAAAGCGGGATTCGCCATTTTCAAACTCCTCGCCCACTTTGCTGCAGATAACCCATTTATCCCTCTGACCTTCAAGCAATGACCCCAGGCGTTTTTCGCTGGTGCCGTAGGCAGGGGCAGTATCCAGTAGATTAATACCCAGATCCTGGGCCTGAGCCAGAAGATTACGGGCCTCACGGTCATCGGGAATGGTAAAGGCCGACGGGTATTTTACCTGTTCATCCCTGCCCAGCTTCACTGTTCCAAAGCCAACGGGTGAGATCATCAGCCCCGTATCTGCGACTGGTCTCAGCCAGTTACTCATATTAACCCCTCTGTATCCTGATGCTCTGACCATAGGGAGAACGGGCGGAATAAGCCCGCCCTGATGAGGCCGGTTTTAATCCTGCAGACGGCCAGCCCAGAAGGGTTGCGTCACTTCTGGTCTTGGCTGGGCCGGGGCTGAGAAACCTTCATTACCGGTCGGAATGACGCCCTGGGCTTCCAGGTTTTTAATCACCTCATCAGCCAGATTGGGAGCCAGGGCCAGTTTAGTGGGCCAAGTGACCATACCATTGTGAACCACTTTACAGTAAGCCGCGTCCGGCCGCAGAAGTTTATTCTGCTTCGGCTCTGCCCGGTTGACACGCAGAGTACCCCAGCGGGCTTTGCCAAGGTCCACCCAGGGCATCAGCCTGGCCAGTTCTTTTTTCCCTCTGGCGATCTGCTCATCGGCATCACGTTTAACGCCGGACTCCGCCAGCTCACCGCCGATATACCACACCATACGTCCGTTTTCGGAAGGATGGCTGGTGATGGTCAGACGGGGAACAATATCCGTACTGACGCAGTGAGCGTAAACGGGATGGGGATAATCATGCTCAACCATCACCATATGCAGGGGACGCAGCTGCATGGCCGGTTTATCCAGATTCCAGCGCTTTAGCAGATCTCCGGTGCCTTCGCCCGCGGTAAATACATAGTTTTTGGCTTGAATAGTATAGTGATGATCGCCACGGACCATTTCAATACCGGAAATGGACTTGCCTTCATTCAGCTTCAAAGTGGTATCTGTTTCCCAATCCACCTTGATCAGGCGATCTTCCAGGCCATCAATCAACGTACGGACAACGGATTCAATATCCAGCACGTTTTCATTTAACTTGTATAAACGGCCTTTAAAAGCCTCGGTTTGAAAGGCTTTAGGCAGTTCATCACGGGAAACAGCATCAACCCGCCCCCGCAGTGTCTTGCTGCCGAAGAACGCGGCCATACGGGAGCCAAAGCCACCCGGCGTCCACATAAACTGGTGATCTGAAAGAACTTTGACAGAGGTAAGGTCAATTTCCCCCTTGCCTTCAATAGACGACAGCCAGCGGGTCGGCATACCGGCAATACATTCCGATGCCTTAGTCAGGTTGCCCGAAAGAGCGTACTTGATTCCACCATGAATAATGCCCTGGGATTTGATAGTCTGCCCGCCTCCGAGGGTCTCATTCTCCAGCAACAGGGCTTTGTAACCCATATTGTTCAAGCGCCGGAACAACCATAGTCCAGCGATACCACCACCGATAATTGTGACATCGGCTTCAATTACGTGGTTCATAGTTACCTGTCAGCTAATAAACAGCTGCCTGTCGGTGAATAGGTTTTCGTCTGTATATATAAGGCCGCAAAAGCCCAGTTACAAGGAAAACCCAAAAGGCCCCCTGAATACCGGGGGCCTTGGTACACGAAAAATACAGACTCCCGGGTTTATTGGGATAACTTCATCTGGTCAACCTGCGTAACCACCTGGCTCCGCAGGTGCCCCAGGTCCTTAACACCCTTATAAATTTCGTAAGGTGCTTTCACCGTTTTCACAACAACCCTTCCCATCAGAGGGTTCAGGTCAGAAATTTTTTCTGTCCTGTATGCCTCCCGGAACGACTTGCCACTGATGATATTCCAGGTAGCTAAACCCAGTCCGCCCACCCCCCCTGCGATTCCTCCGCCAATAACGCCGGGAACAATGCATAAGGAACCATTAATTCCACCAACCACAGTAGAAAACAAACGACCAAAACCAAATAATCTCGCGCCTGCGGAACCTGCGACACCACCAATACAGCCCGCGCTGATACCACCGGCAACCATACCGCTGATACTGACAGCCGTGACATCAGATATGGCTTTAGCGGGAATATAAAGTACCCTGGCCGCAAACCGGAACGGCTTCAGAAGAGCTGTAGACAGAAGTGACCGAACCGTATGTCCTTTCACTGTTACTTTTACCCCAGTGTTCAATTGAGCGTTTTTATCTTCGCCCACGATCGGTAGCGTCGGTGCAATACCAGAAGACTCAATCCGAGGTTCACCCATAACAATGCTCCTTTATTAACTTACCTGTTTGTCCCTAAACACTTACTGCGACCAAACAACGGTGTCTTACCGCTCTGTTTTCATTTTGGAAGGCTTTGCAGAAACCGGAATATCTTCCAGACGTATCTCCTCCTGAAGATTGTCCTGCGTGCATAATTTCGTGAAAACGGCCCGGGCACCTTCAAAACTTCTCATATGCTTCTCGTGAAGCCATGCCAGTGAACTGGACAGGCTGCGAGCCTGGGGAGCGGTAAAGGCATCATAAATGCTCCTGCCGGTCAGAATATGCTTCGCGGCATTGAGCGAGCCCGCTGTCATACCCACAGCCAAACCTGGAATCATCATAAATACCGTTGTCAGATTACCCAGAGCCTTACCGGCTTTGGCCTGATTTTCGGGGGCTGCCCCCAAAAGCCCGGCGATCCCTATACCCAGCTTTCTTCCCAAAACATGGCACTGCGTATGGAAGTACAATGAGGATTTAGCGCACCCCACTTTATAATCACTCATGCACTTACGCAGCGGATAAGTCACTCTGGTCAGGAAATTCTTTAAGGCTGGCATACCTATTGAGGGAATCATGCTGTTATCCGCTGCTCCCCTGACATTCCCCAGCATCCGATGGCTGCCGCTTTCCTGAATCCCAAGATCAACATGCTCAGCCTTTACATGAAAACGAACTCCTGAATCAATTCCCGGAACAGCCATAGCAATCTCCCTGTGCATGTTCTGATGTCTTCCATGACATTAATTCAGGGGAGAAGTTGCCGCTATAAGACCATCGTCAGGCACGACTTTCGTCTTACAAAACGGTAGCGCTGCGCCGCCTGACTCACCGATAATAAGTGGATTATTTACGGAAGCGGTACACAATGGCGCGTTTTGTCTACACACTGATCTTCTATTTATGCCTGCCCCTGGTGGGGCTTCGCCTGCTGTACAGGGCCTGGAAGACCCCGGCCTATGCCAGACGCTGGCAGGAGCGGTTTGGCTTTTTCAAAGCGCCGGCAGACAGCGACACCAAGTGTATCTGGGTACATACGGTATCTGTTGGAGAATCCATCGCCGCCGCTCCCCTGGTAAAACAGCTGATGGTCGCCTGTCCAAACCACAGAATAGTCGTCACCACCATGACACCCACCGGCTCAGAACAGGTGAAAAAGCTCTACGGAGACAGCGTATTCCATGTTTATGCCCCCTACGACCTGCCCGGAGCCGTCAGTCGCTTCCTGAACCGGTTGCAGCCGGAACTGGCGGTTATTATGGAAACCGAACTCTGGCCCAATACCATTGCCGCCTGCCACAGTCGCAATATCCCTACCTTTCTGACCAATGCCCGTCTGTCCGAGCGTTCTGCCAGAGGCTATAGACATATTGGTACCCTCACCCGAAGCATGCTGAGCCAGCTCTCTTTTATTGCGGCGCAATCAGCGGACGATGCCGAACGCTTTGTTCAGCTAGGCTTTCCCAGGGCAAGAGTGCAGGTGACCGGTACACTGAAATACGACCTTGAAATCCCGGATACCCTGCGGAAAGAGGGTGAAAAACTGCGTAGCGAATGGCTGTCCGGCCGCCCTGAACACACCAAAGTATTTATCGCCGCCAGTACCCATAAGGGGGAAGATGAGCAGATTATTGAGGCTTATCGCAACCTCCGCAGAACCCTTCCGGACATTCTTCTTGTTCTGGTCCCCCGCCATCCGGAACGTTTTGACACAGTTTATGAGCTGCTGAAGAACGAACAATGGAATATCGTCAGACGCAGTACCGGCGAAGCCATCACTCCGGAAACCGATGTCCTGCTGGGCGACACCATGGGAGAGCTGATGCTAATGTACAGTGCTTCTGATCTGGCCTTTATTGGTGGCAGTCTGGTGGAACATGGTGGCCATAACCCGCTGGAACCAGCCGCTTTTGGCCTGCCTCTACTCTCCGGCCCCCATGTGTTTAATTTCCAGGAAGTCACCCGCACCCTCGAAGACGCTGGTGCGCTGTTTACCGTCCATTCCAGCACTGGTTTAATCCATCAGGCCGAGTATCTCCTCACAGATAAAGACGCCCACAAAACAGCAGGCCTTGCGGCTAAAGAAGTGATGGATAAAAACCGTGGTGCCCTGGCCAAACAGCTAATGCTGGCTCAGGCTCTGTTTGATTCATAAAATTCGAACAATAAAAAGCCAGTGATGAATATATATTCGTCACTGGCTTTTTATTTACAACTTATGTCCAGATTGAGACTGTCTCCAGATAAGAACTATCAGGCACTTTTGCACACCGGAGTCAGCTCATCATTCTTGCTACCACGAATCCAGACATTCAGATCCTGAAGATCCTTGGGACTCAGGGTTCCTGCAGTCTGCTTCAGTTTCAATGTATTGAGAATAAAGTCATAACGGGCATTCAGGTAGTCACGCTGGGCACTGTACAGGTTCTTTTGGGAATTCAGCACGTCCACGATGTTACGGGTACCCACTTCATAACCGCTCTCTGTCGCCTTTAACGCGCTGCTGGCGGAGATAATACCCTGACAACGGGCATCTACACGCTCAACATCAGCATTTACTGTATTGAACAGGTTACGGGTACCGGCGCTGGTATCCCGCAGAGACTGGTCATACTTCATCCGGGTCTCTTCCAGACGGTAACCGGACTCACGAACCTTTGAAGAAGTCGCACCACCACTGAAGATGGGCACCCTAATCTGCAGGCTGTAAGTCGTGGAGTTAGTCTTGCCAATGGTTTCATAATTACCAAGAGGGCGACTTGTGCTCGGATCGACATTATGGTTATAGCTGGCAACGGCATTAAGAGTCGGCGCATGGCCGGAACGACTGACTTTCAACTGGGCATCCGCAGCGTCAATGCCTTTACGGGAAGCCTGCAGGTTCAGGTTCTGGGCAACAGCGGTGTTCACCCACTCTTCAACAACCAGGGGAGCGGGGGAGGCCACCGGCATGGTTTTATCGAGCTTGACCAGATTGTTAATCACGGCACTGGTCAGAGTCCGCACATTTTCCAGAGAAACGGCAACGTTATTGTTCGCCTGGATACGGGTTACACGGGAAGCATCGTAAACGGCACGGGCTTCGTGAACATCAGTTTCAGCAATCAGGCCAACTTCAAAACGCTGGCGGGTCTGTTCAAGCTGGCGTTTAACGGCTTTTTCTTCCGCAACAGCTGTCGCCAGATTATCTTCGGCCCGCAGCACGTTAAAATAAGCTTCAGACACACGCATAATCAGGTTCTGCTGTGCAATGGCCAGCACCAGGCTTGCCTGTTCTGTCAGCAGCCCCGCACGCTCAAAGGTAAACCAGGATTCCAGGTTGAACAGGGGCTGGGTCAGGGTCGCGCTCCAGCCGTGACTGTTCCAGTTATTGGTGCGGCGCCCGATAGGAAGGGAGTTGGAATCCAGCATTCTACTGCGGTTATCCGCTGTCTGGCCGGTTGCCCCGATATTAGGCAGCAACAGTGCACGACTCTGGGGAACAACCTCTTCTGCAGCTTTGAAAGAAGCCCGCGCTGCAGCCAACTGCGCATCGCTCTTCAGAGCCATATGATAAACCTGTAAAAGGTCAACCGGTTCCTGGGCCTGCACAGTTCCACTGAATGCCACGACTGCCGCACTGATTCCAACCAGTAATCGCTTGGGTGCCATCATTAAAAATCCTGTAAATTTTAAAGTAAAAAAATTATAACTGGAAAACCGGTTGATCTTACAGAATGCTGCAGACGATAGGCAAATGACCTGTTGACTGCAAATTCGCCAAAATAACACCTTACAGAAAAAAAGCTGAAGTAGTTTTTACACATATATCACTTATAGCAGTGCCAATACCACATACTTTTATACAGGGGAGGAATGGCTTCGGGTATAATAAAAACATAATCCTGAATAACATTGACGTTCACAGATGACTCTATCAGGCACCCTGACAACCAGAACGAAAAACGGTTTCCGCTACCATGTGGATCTTGCCGGACTGCAGGCTGTGTGTGATGCCAATTACCTCCGCCTGCAGCGTATCGCGCCCCACGGCAAGCCTGGCTCCCATCGCACACTTATGATTGAAGTTCAGGGCCATTACGCCGAAGCTCACCTGGAAGTACGTGAACAGACACCCTACACCACAGTTCTCTCCCTGACGCTGCCAACGCCACTTCATGCCTGGCTGTCTCTGCCCCGGCTGACTGTCCGCATGTACCATGATGTACGCATGGCTGAGGTGATCGCCGCCAGCCACTACCGCAACCTGGATGCCCGCTACGCCTACCCTAATCCTCACCTGCACCAGCCTGATGAAAAACACCAGCTCAATATTCTGCTGGCGGAATGGCTGGATCATTGCCTGATCAGCGGTTATGTACCGCATCGGGTTTCCCCTGATATTTAATTATTGCCAAGCCTGTAACAATTTTTCTTTCAAAACTGGAGTCAGACTGCGTTGGTCGTTATTATCTTCTGCTCTGTTGTGCAGCGCATTACATGTTGAACCTGGCAGAATAACGGCGAACAAACCGTGCAGCAAAAACCTATTCACTTGATTCAGCTGACAGACCCCCATCTGTTTGCCGATGATTCCCGCGATCTTATGGGCATAAAAACATGCCGCTCTTTTGCCGACGTTGTCTCCATGGCCCGGGAGCAGGAAGAACATATTGACCAGGTACTGGTGACAGGGGACATCTCCCAGGACAACTCCCATGAGTCTTATTTTTACTGCCAGAATGTTGTTGATACCATGGGTGCGCCCTGTGCGTGGGTCAGGGGCAATCATGATGAAATAAATGAACTCAGCAGTGATGCTTTCGCGGATTATTTCCCCAATCACCTTGAACTGGGCAACTGGGTTATCCTGTTCGCCAATACTCAGGAGCCGAATGCCACCTACGGGCACCTGAGCGCGGAAAGCCTTGATCTTCTGGAGAGCCAGCTTGTGGCTTTTCAGGCCCATCCGGTGCTTATCGCGCTACACCACCACCCTCTGCCTGTTGGCAGTGAATGGATGGATAATATCATCCTGAAGAACAGCTGTTCCCTGTTTACCCTGCTCAAAGGTTATCCCCAGGTTCAAGCCATCATCCATGGCCATACTCACCAGGAACGGGATGAGATGTACCAGGGCATTCGCATTCTCGGTACGCCGTCCACATGTGTTCAGTTTGCTCCCGGCTCCAGGGACTTTGCGGTGGATGAGGAGCGCCAGCCCGGTTACCGCCGACTCAAGCTCTACCCAGACGGTATGCTTGATACGAAAGTGTACAGAATGCCCCCGAGAAGCTGGCTGCCAGACACCTCCCAGCCGGGATATTGACACCTCTGTTACCGGCTAAAACCCGGCGGGAACAGCCTTTATCAGCTTATTCTGAATAGGTATTACCAAGCCCTTTTATCTCAACACCCGTTTTCTAAAGTTGAATGTGAGACATGCAGTATAAGGACTCACTATCATGCCCCGCTCGACAATAGACTCCGAGCCCTTTTCTTCGGAGCCTGATGGCCTCGCTCCCGACGATGGACTTCCCGACAGACTGGAATTACGGAAGAAGAAATCCCAGCAGCAACGCTGCAAGCGCAAGAGAGCCCGCAGCATTCGCAAAGGGATAGAAAACTACTTCGACCGTAAGCAGTTAAAAGACCAGCTTGGTGACAACTACGACGAAAACGACTTTGGTAGTCTCGAAGAAGACGACAGTTGGTATCACTGACCCACCGGCTGTCAGCCAAGCGTTTTCAAAAAGCGATCCACAACACCATTAAACGCCACTGGTTTTTCCGCATGCAGCCAATGCCCTGCGCCGGTAATCACCCGCAGGGTGGCTGCCGGAAAATGTTTTCCAATCGCCGGTTTGTGTTCTGGTTGTAAATAATCTGATTCGCTTCCCTTAATAAACAACACTGGGCCAGTATAAACCCGGTTATCCAGTTCCAGGGATTTACGTACCGCATCATAGTTAGCTACCAATGCCTCTGCATTCATTCGCCAGATATACCGCCCATATTCATCACGCATCAGGTTCTTTATCAGCAGTTGGCGAACAGCCTGTTCCTGAATAAACTGAGCGAATAGCTGATCCACTGCCATTCGGGAGGCAGCTGTACAGTCATAGGCCTGTATGGCTTTCAGCACTTCGTCATGCCCGGGGGGATAATCCACCGGCGCTATATCAGCAACGATAAGTCCTTTCACTCTCTCTGGTGATACCAGGGCCATCTGCATAGCCACTTTTCCCCCCATGGAGTGACCCAACACAACAGCTTCGGGCAGTTCCAGCTGCGTTATCAGTGACAGCACATCATCCGCCATTTCGGGATAACTCATGGTATCTGCATGAAAGGACCGTCCATGATTACGGAGATCAACGGACAGCACCTGATAATCGGAAACCAGATGACGAACCACAGGAGCGAGATTATCCATACTGCCAAACAGACCATGGAGTATCACAACCAGCAGCCCCTCGCCCTGGAGGCGATAGTTCAACTCATTTTTACCTGTCATTTTCTGTCCGAACAAATGTCTATATTAACAACCAGGAACAATTCATAGATCTGGCTTGATGCCTGAACATTGCCAACTTTCTCTGACCTGCCCGTAACCTGCCATCGGCCTTAACGTTAAGACAGTCCCGATGATTTCTGTGTGATACAGGATCGTATTCTACCACCACATGGAACGGATTCGTGTGCGCGACCAGATTTCCCAAAGAATGTCGCCGGCATATTCCCCCTCTATCATTACTTAGAAACATTACATTTAAGGAGTGGCTCAATGTCCACAGGCTCAGCCAGAACCCCGTCCTCCAACAAAGAATCATCAGGCGGGTCTCTCTGGAATAAATGGAAGAACCTGCCGCTATGGGGAAAAATTCTGGCAGGTATGTTACTGGGAATTATGGTGGGCATCGGGCTCGGTCCAAAGGCAGTGATGCTAAAGCCCATTGGCACCCTGTTTGTGAATGCCATCAAGATGCTGATTGTTCCCCTGGTATTCTGCTCCCTTGTGGTTGGAGTCAGCTCCATGCAGGACACCAGAAAAATGGGGCGTATCGGGGTAAAAACCCTGTTTATTTACCTACTGACAACCGCTATCGCCATTTCTCTGGGCTTGTTGTTCGGCCATATTCTGGAGCCCGGTGAAGGACTGGGCCTGATAGCCAAAGAGCAGCCTGTTGCCGAAGAAGCCCCTTCCCTGATTAATACTCTTGTTGGGCTGGTTCCCCAGAATCCGGTTCAGGCCATGGCGGCCGGCGATATTCTGCAGATTATTATCTTCGCTCTGGCCCTGGGCATCGCCCTGACCCTGAGTGGAGAGAAAGGCAAACCTGCCATTACCGTTTTTGCCAGCCTGGCTGAAGCCATGTACAAGCTGACCGGCATTGTGATGAGCTTCGCCCCTTACGGTGTCTTCGGCCTGATGGCCTGGGTGGCGGGATCCTATGGTATGGATGTGCTGCTGCCTCTGATAAAAGTGATTGCGGCTGTGTATATCGCCTGTGTGCTGCAGATGTATGGCCTTTACGGGCTGGTGCTCGGAGTTATCGGGCGTATCAACCCTGTGCGTTTCTTCAAAATTATTTTTGATGCCCAGATTATCGCCTTTACCACATCCAGCAGTGCCGGCACCCTGCCGGTCAGCCTGCGCTGTTCCCAGCAACTGGGGGTATCCCGGGGCACATCGAGCTTTGTCCTGCCCCTGGGCTGTACTATCAATATGGATGGTACAGCCCTGTACCAGGGTGTGACCGCTCTGTTTATTGCCCAGGCCTTTGGTGTCGACCTGACTTCCAGTGATTATCTCACTATTATCGCCACATCCACTCTCGCCTCTATCGGCACAGCGGGTATACCCGGTGCAGGGTTAATTATGCTGACCCTGGTGCTGACCACTGCCGGCCTGCCCCTGGAGGGTGTGGCCCTGATTGCCGGTATTGACCGGATTCTGGATATGGCCAGAACCGTGGTAAATATCAGCGGCGATATTATGGTGGCAACCCTGGTCGCCAAGAGCGAAGGAGAGTTGGATATGGAGGTTTATAACGGTGAAAAGCGGCCAACTGTCTCTACCTGATAAACCATAATGTTCCAAAATAAAGAACGATCCGCATCAGCTATTCAGGCGGGTCGCTCTTCCTTCCAAACTACAGACAAACCGTCCCCAGCCGATATTCAGTCGTTGCATAAAAACCCATAATAATTTCTTCGGATATCCCATGTTTCGCAGGATTCTGTTCTTTTCTATTGCTGTACTTCTGGTTCTCAGCTTCTGGTTTCGTCCCGATATTCTTACCATCACTGCCGGAATTGCACTGTTCCTGTTCGGCATGCTCTGCCTTGAGCAGGGCTTTCGCCAGACCAGCGGTGGCCTGCTCGCCCAAACTCTCAGGCGTACTACCCGCACCCGCATAAACAGCTTTATTACTGGAGCACTGGCTACCAGTGTTCTGCAATCCAGCTCCATGGTATCTGTGATTACTGTGTCCTTTGTCAGTACCGGCATGGTAACCCTGGCCGCAGGCATGGCCCTGGTGATTGGCGCAGGGCTTGGAGCCACCTCCGGAACCTGGCTGATGGCTGCTTACGGAATGAAGGTTGCCATCTCCCACTACGCCATGCCAATGCTGGTGATGGGTACACTGCTTCAGCTGCAGACCAGTCAACGAGCCAAGGGCAGTGGTTATATTCTGCTGGGACTGAGCTTTCTGTTTCTTGGTATTCACTACATCCGGGAAGGCATGGCCAGTAGCGGTGACCTGACTCTACTGACAGCGGATTACTCCCTGGCCGGGGGCGTCATGGCCGGCATTCTGTTGACTGTATTGATGCAGTCCAGCCATGCCCTGCTGGTACTGGTAATCGCTGCCATGGCCAATGGCCATATTGACTATTCACAGGCACTGGCCCTGTGTGTTGGCACCAATATAGGTACAACAGCCACTGCAACACTGGCCTCGGTAAGCGCACCGGGAGATGGCCGCAGACTGGCTCTGGCCAATATTATTTATAAAATGGCTGCGGCGCTGGTTATTCTTCCTTCCATCACTTTCTGGGAATCCCTAACCCGGAATCTCGCAGAACAAATGGGCTTCCACGACAACCCCATGCTGGAACTGGCACTGTTCCATACACTGTTTAACTGTGTTGGCGCGATTCTGGTTATGCCCGTGCTGGGTCTATTGGAGAAAGTCCTGCAAAGCTGGCTGCCTGCCAACAGCGATACGGCAACACTTGATTTACCCCTGCCTGATAAAAAACCAGCGCGTACCCGTCTGCTGACCGATGCCTCCCTGGCCCATCCGGACGCAGCAATAATTGCCCTGAGAACAGAAAGCGCCCGGCTGTATCGCCGCACTGTGGCTTTGATAGGTTTCGGGCTCTATATCGGTGATAACAGGATTCTTGAGGATTCCAATATTCATGAACCAGAATCGATTCCTCCCTGGCCCAACTGGCGTGTTGGTAAACTCTACAAACTACAGATCCGCGGAATTTATGAGGACATTACCAGCTTCTGTGATCAGCTCAGCCCCCAGGCTACACCGGAGCAGAAAGCCTCTATCGACGCTATTCGCATGGCCTGTGATAACTTTGTTTCAGCCATTAAACAACTGAGACTTCTGCACAAAAACCTGCGACGCCATATTCGTTCAGAGACAGAAACCCGTAAATATTACTGGCACCTGCGCGCCCGCATCATCAATACCCTGCGACATATACGTCAGTTTTCCCAGGATAAAGACACAAATATCTCCCTGGCCATTAACAATTTGAAAAGCGAAATATTCCAGCAGGATCTGCTGACCGGAGACTCCCTGAATAAGCTACTCGCAGAAGAGCAGTCAAACGCCCTGCACACAACAGCATTAATAAAAGACAACGGAACAGCCCATACAATTTGCAACAATATGATTGATGGTGCCGTTATTCTTCTGCTCCAGGGGCAGGAAGCGATTATTCACCACAACCACCCGGATACCCAGGCCGGGCAGGTGTCCTCACTCTGGACGATGGTCCCCCGCCCCGAAAACTAACCGTGTCTGAGTTATTCACTCATCGGCTTTTTAAACAACAACTGCAATGCTTTTATATCGGGTCGGCCATGATAGTTGACAGCCATAGCGAACTGGGCAAATTTCAGGATTTGGGTCATCAGCTCTTTCTCTTCATATTTATCATACAGCTTACAAAAGAACCGTATACCAACCTCTGGCCTGTGTGCCGGCGGCCTTTTGGTATCTTCTATCAAGTCCCCGATCAGGTATTCTATTGGCTCAATCTTCACACCTATGTCCCTGTTATCTCCCAACAAACCACTTATCGCTCTCGGTGTTTCTGTTTCATGGTCGTCGGGAAAGCGACAGGCCAGCTTCCTGATCATATAACCAAATGACCAGACATCATTTTCGGTCATTTTTTCCTCTAGACTGCGGAAATCCACCATGGCTAAAGCCTGGGTTCTCAACCAGAACTGAGAGACTTCCGGCGCGCAGCTGCTGTTCTCTGGATGTATGGGCTCTCCTACATTACCTGCCCAGCCCCAGTCGGAGAGAGCCAGGTGCAGACTTTCGCCAGTCTTTTTAACAAGAACATTTTCCGGCTTAATATCGGAATGCACGAAGGACATACTATGTATGTAAATAAGAGCGTCGCTGATTTGGTCAATCCAATCTTTTAACTGGAAAACGCCGTAAGAATTCCTTTCGCAATAATCCAATAGATCACTGTCATAGCGGGGCAGCACTGAGACCCGCCCCAACGCTGAATCAAACATCCCCATAAAAGTGATGATGTTACGGTGCTGAAGTGTTTTCAGTAATCTGGCTTCTCTTTCCAGCTCCTTTAAAGCTTTTCCATCCTCTGCCTTTTTAGCAACCTTAAGGGCAACTTCCGGAACACAGTTACGGACACAATAAACGTAAAAAGTTCCCCCTTCCGCAGGAAGTTGCTTTCCAGCCATCTGGCCTCCCAACCACCGCTGGTCTTCCGAAGAAACATTTCCTGCTTCCAGGCTTAGCTGATATTTCTCCCCTCCCGCACCAGAAGTCGCAGATACATTCATAGTTCCCTCTTGATGGCTCTGGAAAACACCTACTGTCCCAAAAAACACGGGAAAATGGCCTGACAAAGGTGTTACCAAACCCGGGACAACGGCATACACTCTTAATAACCGACTTAATAACCGGCTTAATATCCAGCGCTCACCTTCAACTATTGTCCGAAACCATAAAAACTTAAAACCTATGGAGATACCTGTGTCCCAGCTCAGTAATACCCTTCAGGCCATTGATTCCCTCCATGCCCAGGACCCGAAGCAAACCGATGGCAAGGCCGATGAACTGATTTATGCCGGGGATATGACCCGCTGGCTGGAGAAGCTGTATCCGGAAGCTTCTGAAGAACTGCAGATCGCGGTACGCAGCCAGCATTTGTGCCGCTGGAAAATTCCCCGCTCGGATTACCCCATGGATCGCACCGGCTACCTGAAATGGCGGACATCTCTGGGCAAATTCCATGCCCAAAAAGCTGTACAGATTATGAAGGAACAGGGTTACAGCGAAGAAAGCCGTGCCCATACAGAAACAATTATCCGCAAGCAGAGTTTGAAGAAAAATACCGACGCCCAGGCCGTGGAAGACTGTGCCTGTCTGGTATTTATTGAAACCGGCTTCCTGGCCTTTGCCGCCAAACATCCGGAAGATAAAGTGATCAGAATTGTGCAGAAGACCTGGAGGAAAATGTCTGAGAAAGCCCGGCAGGCCGCACTCTCACTTGAGCTTCCTGAGGAAACTCTGGCTTTAGTGCAAAAGGCCCTCAATTAAAGTCCTCAATTAAGGCTTTGAGAGATTTAAACCCCAACGGTTTTAATAAGGCTGGAAACGTTTTCCGGTCATTTCTGCCCGGGCAACGGTATCTCACGCAGCCCTCTGCCCAGTTCTTTAATCTCCAGCCTCTTTGAGAAATCAACCTGAAGCCCCTGCAGAAAAAGCTTCAGCAATACCATCATGCATTGCTGTTCTGTCTTATCTTCGGAAACCCTGCAAAAGAATGCACCTGGCTGCCTGCCGGGACTTTTTCTTGGTGACGTCTGACTGGTTTTGCTGGCCAGTTGTAAGACAAAGTCTTCAATAACCTGATCCTCAACATCAAAAAAACTGGCTTCAAGAAAGCCATTCACTGTCTCGAATATCTTTTCCCTGCCAAAGCCGAACTCCTCCGCCAATCGAAAAAAAGTATAAGACAGCGACCAGACATCATTTGCCAGCATGCAGCGGTTCACAGATAAAACATTGACTCCGCCAAGGGTGACTTTTTTCTGCCAGAAAGAAGATACTTCAGGGGCAACGTTGGCATTCCCCATGAAAACCAATGCCCCGGTTTCGCATGCCCGATCCAGATCCCCCAGTTTTATGTGGTGACCGGAATCAGGGAACGTCAGGATATTTTCAGGCTTGATATCCGTATGAACCACTTTCAATTCATGGAGATAAGTCACCGCATCCACGGACTGCCGTGCCCAGCTGAGCCACTCAGTGACAGCGAAATCATGGGTTTCACAATATTGTCGCAGATTTCCATCTCCCAGCCACAGGACTATGGCAAGAGGGCTGTAAAACATGCCGTGCATGTTTACAAGATTCGGATGCTGAAGTTTCCGAAGGTTCTCTATTTCCCTGATCCCCCTCTCCTGGGCGCTGGGATTATTCTTTATAATTTTCAATGCCACCGCAGGTTCAGTGGAACAAATCGAATACACTCTGGAATTTCCTCCCAGAGAATACGATTCTTTCTCGTCCAGACGTTCCTTTTCTTTCAGCAGCCAGCGTTGAGACTCTGCGCTGGCTATCTTATGCCCATCAAAAGTGAGTCTGTGGGGTTCCACTGAAGCCTTTCCGGCCAATAGACTTTTAATAGCTCCCAATCCAGACTGGAATGCCGCTATCGCCATGATATCTCCCCTGACAACCTGTTCTGTCTCTAGTCATTAGACAGCGGCCAGAGATGGAACTCAGAAGGAACTAACAATCTGGTTAGATAGCCACGCGAATGTCAGTTTTAGGCCGTGAGCAACAGCTCAGCACATATCCCTGCTCAATCTCTTCCGGAGTCAGAGTCATCTGGCTGGTGCTGTCCACTTCACCATCAATAATCTGCACCTTGCAGGCTCCGCACATACCGCTGCGGCATGCGGCAATGATCGGCGCTTTATTGTTCAGCAGGGTATCCACCAGCAGTTCGCTCGGGTCGACCTCAACGGAGACACCGGTTTTTTCCATAGCAACGGCGTAACTCTGCTTTCCCCCCCCTTCTGAAGCTGGAGGCACTATAGCCTGCTCACTCTCCAGCAGGTCAGCGGTGAATTTCTCGTAGTGATAGTTATTCATATCAAAGCCGACATCTGCCACCATGGTTTCTACCGCATTCATATAACCCGGCGCACCGCAGATATAGAGTGTACGACTATTAAGATCCGACACCAGACGCTGAAGCATTTCCTGGTTTAACAGTCCGTCACGGCTATCTACCGTGAAATCCAGTTTGAAGTTGTCGTGTTTTCCGGACAGATAAGTGAGTTCCTGACGATAGACCAGATCCTGCTCGGTCGCTCCGCTATGGATAAAATGAATATCCACATCAGCACCGGTATCCAGCAACCAGCGAGCCATGGACATGACAGGAGTAATACCGCAGCTGGCGCTCATCAGCAGTAATCTGTTGGACGGCAGGTCAATAATATTGAAACCACCATTCGGCCCCATTGCGGAGACCCGGCTACCGCTTTCAATATTATCGAAAATCCAACCGGAAACTTTTCCACCTTCCACACGCTTGATGGTTAACTCCAGAGTGCAGGGGCGGGACGGGCTTGAACCGATGGTGTAGGAGCGGTGAACCTGTTCACCATCAATCTCCAGTTGCAGAGTGATAAACTGTCCGGGCTTGAACCAGAAGCGGTTGACTGGTTCTGCGGTAAAAACAAAGGTTTTGATATCAGGGGTTTCATCAATTACCCGCTGGCAGACCAGCTCTATGGTGCTGCGCTGAAGATTCTGCGCACGGCTGTACTGGTTGAAGTGTTCGACTATCTGCTCAGGCTGCAACATATTACTTTGTACTCCAGAGGGCGGAGCCTGCCTCGCTCATATCAGCTCAACAGGCCCCCGGTCACTATCAGGCGACTTTCAGAATTGCGTTCAGGTCCTGCTCGACGGTTGTCGTCAGTTTCAGATCGAACTTCTCAACCAGAATGTTCATCAGGTTGTCCGTCAGGAAGGCCGGAGCGGAAGGACCGGTATGGATATTCTTCACACCCAGGGACAGGAGGGTCAGCAAAATGACAATAGCCTTCTGCTCAAACCAGGACAAAATGAGCGACAGAGGAAGATCATTCACGCCGCATTCAAATGCTTCCGCCAGAGCCAGGGCCAGCTGAATCGCTGAGTAGGCATCGTTGCACTGACCGACATCCAGCAGACGGGGAATGCCGTTTATATCGCCAAAGGCCAGTTTGTTGAATTTGTATTTGCCGCAACCCAGGGTAAGAATCAGGCTGTCTTCCGGTACGGCCTTGGCAAAATCAGTGAAGTAGGCACGCTCAGACTTATCACCGTCACAACCACCAATCAGGAAGAAGTGTTTAATATCTCCGGCCTTTACGCCCTCAATCACCGCAGGGGCTGCGCCCATCAGTGCTTTATGGGCAAAGCCGGTGGTGATCATCTGGGGGATTTCATCATATTCGAAGCCGGGCAGTTCCAGCGCCTTTTCAATAACAGCGGAAAAGTCATTACCTTCAATATGAGAGACACCCGGCCAGCCTACAATGTTGCGGGTGAATATTCGATCTGCATACTTACCAACATTCGGGTCAATAATGCAGTTGGACGTCATGATGATAGCGCCAGGGAACTCTTCAAATTCCGCCTGCTGGTTCTGCCAGGCACTGCCGAAATTACCCACGAGATGGGGATATTTTTTCAGCTCCGGATAAGCATGGGCTGGCAACATTTCACCGTGGGTGTAAATGTTTATGCCCTTACCTTCGGTCTGCTTAAGCAGCTCTTCAAGGTCGATCAGGTCATGGCCTGAAACAACGATCGCCTTGCCCTTCACCGGCTTGACGTTCAACTGGCTGGGTTCCGGATGACCAAAGGCGTCTGTTTCGCCTTTATCAAGCATTTCCATAACCCGATAGTTCAGCTGGCCGATAGCCATGGCACATTCCAGCAGAGCATTAACATCGGCCGGGTCAGTGGCCAGCCAGGCCATGTGCTTGTGGAATTCTGCACCTACGTCAGCATCTGTCTGATGCAGAACCCGGGCGTGCTCCATGTAAGCCGCCGCCCCTTTCAGGCCGTAAAGGCACAAAAGACGCAGACCAACAATATCTTCGCCCACTTCATCCTTGCCGCGGTTAGGCAGCATGGCAGGAGCCTGCAGCAGCATGCCTGCCATATCTTCTGCCAGCTCAAAGGTGGCCGCAGCAGATGCGTCGGACATGTCGATGCCTTTCTCTGCACAGGCGGCTTTCAGAGCATCACGGGCAGCGTTGGCTTCCCGGATAAAAGCGACGATACGATCATTATCAAAGTTTACGTTAGTGAGGGTTGCAAAGAATGCGCGGGGGACGAAGCCGTCAATCTCTGGGATCACTATGCCCTGTTCACGGGCCTTCAGGGCATACCAGGACACACCCTGCAGCATGTAGATCAGCACATCCTGAAGATCGGACGTGTCAGATGTTTTACCACACATACCCTGAGCGTAAGAACAACCATTGCCCACAGGGGTTCTGATAGTCTGTTCACACTGTACGCAGAACATAGTGAAATCCTCACGACATAAACATTCATATTTTTTGAATCTTTATGCTAACGTAAATTCCATTTTGATACATACGTATAAATGCCTGCTGGCATATATAATCCGGAGCTGGCTAAATATTCATCACATGTGAACCTTTCCGGCAGACCAGAGCAAGATGCAACTGACCCGACACACAGATTACGCTTTACGTACACTGATTCAGGCAGCACTGAAACCGGAAGGGGAGCGACTATCCGTCGCGGAAATCACTGAAACCTATGAGCTCTCCCGCAGCCATGTGATGAAAATTGTACAGAAACTTGGGCAGCACGGTTTTCTCCATAATGTGCGGGGCAAAGGCGGTGGCATAGAGCTGGGCATGGCTCCCGGGGACATTAATATCGGGAAAGTGGTTCGGGCTATGGAGATTAATCTGCAGGCTATCGACTGCAATACTCCTGCCTGCCGGTTGCAGCCTGCCTGTCGTCTGAAAAGTATACTGGCGGATGCCATGAATGCGTTTGTGGGTGTACTGGACAGTTATACCCTGGAAGATTTGCTGGATAATCGCAGTGAGTTGGTCAAACTGTTACTGAATTGACCAATGCCGTCTATCGACTGACCTTCTCCCATGACATAGCCATCATGTACAGTTTCTCCTAACAGGCAACCATAAAGCGAACTTTACACTTTAATATTGCTCATTTATTTCTATACTTCTGTCTCATCATCTGTTGCAGGCTTAGCTTCTCAAGGTACATTTGAGATTAAATACCGGAATCTCGTAAAAGCCCTTAAGACTGCCGAAACAATCTCTGGGCAATAGCTGCAGGCTTGTCACAAGCTTTTTTAACAACCTTCTGAATCTCTGAGCCTTCACTTATTTAATAAACTCCCATGTAACACTTATCCACCCCCCCCCACAAATTCAGGTATTTGTCATGGACATTCACATACAGCGCATTGGCATAGTGTTCTACTGCCTGCTCACACTCAGCATGTCTGTACACGCCTCTCCAATCAATCTTGTCAAGAACGACGGTTTTGAGCAACCAACCCTGCCACCAATAGGGAAAGGCTGGGAAGATTTTAACACGGGGGACAGCATAGGCCCGTGGGAAGTTATTAACGGCTCCATCAGCCTGCACCTCAATCGCACTAGAAAGCTGGGTCTGTATGGTGCGAAAGGCTTACAACACGCTGATATTAGTAAAGGAGCTACCATTGAACAGGTTATTAATAATCTTGAAACCGGCAGGAACTATACACTTCGTTTCGATTATGCTCTTCATGACCAGGCCAATGCTGACGCATCACTGGGTATCACAATAGCCAATCTGTCCACTCGACTGCCTGTTTCCAACCGGGGTACCGACCAGTGGAAAACCGCTGAGTACACCTTCACTGCCTCATCGCCCACTGAAACACTGCAATTTCACGAGTATGGGGCCAGAGAGTGCTGTGGATCTCTTATCGACAGTGTTGTTATATTTAAAAATGAATTTGTACTCACTTACAAGAAACGATCTGGATCAAAGGACAATACATATACCATTCGCTATGGAACAGACCTGAATGTTACAACCGGACAGGGCCACCGGGGAGCATTGTTTGAGGTTTCAGAGGAAGATTACCGGCGCTGCCAGTTTGATAATCCCATGATATATGGTAACCCTGTTAACCCCTTCCAGCGGACGACTTTCTTTCAGGGTAATACCAATGACAACAATAGTCTGACCTTAAGCATGCGTGCCATCTGGCCCGATCAGGCTGAACAACTGGGAGGTATCTCTCGCTTCCTGCCCTACACAAGACACTACTTTGTTTACGGAGACTACAACCCCGCAGATGGTCGCTTTATCACAAGTGAACTCTGTCGGCGTAACTATGGACGCTTTATCCTTGAGGTTAACCCCCATCAAAATAGTAGCGAAATAAATCCCAGTGCCGGAGACACTTCAGTACTTGATTTATCATCAATGCCTGTCAGCCTGGGAGACGCCGTCGAAGTCAAATATTTCCAAGCCAGTGGTTCTCTTATCAATGTCAGTAGAGAAGACTATCTGAAATGCTGGAACCCCGGTAACGCCAGTAAAGTTGGCGATTTCAGTGATATTCTTGGTAACAAGCTGATCATGCCCATCAGACTGATTCCTATCGGTGGCTTTATTCCCTACAGGCCCGGGAGAACACTCTATTTCATTCATACCATTAACTACTCACAAGCTGGCTTCAGTCCTACCTGCAGGGAAGGTGCACGATTCAGCCTTCGTGTCGGTCGCTGAATCTCTGAGCACCAATACATAAAGAGCTTACATAAAAATAATGTATTGGTGCTCTGTTTCTAGGGGCTGTTCACAATTAGTTATCGTGCTCAGCCTTTCCGAGGACTTTCAGGGCAAGGCGCAGCGACGAAGGAATACTGGTTGTCTTTCAAGTCGCTGCAACGCAGCCATGGAAGCCCTCGAAAAGGCCCTTCGGGTGTCCCTAATTGTGAACAGCCCCTAAGCTTCTTCCTCAGACTCATCAATTGCGAACGAAGCTCTTCCGTGTTTTTTTTCTTTCTCTTCAGCCAAAGAGAAAATGAAGCTCTCCTCAGCAGGCTCCCTCTCTTCTGCCAGCTTCATCCGCAGGCGCAGATTATTCGGCGCATCCGCATTTTTAATAGCTTCATCAAAGTCTATACGGCCTTCCTGATAAAGATGGAACAAAGCGCTGTCGAAGGTCTGCATACCCACGCCTTCTGACTTTTCCATAATGCCTTTAATTTCCTCAAACTCTTCCTTAAGAATTTTCTCTTTGATGGTTTCTGTTCCCAGCAAAATCTCAACCGCCGCGGCACGTTTGCCATCTGTGGTTTTTACAAGACGCTGGGAGACAAAAGCCCTCAGATTCATGGCCAGATCCATAACCAGCTGAGGGCGGCGTTCCTCAGGGAAAAAGTTGATTATCCGGTCTATAGCCTGGTTTGCGTTATTGGCATGAAGGGTAGAAATTGCGAGGTGACCAGTTTCCGCAAAAGCGAGAGCATGCTCCATGGTTTCCCGATCCCGGATTTCACCAATCAGGATAACATCCGGTGCCTGCCGCAGAGTCTGCTTGAGTGCCGAGCTATAACTACGGGTATCTACACCCACTTCCCGCTGATTGATAATGCATTTCTTGTGTTTATGCACATACTCAATCGGGTCTTCAATGGTAATGATATGCCCGCCGGAAGTGGCGTTCCTATGGTCAATCAAAGCCGCCAGTGACGTGGATTTACCAGAGCCAGTACCACCAACAAACAGGATAAGTCCACGCTTGGTATTGACAATATCTTTCAACTGGGGAGGCAGCTTCAAATCATCAAAGTTGGGAATCTCTGCTTTGATATTCCGGGCGACAATGGACACCTCATTGCGCTGCAAAAAGATATTGATACGGAAACGCCCGACCCTGGGAATAGACATCGCCAGGTTCATTTCCAGTTCTTCCTCAAACTCCTTTTTCTGTTCATTATCCATAACTCCATAAGCCATTTCCCGCACTACCCCTGGTGGTAATAGCTCTTTCGACAATGGCTTTAATACCCCCTGAAATTTAGCGCAGGGGGGCGCTCCGGTACTCAGATAAAGGTCAGAACCATCATATTTAGCGAGGGCAGTCAGGTAGGACTTTATTTTTTCGAGACCCATTATATTTCTACTTCTACAACAATGATCACATCATAACGATGATGACTAATCCATCCCATCAGTTCAACAAGAGCCTGTTCACAAGTAAGGAGCTTTGCCCCTCAATCCCACTGAAATAAACAAATAGCATGACCTTCCTGACGGCTGTACTTATGGCCAAACACGCCACAGGCATCTTCAACAGTAGCTGTTTCGCCCCTGCGCAGGAAGGAATCCGGCCCTTTGTTATTTTTCTTTGTTGTTTTTTCTTTGTTTTTTTCGTTGTAGTAGCAGGATTGATAATCGTCGTCTATACAAAATGACCTGAGGTGATTGCAAGTAACCCCTCTGTGTTTTGCTCCTGAAAAAGGATAAGTCTGTGCTGTCGTATAGTGAATACAAAGGTAAGAAGGCACGCTGTCTTCTCATGCTGGGTGTAACCTCGATGGTAGTCTCGACAGCAGTGCGAAGCATACCCTGTGAACCCAACGCTGCCTGGGAGGAAGCGTCTAACCGTCATGAGGATGCGGCCCGTTTATTGAATACGGAAAAGATCGCTGCAGATGAAGATATCCCTGCAGAAGGCAGTATGGCGCTGATATCGAGGGTTGTTACAAATAGTTCTGCCGATACTCCCAACGTGGGCGAGTTTGAGATGGAGACGAGTTTTACAAGTGAGATCGCCTTTCAGAATAACCCAGGATACAGTGAGTATATTTCTAAAATGCTTGGGGCCGCAGGGGCTACCAAAGAGCTGGAAAATTTTGCAGACAAAGATGTTTTTGCTCTTGCATCTATGAGGGAGTCCGGAATTCTAGGTGCCGGAGCTACGGAAACAGACGTTCCGGAAAGTGTATCCGGTGCAGTTGGAGAAGGGCCTGAACAGTTCACTGCCTCTGAAATTTTTGATGCTGCCGGGGATGTCTTTTTTACCATTCAGATCATCGCCAACACAATCGTTATGATTATGGAAGATGAATTCCCCAAGTCAAACCAAACCTGGGCCCACATTGATAGTTGGCAAGCATCTAAGCAGCTCCTCGGAAATATTCCTATAGTCGGCCTCATTTGGGGAACAGTTGTTGATGTTATAGAAATGGGCAAAATGAACCTTCCTGCTGGTACTGGTTTCGCGGAATTTTGGCTGAATATTCTTCACATGCTTGTTGATATTTTTCTTGTACAGGAGATTCATATAGAGGGCTGGTTTAGCGATGTGCTGCGAAAATTCAACGCCTCAGTTATTGCGCGGGACGCATTGGATGGCTTGAAAGACCACCTGAATGAAAAGGTTGTTAAAGAACTGAAGCACAAAGCCATACTTCTTGGCGTCCCTCCAGTCAATCCGCCCTGCCCACCAGGGGCGGAAGACCTCGGCGACAAATGCAGAATTGGCTATCTGCAAACATTACCAGCGAATGATAAAAGCATGAGCCTGAACATGGATGACAATGGACCTTATTATCCTCTGAGTGGCGGGTGTGGAGTTGATTTTACTGCCAAAAATAATAAATGTTACTACAACAATCCCATTCACTGGCAGAGAAGAAAGGTTTTTTTCACTGATACTGCTGAAGATCATGGGTTTCCAGTTTACATTTCAAAAATAAGGCCCCTCTGTGAGCAAGGATCAGATTACCGGGTAAGAATGGATAAATGCCTGGTGAGAGGTATTCCCAGAGGAGCAATAGCTGAGTGGTCTTTCTGGGTATGGAGCAACATGCTATGGACAAAGGCAAAAGGTACAACCTGCCCTTCAAAACGCTTCACATATGTTCATGGGAACTGTTACATCGCTGACATCAATATGGCGGATAGACAGATTTATATAGAAAGGAACACGCTGTATACAACATCTATTCATAATAATAATGGACCCAATGATAATTTCACCTATCTTGCTGATAAAAATATCTATCAAAGCTATACAGACAAATACAATCTTCTGGCAGGATCCAAAAGAGAAAGACCTGAGCTGAATAAAATATTATTGGAAATGATTAATAAAGGAAAGCAGCTATATGTTGAAGGTTATATGGATCATGTTAACAATGAAAAGCTCGCTTATGATTTAGACTCACTCAGACCACTTATGAATCTTCATGCCAGTTCTGCACTACAGAATGAGAGAATGTTTTTAGAGATTAAGTCCCAAAACAATATCCAGAATTTACTTGAGAACAAAGTATTTAATATTGGTCATTTTGGTTTGATTAATTGTCTGGGAGAGATGTTTGGGGAAAATAGTAGACAGGTGAGGTATACCAACAATGTTGATGCTTTATCATATATAAAATACTGTCAATACATAAGGGGGGCTTTTAATGAATTTGATTTTGAAAGCATTCCAGACAGGGATAAAGTCATACATGAATATGTCGCTAAGTATAATTCCTTTGTTGATAAGAAAAGGGAAATCTATGAGAGCACAGTGAAGGAAGTGGCCAAAACTGTAAGCAAGAAGAAAGCTGACTATTTTAAAGCTGCGGACAAAATAAATAAAAAATCCCCAAAAAGAGAAGACGTTCTTGAGAAAATAGATGAACTATTAGCAAAATATGGAGAAAATACATTTGAGAGCATGCTTAATAAAAATGCTATATGTGCAATAGACTATCAAACTATTTCTCCGGCCGGCAATAATCTTCCTATGCCTGATAATTGTACTTTGGGTATTAATTATAGTTACTACTTTCATACGGAAGGGCAGTGTGCCCATGACGAACATACCCAGGCTTTTAATTCAAAGTGTTTTGGGTCTGGTGAGACTGTTGGCGCATTTTATTCAAAAATCGCAAACTCTCTGGCTAAATCAATAAATGATAGAAGAACTTCAGATGATTTGAATAACAACTGTGTGACAACGGTAAGTTTTACAGGGGACTGTGGTGCACGCGACTCTCTTGTATATCCCTATAGTAAAGATCACGATCATCTTTTTGGGGCGGTAGATAAAGAGAGCCCTCTGTATGATGTTGTGGATTACTTCAAAAACAGGCTCAATGATAATAATGACCCATACCGTTTTGACTATAAGAGTTATGTTGATAAGGTTATTGGTGACAAACATAGCCCGGCCTTCCCGAACATTAGTAAAAGTTATTCTCAAAATGAAGAATACAGAAAGGCTTTTGATCAGCCGAATCAGATAGTAAACCATTGTGTGAAAGAAAAGGAAACCATTTCAGTGCTAAATCCTGACACAAAAGTCAGATTCGGTAAGAGCGGCTACTTTACTTATAAATCCTTTAACACAGGTAATGTTCAGTGTACTGCAAAGAGCTTCGGTGGTTATGACCCCGTTCCCACTTCGGAGGCAAAAAAGCTTGGTGTTAATGAATGCTGTTTGTTGGAAAACTCACTGGCTACAGAAATTGAGGTGGCCGAAGGGAATCTCTATGAAGTTGCTCCAAAATTTATTTCATCTCTGGATGATTTTTTGAAGAAATATTTGTCAGGTGCTTCATATAAGGACATTGATGCAATAGTGGATAAAAATGTAAAACTTAAGTCCCTTGATTATTTTTCATATGTGCTTATCAAAGGGCTGCAAAGTTACTGTCAGCATGAACAGGTAGAAAAACACAAAGATAGTAACTGTTACTGGATATCTCGACCTGTAGCCAGTTCATTCATATATGGACTGTATAGCAATGATGATTTCCAGCTTGTTAAACAAAAGGATTCCAAGAAGCCGTTAGTATTTAAACTAACCAATAAGCCACCCGTGACCGACAAAAGCAAACCAGATGTTGTGAAAATTGTACAAGCTTCCGATGTGATTGGCACCAATCAATATAGTGTTGACATCACTAAGGACGTTGATGATTATTTACTTGACAGTCCGAAGTTGAATTATTTTACACCAATACTTACCCAAGCATATATAGATTATGGGGGTTGGTTAGGTGGTATTGGTGAAAAAGATGAAGAGCTGTTTTCTACAAAGATCTCGTATGAAGATATTGATACGCTTCTCAAATTATTAAGCGAGAAAAAAGGAGATACTGTCTATGAGAGGGCGCAAAACATTCTTAATGCACTTGTTGCCAAGATTGTGAATGATAAAAAGGATAAAAAAGATAACACCTACAGGAAACTTTACTCTCTTGTGAGCGCTATTTTCAACGCAGCCCTGGATGTGGTTGTGAATCATGAGACTCTTGATACCCTTGCAAAGAAAAATCGATTGAAAGATGACGATTTCAGTTTGGAAAAGAATGGTGACTGGTTAATAAAAAACAAGGATGGCATTGTTGCCAATAAAAGTACGAATGCAGATAACAGCCTAACGGCTTCTGTAAGCCAGGATGTTCATGGTAAAGGAGTACTGAATTTTCATAAAAATACAAATCCGGTTGTCACGATAAAAGATAAAGATGACAAGAAAAATAAAAAAGATAAGAAAATCATATTTGATGATGGAGTAAAGGGCTTTGTTTTATTGAAGTGCCTGACAGAAAATCATTTCAGCCATATTGACAATGACACTGATGAATTATTCAGCATCCATGTTGGCGATGATGACAAGGGGTTAGTTGCTTTAATAAATAAAGACGGCCATATGGAAGTACATGCGGGAGGGACTCTCCTGAAAGGCTTTAAATTATTATCAATTGATGACCTTTATTGTAAGAATTCAGGGGATGGAAGCGAATTTAATCATGTCGAATTTTATATAGGGAGAAATCCGGATTACGATTTAATTGTTAATAAAAAATCAGAAGCATATAAAAACATCAGTAAAAAAGCCCCCTATGTTTACAAGGTCATGATAAATGACAAGTTGATGGCCGGAGTTATGTCAGAAGAGCAATTCAAGAGTATGGATATTAAGAAGCTCTTGTTCACATTAAACTATTACGCTAATGGTTCTGACGAGATTGGTATTTATCACCCAGGTATTTATTATAATTATTATCCAATACTTCATTAAGCCTGTTAATGGGCTTGTTTATTTAACATAGTCAGGTGGCATAGTGTTTTGGAATTTCTTGGCTGGAGTTATAAAAATGCGCAATTTATTTTTATTTCTGATTCTACTGTTCACCGTGGGCAGATTATATTCTGATAATACAAATGGAAACTCTCATGTGTGGAATGGGTATATTTCTTATAATTTCATTGACAGGAACAACAAACAGCACCATGAATACTGCTGGCTCTCTGTGAGGAAGACAGATAATGATATACATGTGAAGGTCAGGCCAATTGGATACTCCGATAATACGCGATCATGTAGTGTGGACTATCAGTACACAACGAAAGCAAGTGTCGACGAGTCAACAAAGTTATCTTTCCCTTTGGGCTTGTTAAAATATGGGGCGACAGACTTATATAAGGAAGAAATGCTTCAAAATAAAGATGCAGATGTTGTCGATCTTTCGATTTCTGTAAATGATAAAAAATACACTGGTCATACATTAGGCATGCTTTCAGGTGCGAGAAAAGAAGTAGATGCAAAACAGTTTTCTTACCACATTGAGGCATGGTATTTTAATGGTTCGTTATCATTTGACATGAAAAATTATTATATTACTAAAGATTATACATGTCATTTTAATGAAAGTGACGAAGGGAGTGCTGTTAACTCAACACGATATATCAATCTAAGCAATGTTAAGGGTGCAATCAGCATTACGGTAAACGAGCCAGGCGATTACCACGTGGAAATGGATGACTACTTCCATCCCAGTCATTACAGTGCCTGGGCTTATCATCCGGACAAACCTAATGTGAAACTCCCCCCTGATGGCCTTCATATAGAAGCGAAAGATGGAGGCTCGTGGAACACTGTATGCCAAAATGATGTGGAGCGTCGTTGGAATGGCTTCGTTACATTGGGCTACTATGACCCCTACGAGGTTTTTCAGTATGAACAGTGTCAACTCACTATTGTAAAGAAAGGGGATCATGTCCAGATAACAACACTAGCCTACCAATACGACAGAAAATCTCCCTGTGAAACCAGCTTTCACTTTACTACCCCTATACGTACTTCTAATAAGCACTGGATTTCATTTGAGCTTGGCTTTGTCAAAAACGCCCTGAATGAGAATGTACATCCCTCTCTGCTGCAGAATATAGGCGCAGATATTGTTGATCTTTCTATCTCAGATACACCTGGAGAAAAGGGTTTTGATGTAGGAAAATTATATGGGGATAAAAAGAATGCGGGGCATGATACGCTGGGCTATACAATAATTGCTTGGGATAATAATACCACATCCAGTATTTATTTTGAGCCTACTGCCGGTGATGCCTTCGCATATGCTGTCAGTGCCTGTGCAGGACCGGGTAAAATAATGATGAACGAGTATGTGTCAGGATCGGCTTCTCAGGGTGGGACTCTTTATAATTTTCCTGTCAATGGTTGGGCCTCGGTAAGCCTTGATGAATTTGTGCCTGCTCCCAGCCCAACTATTAATTTTATGGTGGACGAGCCGGGAGTTTATAAAGTTAATCTTTGGGGAGCAGTATGGTCTCCACAATGGAGTGTTACTCAATATAAAAAGGATGGTAAGACGGTTGTTCCTAACGCAGGCATGACTGTGCGAGAGTTTGGTCCTTCTAGCAAGAATACAGGCTGCTTAGGTGTTCCTGTTCCTCCCCCTTGATATCTGCAATACAAACGGCCACAGCGATGTGGCCGCTCTGTGTCAAAGAAGTGATATATCAAACAGCAACAGGTGCCTTGATATGTGCATGGGCCTGATAACCCACCAGCTCAAAATCATCCGCAGTAAAATCAAACAGGTCTTTAATTTCCGGATTCAGCTTCATCTCAGGCAGGGGCAGAGGCTCCCGTGACAACTGCTCATCCACCTGTTCCATATGATTCGAGTAGAGATGGGCATCGCCAAAGGTATGCACAAAGTCGCCCAGTTCCAGATCACAAACCTGAGCAATCATCATGGTCAGCAGAGCATAACTGGCGATATTGAACGGTACACCAAGAAAGATATCCGCGCTGCGCTGGTAGAGCTGGCAGGAGAGTTTTCCGTTCAGTACATAAAACTGGAACAGGCAGTGGCAGGGAGGCAGGGCCTGACGGCCATTGGCCGCATTCTCTTTCGGGCTGACAGAGACATCCGGCAATACCGCAGGGTTCCAGGCCGACACCACCAGACGACGGGAGTCCGGGTTGGTTTTGATTTCCTGAATCAGATCGGCAATCTGGTCAACCACCTCACCGTTTGGCCCTTCCCAGCTACGCCACTGCTTGCCGTAAACCGGCCCCAGCTCGCCCTCTTCTGTAGCCCACTTATCCCAGATAGAAACACCGTTCTCTTTCAGGTAACCAATATTGGTTTCACCTTTCAGAAACCACAGCAGCTCATGGATAATGGAGCGCAGATGGCATTTCTTGGTAGTGACCAGCGGGAACCCTTTGGCCAGATCAAAGCGCATCTGGTAACCAAACACACTGTAAGTGCCGGTACCGGTGCGGTCATCCTTGTACACGCCCTGCTCTTTTACGTGGCGCATCAGATCCAGATACTGTTTCATCGTCTTCCCAGATTATTTCTGCTTGGCTTTTGCAGCTTTCAGCCAGAGGCCGTCATCACTGTTCATACCATCTTTAAGGGGGAACGCCTTGTACCCGTATACCATAAAGATAACACCCAGAATCACCATCGGCAGACTGAGCAACTGCCCCATGGTGAGCCAGTTCCAGGCCAGATAGCCCAGCTGGGGGTCTGGCTGGCGGAAAAACTCCACAAATATACGACCTGTGCCGTAAAGAATCAGGAACAGTCCGGAAACCGCCATACGTGGCCGGGGCTTTGATGAGAACCACCATAGCACCCCGAACATCACTACACCTTCAATAAAGAACTGGTAGAGCTGAGACGGATGTCTGGCAATCTGAAGCGGGTCTCCGGGGAAAATCATCGCCCAGGGCACGTCGCTGGCCCGGCCCCAGAGCTCTCCCCCAATAAAGTTACCTATGCGGCCCGCCCCCAAGCCAAAGGGCACCAGGGGCGCGATAAAGTCAGCGGTCTGGAAAAAGGACTTACCGATTTTGCGCCCATAAAGATACATGGCCACAAAGACGCCCAACATACCACCATGGAAGGACATGCCCCCCTGGTCAATGCGGAACAGCCATAACGGATTCTGGAGGAAATATTCAAAGTTATAGAACAGCACATAACCAAAGCGCCCTCCCAGAACCACGCCTACGGCTCCCCAGAAAATCAAATCGGACAACTGGTCTTCCGTCCACAGCCCCCTGGATTGTTTGCAACGTAATCGCCCCAAAAACCATGCCCCGGCAAAGGCCAGAAGGTACATCAGCCCGTACCAGTGTACCTGGAGAGGTCCCAAGTCCAGAGCAATGGGATTAATATTCGGATATTGGATCAAACCTGTGCCTCAACTTCCCAGAATGTTATTTCATTAAAAACGTCAGTCCAACAATAAACAGAAACGCAGCAAACACACGACGAAGCACACTGGCCGGCAAACGGTTGGCCAGCAGCGCCCCCACCCGGGCAAAAGGCACGCTCATCAGTACTATACCGGCAAATGCCGGCCAGTAAACCAGCCCTGTACTCAATGGTGGCAACTGCCCGATACTCTGTCCGAGGAACATATTAACCACAGCCCCAACAACAGCAATAGGTACGCCACAGGCTGCGGAGGTACCAACAGCTCTCCCTATAGGTACTCCAAGACGACTCAGAAACGGTACAGTCATTGTTCCGCCTCCAATACCGAACAGTGCAGAGAAAAATCCCACCAGCCCGCCACATCCCGCCATAATCACTGGTGGCAACAGCTTTTGGGGGCGTTCATTCTCTCCCTTTCCGTTCAGCAGAAAACGCACGCCCATAGCTATGGCACCAATACCTATCAAACTTTCCAGCATGTCACTGCTCAGGCTGACAGCCATAACCACCCCAAGAGCGCTGCCCACAACAATACCGGGGGTCAAGGTACGAAAAACCGACCAGAGCACCGCCTCGCTGCGATAATGTCCAAGTGTTGAACTGATAGATGTAGGAATAATTGTGGCCAGGGAGGTTCCCACAGCCATATGAACAGCAATTTCGGCCGGAATTCCCTGTATCCCGAAAGCCAGCACAAGTACCGGCACAATAATCAGCCCGCCACCAACCCCCAGCAACCCGGCCATGGTTCCCGCTACAGCACCGGTCACCAGAAATCCTGCAAACTGCACCAATTCCATGAAATATAACAACCCTGATGAAGTAGAGTCTGATCAGGTGTCGTGCAACCCAACCAAGAGTCGTGTAACGTAGCCAGCGTAACCGTGACTGAAAAATTACAAAAGACTGTTCGATGTGCCTTATTACCCTGAACTGGAACCCTGACAGCGACACCCCTCTGGTTTTGCTTGCTAACCGTGATGAATACTACCAGCGCCCGGCCCGCAAAGCTCACTTCTGGGAGGATCTCCCCGATATTTTTGGTGGCCGGGATATACAGGCAGGCGGTACCTGGCTGGCCATAAACCAAACAGGCAAACTGGCGGCTATCACCAACTACCGGGAGCTTGAAAGCAGTGGTGAACGTACCAGAGGTGAACTGATCACCCAGTTCCTGACCGATTCCATAGGTGCAGAAGTCCATTTACAGAACATTCATGAACGTCGCAGTTCCTATGCAGGTTTTAACCTGTTGCTCGCCGATAACACCGGTCTCTGGTACTACTCCAACCGGGATGACGTGATCAGGAAACTGGAGCCGGGGCTTTACGGCTTAAGCAACGGCCTGTTGAACACCCCCTGGCCAAAAGTGCGACGTTTGAAAAAACTTCTTGCTCACGCTCTGAATAACAGCGCTCTTTCTTCGAAGCATTTGATTGAACTGCTTCACGACACCCATCGCCCCCCCGATAATGAACTACCGGATACCGGAGTCGATCCGGTCTGGGAGCGTATGCTGGCTCCCTGTTTTATTTCTTCCCCGGCCTACGGCACCCGTAACAGTGCCGCGCTGATACTGAACCGCTCCGGTCAGTTGCACTGGCACGAACAGTATTATGAACCCGGTGGTGAACCCGGTATGTCAACCCACCAAACTCTTTCCATGCCCGCCAACTGGCTTTTAGAAGCCCAGGCCTGCGCCACCACAGACTGATCATCTCCAGTCTCAAGCAACAGCACCGAAAGTCGTCAGAAATTCAGCTATATTTCTGCCAGCTTTTTTATAACCTGAGAAAAGGGCGTGTATGACAAACTCATCTATACGCTGGCTGTGCGCCGTGTGCCTGGTTTTACCTTCCGTGGTTATGGCCGGGTTTACGGAAGGAAACACACCGAACCTTAAGAAATGATGGAAATTACCAAACACCTTGTCGACCTGGCCGAGGAAGATCAAGAACAGCAACAATAATTTATCTGTGCCGGTTGAGACCTGCTGCAATACAGTTGTGCAATTCTGCTTCTTGCGAACAGATAGTTTCCGGGGAAATAATAATGTTTTCAGCCCTGCCTGAACCTCTTACCAAACAGAGGCGGAGGTTGTCCCCATAACAGAGAGTCATCAATGAAAAACCACGGCTATCACGCTCATATTTATTTTGATGAAAGCAGCTTTGAGCAGGCCGAGAAATTATGCCTGGCAGCAGGGGAAGAGTTCCCCATCAAAGTCGGGAGAATGCACCGAAAACCCGTAGGTCCCCACCCCTGTGGCAGTTGTCAGCTGGCTTTCTCGGCAAAACTGTTTGGAGAACTGATTCCCTGGCTGAACTTCAACCGCAATGACCTGAATATCCTTGTTCATCCTGTTACTGACGATGACCTCGCCGACCATACAACATATGCCTTTTTTCTCGGCGAGCCACGCGATCTTGTTTTAAGCGGCCTTTGATTTGTTTCCGGTCTATTCTACCTGGGTGCATTCTCAGGTAGAACGGCCATGAGCACCAACGACAGCTTTACCACAAGCAGCTTTACCACAAACACCTTCAGTCACTGCCTTCAAAGAGCAACTCTCTCATCAGTAGTATTCGTATTTTCGGTTTGCCCTGGCATATTCCAGAAGGTTAACCGACCTGACCTTGCTGTTACCCTGCTGTTCGGACTCTTACAGAATCCAGTTGTCTTAATTCCGATATTTTCAGAATTTTCGGAGACAGCGCATGAATCAGCAAGTCATAACAGGCTGGGGAGCAACGGCTCAGGGTTATGGGCATGAGTGGCAACAGGAGCTGAACAAGAAACATGATACAGGCAGCCAGCACCAGATTGGCTTCTGGACTCCTGCAGGCTCCAGACAATTATATTTTCAAGGCACTGCCTCAGATGGCGGTCGTATTGTCAGCCAAGAACGTCTTCCTGCTGACAAACCGTTGAAAGACCGCAAAACCCTGACCATCTTCCATGATATCCGCCATGTCTATGTGTGTTACACAAACCCGAAAGCCGGTGAGAACCAGGATCAGACAGTCAAGATGGTTCTCGGGAAATATCCCCGAAGCAAAGGCACTCTGAAAACAGCATTCAGACTCAGGGAAATATCCGCCGCAATGCCGAAGGTCGCCCTGCCACTCACAGCCTTGGTTCTTGGCGTGGGTAACTTTTTGCTGGGCATGCGCCTGCTTTGCCATAACCCCGCCTACGTTGCTGATGAACCCCGCCTGTACAAGCAATTCGGAGAAAGCTACCAGGACCACCCTTCAGTAACTTTTGTGTTAAATGATGAGAAAGCCGGGGAAATCGAGCAGCACCTGAAGAACCTGAAACAAAAGAGCGTCAGAAACGGCGCTCCGCTAACCTTCCACCTTTTTGGTGAGGATTGCAGTCGGTTTGTTTTCGATATTTTCAAAAAAACAGGTTATCCGGGAAATTTCGTGGATTACTTTGAAGAGAAAGCCCTGGCGACCCGCAGCTTTGGCGCTGTTTCCAATACATTCCATTCCCATGGTCTGTGGTCTGCCCTGAAACGTTTTTATACAAACTTTATTGCCCACTATCTGTTCCCGAAACACGCCTTCCATCACATGATATGTATCTCAAGAGAGGATATTCATAAACAGCTTCAGGAAACCAGAATATCTGTACAGAAGGCCAGAGAGCAACTACAAACAACATCACATTGGCGTCAAAAGCATGCATCTTCCGGGATAACGGAAAAAATGATGAGCTGGCTCACTTCAGCTAATCCTTTCAGTCATGCTGAGTGGCTGCAAAGAGAAAAACGTTTTAATAACTCCGTCAGGATTCTGGAACGTGAATTTGAAAGACTGGAACAACGGGTAAGTGATTACTCGGACTTTGATCATACAACCTGGCTTGAAGATATCAGGGATCTCCGCCTGTGTGGCGCTATTGCAGATAAAATATCCTACAAAACGGAACAGGAAATGGATCGCCAGAAGAAGGCTTAGCAGTTGAAAAGAGTAACAGCTAAACAGCCTCAACCCGGCCAAGGAGCACTTTCTCCAGCCCACGGTGACGCAATGCTAACTCTACAGCACTGCGAATCACCCGTGGGTTGTCCATCTCAAGGACATCCTCAAGCAGGCTTCTGGATTCAGACAGAGGCATATTGCGTAATGCCCACTTTACCCTGGGAAGGTTTGTGGCATTCATGGACAGAACATCAAACCCCATAGCCATCAGCAACACCGCTGACGCTGGGTCACCGGCCATTTCTCCACAGATAGACACCGGCTTACCTTCACCATGGGCATCCTGCACCACTTTATGAAGGGCCTGTAGAACTGCCGGATGATAACTGTGGTAAAGGTCAGCAACCCGGGGGTTATTCCGGTCCACCGCAAGAATGTACTGGGTCAGGTCATTACTGCCGATGGAAAGGAAATCCACTCGACGACAGAACTCTTTTACCTGGTACACCGCCGCCGGTACCTCAATCATCACCCCGACAGGAGGCAACTCAATAGCCAGCCCTTCTGCCAGTACTTCATGGTAGGCTCTGTGAATAAGATAGAGTGCCTCTTCCACTTCCGGCACGCCGGAAATCATTGGCAGCATAATCCGCAGATTATTCAGCCCAGCACTGGCCTTAAGCATGGCCCGTACCTGTACCAGGAAGATCTCCGGATGATCAAGGGTCACCCGAATCCCCCGCCAGCCAAGAAAAGGGTTTTCTTCTTCGATGGGGAAATAACTGAGGGATTTATCGCCACCAATATCCAGGGTTCGAATGGTGACCGGGCGGGGGGCAAAACTCTTTAACTGCTCGCGGTAAATCTCTTCCTGCTCTTTTTCACTGGGGAAACGCTCACGGACCATAAATGGCACTTCCGTTCGGTACAGGCCCACACCTTCTGCGCCCTGGTCGAGGGAACGGACGGTATCGCTCATCAGGCCGGTATTGACCCACAGAGGCAGACGATAATTATCCGGCGTGATACAAGGCTCATCTTTCAGAGCCTCAAGTCCCTCAATAAATGCCTGTTCTTCGTTTTCCAGACCACGGTATTGCTGCAGCAGTTCCGGAGATGGAGAGACATAAACCCGCCCCAGATTACCATCAACAATCATTTCCCGTTTTTCCAGCTGGTCACAGGGAAGATCTACCGCCCCCATAATAGTGGGCACGCCCATGGCCCGGGCGAGAATCGCCACATGGGAATTACCGGAACCCTGAACAGACACCAGACCAGCCAGACGATCCTTGGGAATATCCCCCAACATGGCGGGCGTCAGTTCTTCACTTACGACAATGGCCCGCTGTGGCCAGATGACATCATCTTTCTGTTGCTGCTGGAGCACCGCCAGTACCCGGTGCCCCAAATCGCGGACATCAACAGCCCTTTCACGCAGATAGGGGTCATCCATCAGTTCAAAATGGCTGACGTGCTCGCTGATAACCTTCTTCAGTGCTCCCTGGGCCCACTGTCCCTGTTTAATCCCCGCTTCGACTTCTGCACCCAGCGCATTGTCATCCAGCATACGCAGGTAAACATCAAACAGCGCCTGCTCTTCAGCTGGTACTCTGTCCGCAAGCTTGCTGGCGGTGGTGCGCATCTCCTCGCGAACACTCACAAGAGCATTACGGAACAAATGGCATTCATCACCAATATTGGCTGTTTCCCGCTCGGGAACGGCAGACAAATCCGCAGGCGGGGCCATCACCACAACTGTACCAATGGCAATACCCGGAGAGCCAGCCACCCCCTGAAAGCGGGACTGGTACGGTCGTTCATCTTCTTTACGGGTAAGGTGCAGGGAGCCTGTGGCTTCCGCATGGGCGATCACCCCGGCCAGCTGGGCCGACATAGTCACCAGAAATGACTCTTCACTCTCATCAAAACGCCGCTGGGCAGTCTGCTGGACGACCAGCACCCCCAGAAGGTTTCGGTGATGAATAATAGGAACACCGAGGAAAGAGCGATAACGCTCTTCCCCGGTCTCTTTCAGGTATCGGTATTTCGGATGCGCGGCAGCATCTTCCAGATTGATGGGTTCCTCCCGAAGGCCAACCTGCCCCACCAGACCTTCAGAGCGGGCCAGTTTGGCACACCCGACCGCCTTGTGGTTCAGACCTTCGGAAGCCATCAGGGTGTACTGGCTGGAGTCGTCATCGTAGAGGTAAACGGAACAGACTTCCGTGCACATGGCCATGCGGACACTGCGCACAATAACGTCCAGAGCAGCCTGCAGATCACGGGCTGCTCCTACTTCCTGGACGATTCTGCGCAGCGTGCTGAGCATGCTCACTCCCTCTGCCAATCCATTCCCTCTCTGTCGATCACAGTCCCTGTAACAGACGTGGTGCAAGTTCTTTCATGGCCCTGCGGTATACATCCCGCTTGAAGGCTACAACCTGACCAACAGGAAACCAGTAGCTGACCCAGCGCCAGCCATCAAATTCAGGTGAGTCCGAGATATCAACCCGTACCCGCTCATCGGAACTGACCAGCTGCAGCAGAAACCACTTCTGCTTCTGTCCGATGCACAACGGCTTGCTGTCCCTGCGAACCAGCCGACGGGGAAGCCGGTAGCGTAACCAGCCCCGGGTGCAGGCAAGAATCCTGACATCCTCCGGTTCCAGTCCTACTTCCTCGTAGAGCTCCCGGTACATCGCGTCTTCCGGTGTCTCATCACCATTAATTCCACCCTGGGGAAACTGCCACGCGTCCTGTCTGATTCGCTTGGCCCACAGTACCTGCCCGCGCTCATTGGCGAGGATAATACCGACGTTGGGCCTGAATCCTTCAGCATCAATCACGTGGTTGCCTTGGTAAATCTAATTACCGCATTGTTCCACAAACAGTGTCATTTCGGCAAACCACAAGGAGACATTGTCAATATGCTTACCAGTTGTTCACTTAATAACATAACCGTTTTCAGGACCTGTTGAGGTTTAATGCGCAACAGGCCCTCGCCCGGATAATATAATAGCCAGAGTTTAAGGCGGGCAGATGACATATCCCCCATTGCTTCTGTTCACTTGCCCGCTATCATGCCCGTCTTAGACTTATAAAGCAGGGGGACAGCTGTGACCGTAGCTATTTTCGACCTTGATCACACATTGATAGATACCGACAGCGATCACGCCTGGGGTGAGTTCCTGGTAGAAAAAGGTGTTGTGGATCTTCAGCTCTACCAGAAAACCAATGACTATTTTTATAAGCAGTACCAGAAGGGCTGCCTGGATATAGAAGAATACCTGCGTTTCTCCCTCAAACCTCTGGCCGATAATCCACGGCAACAGCTGGACACCATTCACAAAGAGTTTATGAAGAGGGTGATTCTCCCCCTTATTAAACCGGGTACCCCAGAACTGATAAGCAAGCATAAAAAGCGGGGAGATACTCTGCTGGTGATTACTGCCACCAATCGCTTTATCACCGAACCCATTGTGAACCACCTGGGGATCAACGAGCTGCTGGCCATAGAGCTTGAAGAAAAAGACGGACAATATACTGGCCAGTACAAAGACGTGCTGACATTCAGGGAAGGCAAGATCACCCGCTTCCATAAGTGGCTGGAGCAGAACCCCGGCCATAATATTGAAGAGTGTTTCTTCTACAGCGATTCCATCAATGACCTGCCATTACTGGAAAAGGTCGGCAACCCGGTCACCGTTGATGCGGATGACAAACTGAAAGCTGAGGCCGAGAAACGTGGCTGGCCGATAATCAGCCTGAAATAATCGATAAGATAAAAGCCAGATACAAATGCCGGACAGACTTTCAGCTATCCGGCATTTGTATACGAACTTTGCATACCAGTCCGATTTTCAAAAACAGCCCTGATTCCAGTTCCAGATAACCTTTCTTCAGTTCTTTGCATGAACTATTCTCAGCGATCTTCTGCAGCCGTTGAATAGTAGCAGGACGATGAAAATGAGCTGGTTAAGCAAAGATAGCTGTTGCTGCTCGTGGGTTGTTTGCTGCTTTTTTATATTCCTTACAGATTCTGCTATTTGTGGTACTAACGGCACAAATACAACGGCCGGAGGCTTTCTGGCAGCCACGACAGTCCTGTCTAACTTCACAGGCAAAGCTAGTGGGGACAACTGTTCCGGTTGTGGCTACCCGTTCAACGCGAGAACCCCCAGTGGCAATATCAGTGGCAAGGCACTGGCCCCGAATGAAACACTTGTTCGGATCAGCCTTCCTCCAAAACATCAGAGGGAACTCCTTTCCTTCCATGGACCACGGCCTGAACAGAGGCGTCCACCAACCCAGGGCCGTAGGGGGACACATAGCGCAAACGCCCATAACACAACTCAGACCAGAGCAAAGTCCCCCGACAGCACTCCTCCCCTGACCCGTTATCAGCGTAAACGGCGCAGCGCGCCAAGAGGCAACATCACAGTAGTAACCGAGGGTGTCGATAGACCTGCCGGTGGTCTGAAGCCTGTGTTCACCGATTCTCACAAAAATGTGACCCAGGAAAAGACCGACGTCCAGGTGTCAACTTCAGGCAAGTGGTCGGATGTTGGGGGAATGTTCGGGAGACTTGGTGGAAGTAACAACACATTGATCCAAAAGGGGGTAAGAGGCTCAATGCGTACTACAAACGGGAATGCTTATCTCGGATGGATAGAGGGGTGGGAGTCCCGGTATTCGAGTGGCGGGGGCATAGCCGGGTATATGACAGGAAATGATCAAACATTGATCCAGAAGGATACCGACATTGAAGTCGATATAGCAAGTTACAGTGCGAGTGCCGGGGGAGGGGCAGGAATACTTAATGGTGGGCGTGGAAGTGTTCTGAGGCAGGATGGTGTTCATGTCAAGGCAAAGGCCATAAGTGGTTTTTCAGGTGCCGGGGGAGGGTTTGGATTTGCAATAGGGGGAAGCAGTGAACTGTTTCAGACTAATACAACCGTGGACGTCAGTACCAGCGGCGGTGCCGGGGCTGGCGGGGGGGTCGGAATCTACCATCTTGGTCGCCACAATCTGACTCAGGTGGGGGTTTCCATAAAAGCTGGTGGCCCAAGACAGGGAGCTGCGTTTGGCTGGCTCACGGGGGCAAAGGTCAACCTGTGGTTATATTCCGGGGATGCTGGCGGCATGCCAGTCTGCGGAACAGTAGAAAATAACACTCTAAATAACAGATATGCACTGATCAATGGTTTTGTTGATCTCGCCGGTTATGATGCCAATGGCACATCCTGCTTGAGTTTACCCGGCAATTTTGAAGAGATTAATACTACCCGTATTCAGGACTGGCACAAGGCTCACGATACATTCTGCAGCCCCGGGAACTGGCCGTGTAATGAAACCTGTCACTCTCCCCACGAGCGGCTGCTGACTCTGGCAGAGGACTCCGATGGTTCCATCTATCTGGTCAGCGAGCAGCGTTACCCCTTAAGAAATGATAGCGACGGCCGGGGTCTGATCCGTGTTACCCGTTTACAAAGAACTGAAAAAAAAGGAACTATCCAGGGTCAGGGGTTAGTCGAAAATGGCACCCTGCTGCTGGAGGCGCCAGTAAGAGGGGTTAATCGCTCACTGCTCCGGGGGTTGCCGGTTTCCCAGCAGATCAACAAAACCCACCTCACCAGCCTCTACCGGCTGCCGGGGCAACAGGGAGCCATGCTGGCCAGGTTCCCGATTGACAAACGTCAGACTTCCCGGCAAATCGAAGTGGAAGAGTGGCCGAACCTGCCCGGACAGCCCCTGTATCTGGATCAGGATGATGGATACGACGGGGTCTGGATGTTGGAGAAGAATCCAGAGCCGGGATCAGGCCATACCTCATCATCGGGCCAGGAGTCAGGCTCAGGATCTGGCCAGGAGGACAAAAGTACGATTACTCGTTATCAGCTTAGTGACGGAAGCGCCACCAGGAAGCAGGTCTATGATCTGAACGAATCTTATTTCCCAGAGTGCAATCTTATAGCTTTTGGGAAAGACAATGCGTATTTCTACACAGCCCGGAATAACCGCTCTCAAGTACATCTAGAGCGCTATGACCTGATAACCGGTCAGTTGGACGACTGGACAGCAGATATAGACCTGCCAGCGGGTGAAGAAATTGAAAGGCACTACTCCCTGTCAGTAAAGAACATTTCTGTACCGGGGCAGAGCCTGAATGACTCTGCGCTTACCGTTGAGCTGCTACCGCTGGATAGCGTCTCGCTTTCTACTCAGGACGGCATCACTGCGCTGCGCGTTGATCTGCCGGAATTCGGCGGTTGCGCAGAGTTTCAGCGTTTTACCCCTGGAGTAACGGGTATAAATCGGTTTATTCAACCAACGGCTTCAACAGAATCAGGGTCAGGGTCAGGGTCAACTAATATCATATTTGGGGAACAGGACGGTTCAGGAGTAACTCATCAGTTGGCAACATCTACCCTGTTGGCAACGCCTTCGCCAGAAAGCTCCAGAAAAACCACTGTTAAGCCAACAACTTCCCGAATGTATTCAAGGTCAACGATGCTTCCAGGTGCGTCACCAACAGGTTCAGGTGGCCGTCATGGCTCTTATGCTCCTCACATTGCCGGTGGTGCTCTGTGCTTAGCTGCTATGGCAACTATGGCAACGGGTACTACATGCATTGCCTGTGGCATTAAACACAGAAAGAAAATTAAAGATGTATGGAAGAAAAAACGGTCACAGGCACGACAGGGCAGAACGGATGTAGATTTAGGGAACACGGACTCAGAGGAGCTCATGGACAGGGATATAGAAACGGTTATGGATTCGGAAATGGATACGGAACAGTAAACCCGGTTTTTTCAGCAGGTCAGTAGTAAGTACGGCAGGCAGGCTGCCAGCCAGAGGGGCGTAAACCCACTACATCATGTCATTGAAATGATGTAGTGGCTATCGAAGGCGGAAGCTTTGGCGGCTTAATACTCGCCAACAGACTGCTGGCAATAGCCGCCTCATACACACTTCCCCGACGGGTGTTGATCTTCTTCCAGAAAGGATGGGCGGGCATTTTCACCTGTTCCCTGCCACACTCTTCAAACAGGTCAACAATTTCATCAGCGTTATTGATAATAAAATACTCCGGACGCTCTTTCAGTAAGCCCGGATTAAATACGACACAGGGAACAAGATTGCCTGCTTTGGCTTTTGGATTATAGGACTCAGGGCCATGCCGGATAATCGGCATACCCAATTTGTCATTAATCGCCTGATAATACCTTTTCGCTCTCGGGGTAATATTACCAAGCTCCGGATCCATGTCCTTTAAAATATCAGAATCACTCTCTGAGTCAGAGCCGGAACCAAGTCGGGAGAGGGGAATACTGGGAAGATCAAGATAAAAATCATCCCACTGATTCCCATGCATTCCGATAAAAACCGGATCCATATCCGACACCAGCCGCTTTCCTTCCTGTGTTGCAAGCACTTCAAAGGGTTGTAACTCTCCCTGCTCATCTTTGAACAGAACGCTATAATTTCCATCGTCCTGCTCCACAACCCTGAACTCCTGTTCCGGCTCCTTAATGTAATAGAAGCCAAAGTTATGTCGTTTCAGGGATCTATCCGGGCCGGTAATATTTATATCTCCCGCAAGCCTGCTGAACTCCAACTGCTCCCTGGTCATCACCAGAGGAATGTACCGAACAACCTGCTTCCTTATAAGATGTGCCGTTCTACTTCGCTGGTGCCGCAAGGAGCTTTGCCCCCGCTTCCGGAAACGCTGATCCTTCGGAATCAAGCTGGAAAAAATACCCTGGTCAGCGGTATGAATAGATACATCCAGGGGCTTGCCAACAGCTCCCTGCTTGGATTTCATATAGATCATGGCTGCTGGTGGAATAAATCTGAAAGCCGCCAGTATATTTTCCTCCCTGGTCAACGCCATAATATCCAGCAACTGCTCTCGGGACAGTCCCTGCCTTTTATCTGCGCACACTTCCCCCAGCCCACTGTTTCTTGCAGGTACCGGGATAATTCCCCTTTTTAGCTGGCTGAGAGGTAGTTGGCTGAGAGATTCACGGCTTTCTTTATGATGCCCAGAAACATGCCCCGGAAACACACCCCGACTGGGGAAAAAGCCACCCTGACCACCAACCTCCCGGGGACAGGAAATATCCACAATGGTCGGGGAAACTGTACGTCGGCCGTACAGCCTCGAAGCCTTGGGAGAAGCGGAAGGAAACAGGGGCACTGCTGATGGATAAACACCAGCGGTGCACCGTAAACTTTTCTGCATACTTTTCTGCATAGATAGGTAACCGCCCGACAGGAGATAACCCTTTTTGGACACCCAGGGAGGATTTTCATCCCTGCCCCGTAACCAGGTAGTTAGGACTCAGGACTCAGGCCACAGCCGCCTGCTGGGCCAGCAACCGGGACAGGAGATTTTCAATATCTATCAGGCTGCCAGGACTCTGATTTAGCACTTTGGCCTGCTCATCATAACGACGCAGGGCCAACACATCTTTAAGGTCATTACGACTGCTGAAATCGGACACTTCCTCAACGAACATAGGCCCTCCCTGCCACTGCAGGGTTTTACGGCTGTCGGCAGAGAGTTCATCATGGTAGCCGGGTTCAATAGCGCACAGATAACGCTTGGCCTGAACATGGCTGGCCACCAGCGCCACTACCCGCTCAGAAAAACCGGCATCCGCCAGGTATTCCGCGCCCCGTTTATCGTGGGCCATAGCACCATAGCCCCCCATGGACGCCCGTTCTTCCAGTTCCAGCAGGTAGCCAATATCATGGAGAAAGGCCGCCGCGACCATCTCTTCATCCTGGCCATCCGTTCGCGCCAGTTCAGCAGCCTGAAGTGCGTGCTGCAACTGGCTGACATCGTCTCCATAGCATTGGTTGCCATGGTGACGATAAAGGTCAAGAATGTGGACTAACACACTGGTATCTGACATGTCTGCTCTCCCGCAGTTTTCAGCCTGTTATCATCCCTTGGAACAGGCTATGGCTATACGGCATAGTGGCTTGAAAAAGTGACCGTGCCATGCCGGTTTATTTCTTGTTCAGCTGGTTGATTTTTACTGATTGTACATCACTGCCGAGGCTATTGACTTTCCCTGGAAAGCTTCAGCGATAACTTTTCAATAATTCTTGCGACAGCCACAAAACCGAATGTTGCCGTCACCATTGTGGCCGCACCAAAACCACTGGAGCAGTCCATTTTCATGGAGCCTCCGGAACCGTCTTTCGAACTGTCCGGCTTATGCTCACAGACACTGCCATCTGGCTGGGGATAACGGGCGGCTTCCTCGGAGAACACACACTCTACCGCAAAGCGCCGCCTGGGATTCTTCGAGAAGTTATATCGGTAACGAAGAAAATCCTTTACCTTTTTTGCCAAAGGGTCCTGAAAGGTTTTGGTCAGGTCCGCCACCCGTATCTTCAGCGGATCAACCAGCCCACCGGCTCCGCCTACGGTGATTACCGGAATTTTATTGCGCTTACAGTAAGCGATAATGGCGGCCTTGGCCCGGAAATTATCGATAGCGTCCAGTACATAATCAAACCGGTCATCCAGGTAGTCACCCACATTATCGGGTGTTATGAAATCCTCTTCCTCCAGCACGGTCATTTCCGGGTTAATCTCCCGCATCCGGGTGGCCATCACCTCAACCTTGGACTGCCCAACCGTTCCCACCAAAGCATGAATCTGCCGGTTAGTGTTGGTCACGCAGATATCATCCAGGTCAATGAGGGTCACTGTACCCACGCCACTGCGGGCCAGGGCTTCCGCCGCCCACGAGCCAACACCGCCAATTCCAATCACGCAGATATGGGCCAGCCTGAGATGATCGGTAACCTGAGCACCGTACAGGCGACGGGTCCCTCCAAAACGGGAGGAATAAGTGTCTGAAGACATGATACAAACAACACCGGGAAATCCGCCGATTATACCACTATCCAGCCACAGGCCATCGCTCTACTGACAAGCCTCTCCTTACTACGGAGTACATTCCATACGTCTGCTTCCCCGCCCGCTTACTCTGACCTTTTTTCTTTACAACCTTGTGAATATATCTTTCTACGCATCAAAAACTGCAAACTTTATCCCTTAGAGTGGGAACAATTCGTTTGGAAACATTTATCATCTCGGTGTCAATTACTAGAGGAGAGACTGTCTTCTGAATATCAGTCACCGCCGTTGCAGCGTTATTCGGGACGGAAGGCAATACATCTGTAAAACACCATTCCGTTGGTATATTCAAACTCTGCAGAACCTTGCAGTACTTACCGGGAAACGATCTTCGGGCAGTCTCATCCTCTACACCACCACTTCTGTTTACATTATCCACCAACCGATAATGCAGGAGACCGGCAACTGGCACCGCTGTATGAATATCCGGCAACAGATGGATAACACTCCAGTCCATCATGGCGCTGTTGCCATAAAGAGTGTCCCTGTCATTCGCCGTTTCCGGCACGCTGGACAGCCAGGAGAAAAACTCGATAATATTTCCCCCATTCTGTTTCACCTTGTCCAGGGTTTCTATCACCGGAAATAGCATCACTGGCATCTCTATCAGGCCCATCACTGCGCCAACCGCCAGTTTTTTACGAGCGGCACTTTCTTCCACCGGAGCCTCTATAATCATCTGATTCAGTTCTGTCAGCAGCTTTGTGACTTTCCGGTCAGCCTCTGAATCACCATTCGCTCCTGAAGCGAGAATATCCTGATAGGCTTTATCTATATCCTGTAAATCCCGGGGGCGAATACCCGGATAAAATGGGCGGGTCAGCTTGTAAAGAAACATTCGTTGCCGGTAAAGGGCATGCAGTAATGTTCCAGCTGCAAGAGTCAAATCAATACCCCCCTGGTCCCATTGCTCACGAATACTTTCCTCCAAAGCCCCCCCCAGGGCAGAGACATTCAGAGAGTTCTTACGCTTTTTAATTCCTTTCACAATCTTTTCGTTGGTGACACTCCCGGGCTGCATGCCCTGCTTGTAATGCCTCAATAACCATGGGCGAAACTCATCATGCCCCAGCATCTGCAGCATTGCGTAGGTCAGGGGATATTTTTTCCCCAAAGCCAGTGTCTTTTCTCCCAGCTTTTCCGGCAATAGCGTGGTGAAAATATCAACGCCCTGGTAACGGAACAAATTCTGGAAAACATTCATACCCTGCTCATGGTGGATGACTTCTGCCCGGTCAAAGATTTCCATTTTTTCCATCATTCCGGCTATCACCTCTCCTTCCGCTACCTGCGCTGCTGTACCCTTACCTTGAAAACGTGCCTCCCCCTGAACGCTATCCCAGAGAAGCTCCAGCATGGCGACTGATTTTTTACGGCTCTCCATGGCTGCCAGCACCCTGTCCACCAGAGAGGCAAAAATCGTCCTTACCATCATCGCAACCGTCTGTTCTGTGTCCAGCTCCGCATCCAGACGGTACTGGATATATCTTTCCAGGGACGAAAGTACACGATAGGTCAGGAAATGCCGGGAAAGTCGTGACAGGTTCACGTTATAAACTTCTTTTCCTTCCACGCCCTGAACTTTCATGGCTTTATTAAGGCGGGGGAAGGTTTGCTCCATCATTGCCTCATCAACCACCACAATATCCCGGGCCTGAGCCTGCACCCCTGGAGGCAATGACAAAAATGGGGACATATCCGTCGGAAGATCCGGCTCCTTTCTGGCATACATAGCCATTGAGCAAAAAATTGTGCTCATAGCGTCATCAGAGCCTACGGGTATCAACGAAACAAGAGGCTCTGCTTTGGTTCGGGAGGCTCCTGTCACCGGCAGGCTCTGGGTCTCCCCAAGAAGAACAATACTGGTCAACTGGTCGTCCTCATGTTGATAGTGACCCCCATCTTCTACCCATTGCTTCAGCAGTTTCTCCTGCTCTTCTTTGCTCCCCTCCCTGGCTTTCTGCTTGGCTCCATTGTCTCCACCACCAGCAAGAACAACAGGTGAAAATAGCATTCCCACCACAACAATCCAGACACCTGTCCATATAACGAGAAAACCACTGATGAGTTCCAGGAAGGTATTGCTGCGTTGGAGAAATCTCATAAAGACAAATTTCATAAAGACTGTTCAGTCAGTGGTAATAAAAAGGGAAATAAAGATAGACCAGAGAGCGAGGAGGGATATTAATTTCTTGCATAATCACGGAGCTGAACAATACTGACCTGCTCACTTTCCAGAAGTCACAGTCAGGCGAGGGCACCATGCCAGGAGCCGATAGAAACGGGCAGGCTCCCGACAAACATCATAAGACGTTCCTCTTTAGCGGCCTGTTATTTCTTTTTCTGTACATATTCACGGGAATGGCCTGGGCCATTGGATATATTACCGGAGCCGTACAATCTCAGGGTAACGAACAGTGGCTGAAAGCGACATCAGCTCCTCTTCTGTACATTCGCTACGATCCGCACAGAGAGACACAGTCAACCCTCTTTTCCATTACCCGGCGATCCGTAATTCAGGAAAAAGAAAAAGAGCCTGTTTATTTGAACTCAGGTTACGATTTGGCATCGCCCCTTCTTATTGCAGGAATTTCAGGGGAAACCATTACCCTCGCAGCATTAAGAACCGGTTATGTAGGCCGGCTGACAATTGAAGAACTTGGAGTGTGGACAACCAGGGAACCTGTAGAAAAACCGTTCATGTTATGGTTTTTCTCTCCGAAGAATGATCCTGACCAGGTTTCATGGGTGGTTGTTGACCTTAATCACGACCAAAGCCAGGCAGAGAAGAAAGCCCGGGCCATCAAATATGTAAGGTCGCTCTATATTGATGAAAAAGCCTCCCTGCAGAACCTGAAGAGCTATATTGCCTCAATGCAGGAAAGCAGCCCCCCCACGAACACAACACTTCTGGACTGGGATGCATTATTATCCCAGGCTGGCAAGCTTGAACTCTCTGAACAATTTACAGCGTCAACAGCAGTTAACGCTTCCCTCCTGACGGCCACAGCCAGTGTTATCTCTACCCCTCCCTCCCAGACTGCCACTCCGTTTATTTCACTTTCCCTGGAGCAAAAACTGGATGAACTGTCACTTCAGCCTGTTCACCAGTCACTCAGCAACCCTCTACAAAAAAGCCTGCAAGAAAGCCTTCAGGCGGAAGGCAGCAGCGGGGATAACTCCTTCCTTTCAATAAATAAACAGGAGCAGGTTCCCGACGCTGAAGATCACCATGAAGCCGAATGCCCATTCTTACCGGATTCCTCTTTTTGGCCTTCGGGCATCAATGACATGGAAGCTCTTAGCACCAGGGTTTCCGCTATAAATGCCGCAACCTCCCAAGAACAGCTGACAGCCCAGCTTAAACCGCTGGAAACCAAGGTAAAACCACAGGACCGGCTTCGCAGGATTGATCTGACCCGCATGCGTACAGAGAACGGAATTGTCGGTGTTTATAAAGCCCGCCAGGCCGGCGCAGAATCCATTATTTATGACGGCGTTTACTTTCGGAATACTCAGGATGGCTTCTCCGGGATCACTCCAGAACCCTATATTGTTAAACAAATGCTGCGGATCAAACAGGATGGATTCCTGGAACAGCGTCGTCGCCGGCTGCAGAAATATCTGGAGCAGCAGATAGAACACCCAGGCATTATGTATATCCAGGACTGGAAACTGACCGACAATTACCTGTTGCTTCTTGAAACCATGGGAATCCCCCTGAGAACAGGCTCTCCCTGGAAAAGCGACAGACTGAAAGTATTTGCCAGAGAAACCCTCAGCGCACTGGCAGCCTTCCATGAAAGAGGCTATGTACACCGGGACTTCAAGCCCGACAATGTTGTTTTTGTACAGGACCGCGCCAGCGTCACCGGCCGGTATGTTCTGACAGACTTCGGCACACTCCGTGCTGTTGAAAATCAACCCATGTATGCATCGCTGGCAGGAACCCCCGCATTTCTATCGCCTGCGCATCTTGAGAAGTACCTGGCTACTTACGCCGGTATGTCAAAGCAGATCCAGGAACCAGAAGATGACCAGCTTCCCAATGATTATGCCCACGACCTGTTCAGCTACGCCATGACTCTGCTCAACCTCTATCTTGGTATACACCCTTACCAGGCAATACAGAAAGAAGCTGATATCCGGAGAAAAAATCAGGCATTAAAAGCCTATGCAGAAAGAGTCAACACTGTGATAGAGGCAGCGAAAGTCAACAAAATAACTTTTTATCCGGTACTTCAGCAGTTTATGTATGAAAGTGAGTTCACAGTAGCTCAACAACACGATGAACTCTGTGCGCACCAGAATGAACACCGGTGGCTAAGACGAGTGTTATATGAAATCTTCCGCCGCATCAACAGTGCCGACAATCAACTGGCAAGGGAAATACTGAGAGATCACCTGTCACCAGCTTCCCCAGAAAGACACCAACATAAAGAGAGACAAGCAGCAAGGTCATCTGCCAGCCATTCTCCTGTTATGGAACCAGAGCATATGCACCGCTCTCAGCCTCTACCTCATTTGTTGCTTATACCGGGTTCTCCTTCAATCAAACATTAAATAAACAGCCCCTTATGGCTGAGACAATAAGGGGAAACAGGAAGATGCGGTTCTCTGGGTATCGCGGCCATAGCAACAGCCACCAGCATGCCAATAATTCCAACAAGAGCCAAAGGCATAACCAAAGGTAACTGCTCATTTTTTGTAGGCAAAATTGCTTTGTTTGAAGACTGTACTCTTGATTTTACTGGGCTGTAGCCAACGACCTGAATTGCCTGCAAATTCTGAGCAGTTACAAACAAAACCCCTGTTTTTACCATTGCAGTATTAGGGGATGGAGTGGAGCCGCTCCATAAGAATTTCACCCGTCATCGCCTGGGGAAAACATAATCACCTGAAAAAAATAAATTTCCTGCCTGACCGGCCTGTTATTATTTATTATCTAATGGTCGTATTTTATGCGGACTGGTTCGGACAGATACAAGATTCACCAGGCAGGTTTAGGCTTTGGAGGAACCTTCAATGCTGGCAGAAATCCAATAGAAACATGCGCAAGGTGTTGTGAAAGCACAGAGTTATAGTAACGACCATCTGTTTTCAAAGTACCGGTAAGATGCAGTGTCTTGTTAAAACACCAGTCTGTGAGAAAATTCCGATTTTTTAAAGCCTGGCAGTATTTTCCAGAAATTTCCTTCTTGTCAGACACACCTTCCTTATATTTCTGTATTATTGAAGCCGCAAATGTTACTGCCGGAGTAAATTCGTCCTGAACGGGTAAAGGCTCAACTCCATCCAGTTCATCAAGCAACGCTATCGCACTCCATTCCTTCATAACCTTGTCCATGTAAAGAGTTCCCCCCACATGAACACCATCTTGATCAGTTAAATCAGCAAGCCAGCGGATATAATGCCCAACAGGTTTACCCTGCTTAACCGCTTCGGAAACAATTGTGGCTATAGGCACAATCATCAGTGGGATCTCCGCCAGGGTCATTAACGCCTTTACCGGCGCATCTCCCAACTCTTTTGACTGCACGAATGTATTCAATTGTTTGAACAGATCCTGCATTTTCTGGCTAGCGCCAGCAGCATCACCATGATACCTGTCTGATTCCAATGAGCTTAATAAAACTCTATCCTGCCTCCGCCTTTCCTCTGTTGGTTTGGCAGGATAAAAAGGTTTTGTCAGGCTGTAGAGCAAAGGTCGTTGCCGATACAGCATATGAATTAATCCACAGGCCACCATTAAAGTGTTCTCTGTGATTTTCCAGCTCTCACGAAGATGCTCCTCCAGAGCCTTTTCCAGATCACTGATACCCAATTCCTTTGGTCGGATCATCATCTGGGGCACAATTTTCGCCCGAAAGGATTTGACATCATCCATAAGATAGTGATCTATCCACCAGTCCTTCAGCTTCCCATCGTCAAGAAACCGGATCAGGGAATAGGTAACCGGATAGTTGTTGCTGAGTTTTCTGAAAGAGTCTTTCAGATCTACCAGCATCATCTTGCGAACCGCCTTCATACCGTGAACTTTGAAAATATTCTGGTACACATTCACAGCCTGTCTGGTATTAATGGCTTCTGTCAGATCGTATGTATGGGCTGTGGATGCGACACCTTCAGGATTCTGTGTAAAAACAGGCCATATATAATCAATAAAATCTATTGCATCCCGTCGGTTTGGCATTGAAGGGATGATTTCACTGATAAGGGAAGCAAAAATAATCCTCACGTTCCTTTTTATCTGTTGTTCTTCCACCCCGTCAGTCTGACGTTCTTCTATATAGGCTTCCAGCGCACCCAGTGCCCTGCCCGTCATTAGCTGTTCGGCCAGGGTTTGAGTGTCAACGTTATAGCGGAAAACCACTTTGCCAGCTTCCGGAGGCAATCTTAGCGCAGCCTCTATTTTCGGGTAGCGTTGGCTGAAGGCTGTAAAATCCAGAATCTTCAACTGCTCATGTCCAGGCTCTCTGGTATCAAGGGACATCATCTCCACGCCACTAACCAGACCACCTGCCAGACCACCTGCCAGACCACCTGAAGCGGTATGCCTCCCGGTAGATCTTGACAGGGAAGCTGACACCGTCTGTAAGCCACTATCATGTATAGTTTTTACGAACCCAGCCGCTGGAGTGACCCGGATGCTATACATAAATTCATCCGCCTCAACACCTTTGCCACCAGATACCCAGCGGTCTCCTGCATTCCCCGCTGCCAGTTGCTTACTCCCCTCCTCATACAGGCCATAAGCTGGAAAACCTGAAAGAAAAAACAGTATTCCTGCCGCTAATGTTCTGGCATAAAAAGCAATCGTAACAGCAGAAGCCTGGTGCCCAGTATTCACGTTCGGTTTATTCCTGTTATAGGCAGAATGCTGTTCAACATAGACCAGTTATTCAAACTTGCAGATTCTCAGCTGGCATTAATACTGATGTACCCGGCATAGCTCAACAGGGTTTCGAAGGCTTGATCTGATCATCCATTGATAACAGGTACACTCAAAAATGCCATTCAGCTGGAGTAAACAGATAAAAACAGAGTCCTTCTGTCTTGCTGTACTTTTACTGCTGATTTTTCTGATAATTTCATTACCTGCCCTTTCCAATGAACTGGTTATTCCATTAACAGACACAACCCGGCTGCATATTCTGTTCCAGGGGGATAAAGGCTTTTTTATATCAGACCAGTACGGTGGCGATATACAACTGCCCCCAGGCACAAGACTTTCCAGTTCCCTGATTATTGTCGGAATTCACGGGAAAAGGATATGGATAAATACTATCAATATTAAAGACGACCAACTGGCTATAGTCGATAAAAAAGAGATAGCCATAGAATCACCACCGGACCCGGATAACCCGAACCTTGAATTCCTAATATTGTTTTATCAAAACCCACAGAAAAAAGAGCAACTGTTTCTGCCACAGATATTAAATAATACAGATCAAAAATATTCACCTGGACCTTTAAACAGACTGATTTCAACATTCAGGATAAATGGAAAAAATCTGGAAAAATACGTCGCCGATATGGAAAAAAAACAGGCTCGCCACTTTCAGAGCATTACTCCAACACAAAGGTCTTCCCATTCTGTTATCCACTGGCATGAGAAAATTCCCAAACTCACAATACGACGCCCTTCAGCAACAATTCCCCGTTCAGGCCGGGTAACACGTATGATCTCTCTGCACCCCCTTAAGCCCACCTGCACCAGTGATCTTTCCCTGATCTCACTGGAGCCCCAAGAATCACAAAGCGCAGAAAAATCAACATCAGCTGCAACACCAGAACCGCTCAATATCAGTCTGAGCCCTGCTTCAAACCCGACTAACCTTGTCATATCCGACCCGATGATTCACGAGGTAGAACTGCCAGCTATCACAACGGATAGTCAACAGCTCAATGATCGGCTCAAACAAATCCGCCAGGCCACTTTCCAAATCAAACAGCACTTTCGCTCCCGCCCCCTTTCTCCTCATGCACCAATGCTTGAAAGGCTGGAACTGTCTTCGGTTCGCATGAACAACGGTATTGCGGTTATTAATGAAGTTGTTAACACAGGAAAGGATACAGTCGTTTATTCCGGTGTATACCTGCCCGATAGCCGCAGGGAACTGCCAAGGGCCGTTGTTATCAAACAAATGGTTCGAAGAGCTTCTGAACAGAAAGAGACGTCAATCACTCACTATCTGGAAAATCAGATTATACATTCCAATATCATGGCTGTTTACGACTGGGTGGTCTGTGATAGCTATATTCTTATGGCAGAAAAGGAAGCTACGCCCGTCCCCCTCAAACAGCCTATGCCAGAGGAAGAACTCAGAAAATATGCACACCACATTCTCAAGGGCATCAGCCAGCTCCATCAGAATAAACGGGTACATCTGGATATAAAACCTGGAAATACGGTTATAAACACCCTCGCAGATAACAGGACATTCTACGCTATAACAGATTTTGGTGAACTCACCAGGGTAGAAGACATGGACAATATTATTATGATGCCTGTCAGGGGAACCCTGCCCTATCTGAATGCCTATATTCTCAGGGAACTTCAGAGTCAAAAGCGACAGTTTGGAGAAATCCGGGAAAACGCGGTCTTTCCCACAGATGGTTACAGAGCGGACCTGTTCGCCTATGGTATGTCCCTTATCCATTTGCTGCTGGGCAGCCCACCACTTTTGCTAATGGACACACACAAAAGCGTCGCTCCGAATACTGAGCAGATGAATGAATACGCTGTCTTACTGGAAAACCTGGAGTTCGCAGCAAAAAGTGATATCAACTATTTCACTGTGCTGTTCATATCCTTTCTGGGTAAATTTCAGGACACAGAAGATTTTACTTATATTCCACCTGACTGGCTGATTAACCTGCTCCAGAGCGTGTTTGCTCTCGAACGAGCGGATAACACAACGGCTGAAACATTACTGGAAAAGTTTTTCATTCAACAGCCTCAGCGCGAAATGCATGCCAAAATTCCTTTAACTCCATTTCCAGCAGCCATGGCAACAGCTACAAGAATTGTACGTAATACGCCCCCTTCACAGCTTTCTGCTCCAGATTCAACAGGAAACGACCTGTTTAACTGCCCTGCCTGCGGAAAAATATTCTCCCTCTCTGACCTTGAAAACAGCTACCAGAAGCACTGGAAAGTTTGCACAAAAAATAAACAACATGCAGCCCCGGTAACATCTTCCAGCGGGCATATTAACGGACACCAGTATTCCAGCTATCCCCACTCAACCAGCCAGTTTATTGCCGGTCGCGCCAGAAAAAACTAACGAACAGACTCCAGGTCATCATTAATTGGTGTTTTAAAACTGCCGGTCACTTTTACCAGCCTGTCGTAACTCCTAAGGGCATATTTCCTGCGACTCCTGCGACGATAGTCGAACAGGTGCAACTCCCAGGCACATTATTCCTCTAATTCCAGGATTACGGACAATTCCCAGGGAGAGAACAATGACCGCACCTCTGAATACACAGCAACCAACTCCAGGCTCACCTGAAACCACTGTGATTCCTATACCAGACCAAGCTGGTACCGCCACGCCAGAGAAAGGCTCATGGCTGCATAAAGCCTGCGCAAGCCTGCAGTCAGTAAAAATCTATTGCAGCAACAGCCTTACCCGGTTTTCCCAGTCCCCGATTGGAGAGAGAAGCTGCAAGCTTCTGAATACCGCCATGGTTTTCCTGAACAAACACCCCAAAACCTCTGCCGCACTGATATTCGGGGTTTATGGCGCGGTTCTGGGAGCCACGACACTGACCTGTAGTTTCCTGGTCATTGGCTCGACCATACCCTCAACTCTGGGCTTTACAATCATTCTGGGCTGCCATGGATTCAATGCCCTGGCCTGCACCGCTGCCGGCGCGTTTATGGGCCATGGCCTGGATAAAATCCATAACCAGGGCGCAACGTCTCCACCTGCGGATGAAACCCGCAGCCAGGCCATGAAAAGACTGTTGAGCCGTAATGCCTTTGCTATTACCGGTGGCATTATTGGCCTCCAGAACTATGGCCTGAGCGTGGTAGGCGGCGTGACCTGTGGATTTGCCATGTTCTGCGCCAGCTTGGTAGATTCACTGACCGGTCTGCTCGCTCCGGCAGTTGTTTTCAACAGCGCCAGCCTTGGCCTGATGGGTATGGTCGGGGGATATCTGAACGTACCAGCCCGGAATCAGCAAAAGCCAGAACCAGTAACACCATAAGTTCGTATAAAGAAAGGATAAAACTGCCATACCGGAGCCGTCAGAGTCACTGATCAGGATGAGCTTGCACCCTGTATCTCCCAGGTACTCTCTAACAGCCCCGGTGGCAGCCGACAAATGAACAGGGTTCGCTCCTGAGCCCCGGGACTCCTTCCCTCACCTGTCTTGAAAGTTATTATCCCGGTGTTCAGTCCGTTAGCTATAACAGCGCTGTTACTTCCAATGACCAATAGTCAAACTTATTTATCCTGTGAACTTTTTTCCATGATTTGTCTCTAATTTAACAGTCACCCAGCTATCTGAAGAAGCAGATAAGGTGCGATAGGAGTCAATAAAAAAGGAGTACTGGCTATGAATGGAATAAACCGTATAGCACCAGCAATGGCGGCAAACCTCGCTGACAATATATCCCGCCTGAGCAAAACCAGAGGAGGAGCTATCTGCCTCTATGTAGGAGAACAGGCAGCCAGTCTCTTTCCACAAGCCCACAGCTATAGAACATTAAACCAGCTGTCCTCAATTGTTACTGTTGCTGTAATGCGCTACCTTCCTGGCAGGTAATCTGAAGCTCCACTGATTCAGAGAACCGGCATTCCAGTATGCCGGTTCTCTCTTTGCTCTGTACCCACCCGTCAAAACATGAGAAATTAGAGCAAAAGCCCAACAAGCCACAGATGGATGCTTTATGCCCCAGCTCGGGACAAAACGCTTATTCACCATACTGATGACTCTGGCCGCATCCTTTGTAATGACGGCCTGCTCCGGCCCCTGGAACGATCCCAATGAGCCTGAGCAACCCGGTGAAACGGTGTATTACGGTAGCTTCTCCAGCCGCCCCCAGCACTTGGACCCGGTGCGTTCCTACAGCTCGGAAGAAGCCCTGTTTATTGACCAGATTTATGAGGCCCCCTTCCGTTACCACTTCCTGAAACGCCCTTACGTACTGGAACCGGCCCTGGCAACAAAGATGCCGGAGGTCAGTTATCTGGATCAAGACCTGAAACCCGTTGATGCCGATAGTAAAGACCTTGCCTTCAGCCTGTACACAATCCGCCTGAAACCCGATGTGTACTACCAGCCCCATCCGGCTTTTGCCTCTGATAAAAACGGGCGCCCCCTGTATCTGTTTAAAACCCCGGAAGAGTCCACTGAATTTAAAACCCTTTATGACTTTCCTGAAACAGGCAAAAGGACGCTGAAAGCAGAAGACTTTGCCTACGCCATCAAACGTATGGCGGACCCGCATAACAAATCCCCCCTGCTGGCGCTGATGGCCAATTACATTGATGGCATGGGGGAGTTCACCAAAGAGGTTGCCGGTAAAGAACGTAATGGCTGGTTTGACCTGCGCCCAATGAATATATCAGGCGTAAAGTCAGTTGATGACCTGACCCTGACCATTCGGGTAAAAGGTATGTACCCCCAGTTCAAATACTGGCTGGCCATGCACTTTTTCTCTCCCATTCCCTGGGAAGCGGACCGTTTCTACCACAACCCCGGTTTTCAGGAGCGAAACCTGACCATCGACTGGTATCCGGTGGGCACTGGCGCTTTTATGATGACCCGCAATGATCCCAACAGCGGCATCACCCTGGAGCGTAACCCTTACTACCGTTTTGATCCTTACCCTTCGGAAGGTGAAAAAGGCGATGCCGATGAAGGTCATCTGTTTAAAGCCGGACAACCCATGCCGTTTATTGACCGGGCCACCTTCCGACTGGAGAAAGAGAGCCTGCCCCAATGGGCGAAGTTTATGCAGGGCTGGTATGACCGCTCCGGTGACGATACCCACAATATCAGCTCCGATAATTTTGACAGGGCCTTTGTAGTGTCTGGCAATGGCCTTGATCTCTCTCCGGAAATGACGGAGAAGGGAATAACTGTCAGCACCGAAGTAAAGCCTTCCATTTATTACATGGGTTTCAATATGAAAGACCCGGTGGTAGGTGGTTATACCGATGACAAGCGCAAGTTGCGTCAGGCCATCAGTATCGTCTGGAATACTGAGGAGTTGCTGGAAATTTTCCTCAATGGTCGTGGCCAGGCGGCTATGGGGCCGATTCCTCCGGGAATTCCCGGTTACCGGGAAGGAAAGGACGGTATTGATCCCTATATATACGACTGGGTTGATGGAAAGCCCCAGCGTAAATCCGTTGAAGAAGCCAAACGCCTGCTGGCGGAAGCCGGTTATCCCAATGGCCGTGATAAGAAAACCGGCAAGCCTTTAATTATTTACCTGGATACCACCGGCGGTTCCGCAGGCCCGGTGGCTGACTGGCGCAGACGACAGCTGGAGCAGATCGGCGTTCAGTTGGAATACCGCACCAGTGACTACATTCGCTTTAAACAGAAGATGCGTGACGGCAATACCCAGCTGTTTGGCTGGGGCTGGCTTGCGGATTATCCCGATCCGGAAAACTTCCTGACATTGCTGGAAAGCAGCCAGACCAGCGAAAACTGCCAGTGTGATGGTTCCAATACCAGCAATTATGAGAACCCGGAGTTTGATCGTCTGTTTAAGCAGATGAAAACCATGGAAAATTCTCCGGAGCGCCTGGCCATTATTGACCGCATGGTGAAAATTGTACGCCACGACGCACCCTGGATGTGGGGCTACCACGTAAAAGAGTATTACCTGAACAATGGCTGGGTCTCCAACACAAAGCGTCATGGCATTGCCCAGGACAGTCTGAAATACATTGATCTTGATACAGAGCTGCGCAACCAGCGCCAGCAGGAGTGGAACCAACCGGTAGTCTGGCCGTTGCTTGCCATGTCTGGGCTTCTGACTCTTCTGATCTGGCCTTCCATGGTCGCCTATCGCCGACGCCAGACTCTGACAATCAGTCAGGGAAAACAGGAAGAGCCGGGAGAGAATAACTAACAATGTTCGCTTATATTATTCGGCGTCTTTTTTATGCCATTCCCATTTTGGTCGGAGTGAACCTGATTACCTTTTTCCTGTTCTTTGTGGTGAACAGCCCGGAGGATGTAGCCCGTGCCCAATTGGGGGAAAAGCATGTCACCCAGCAGGCCATTGATAGTTGGGTGAAGGAAAAGGGTTACCATCTGCCCTTAATGGTAAACCGGGAAGCAGAAGGCACCGGTATAATTACCGACACTATTTTCTTCCAGAAATCCCTGAGCCTTTTCGCCTTTAATTTTGGCCAGGCGGATGATGGCCGGGATATCAGCTCTGATGTGGTCACCCGTATGGGACCGAGTCTGGCGCTGGCGATTCCCAGTTTTATTATCGGAATCTGGATCAATATCTGTGTGGCCCTGATTGTGGTGATGTTCCGGGGCACCCGGCTGGATCGTGGAGCGGTGATTGTTTTCGTTAGCCTGATGTCTATTTCTGCTTTGTTTTACATTATTGGCGGGCAGTATCTTGTTTCCAATCTTTGGAAACTGGTGCCGGTATCGGGGTATCAGTCTTCGTTTTCAGCCTGGAAGTTTTTGATTCTTCCTGTGGTTATTGGTGTTGTGTCGGGTATTGGCCTGGGGGCTCGGTGGTATCGCACGTTGTTTCTTGAAGCTGCGGATCAGGACTTTGCCCGGACGGCCCGCGCTAAAGGTGTAAGTGAGCTGGGGGTTCTGTTCCGTCATGTGCTCCCCAATGCCTTGTTGCCAATTCTGACCGGCGTTGTGGTAGTGATTCCTTCCCTGTTTATGGGCAGTCTTTTGATGGAGGCATTTTTCGGCATTCCTGGTTTGGGGAGTTATATGCTGGATGCTATTCGTGCCCAGGACTTCGCTATTGTCCGCACCATGGTGTTTGTTGGTTCTGTGCTTTATATCATCGGCCTGATTCTGACTGATATTTCGTACACCCTTGCTGACCCGCGAGTGAGGTTGAACTGATGACGCACACTCACAACACATCCCTGTGCCTTGAGAAAGCCCACCCCGGATCAGAACTCCAGCATCGGAGTTGTCATCTTTCTGTCCATCAGTGCCTGGTGATATGTGGAGGGTTCAATGATTAAACCCGTAATTCTATGGACAGATGTTCTGATCTGGTTTCTGGTGCTGGCGATTACCGCTTTTTTGTTTACCCTGCGTAAAAACCCGGAATCCCGTGAGCAGTGGCGGCAGGTGTTCAGTGCCCGTCTGGGCATGGTGACCTTTGTTATTATCCTGTCGTACATTGTGATTGCTTTGATGGATTCCCTGCATTTCCGCAAAGCCCTTGAGCCGGTGGCAGGCCAACCCGCTACGGAAGTTTTCTATTCCAATACCGTACACAGTGTGCTGGACGTTGTGCTGGGTGAGATGGGAGAAGATAAAGAGCGAACTTACTCCGCACCCTTTGCCCTGAAAGCCTACTCGAAAGAAAATATGACTGATGAACTGGGCCTGCCTTACCGGGGTTTCCCTGACCTCAAACATGCCGGCAGCCATCTGGAAAGCCCGAATGATTACGGTAAAGACCTTGTCGTACAAAGTCTTATTGGAATCGGTAAGGGGCTAATTGCAGGGCTTATTCTCTGCGTTCTGATTCGCCTTACGACCCGCAACAGCACTCTGCCCTGGAATTCAGCAATGGCCACGGTTCTGGTGATCTGTATTCTGCTGGGCTGGCTGCTTCACGTAGGTAACCTCTATCATGTATTGGGTACAGACAAAGCCGGTAACGACAGTCTTTACGCCTCTCTCAAAGGCATTCGTACCGGTGTGCTGATTGGTACCCTGGCCACTTTGATTATGATGCCTATCGCCATCACTCTGGGTATCTGCGCCGGTTATTTTAAGGGTTGGGTAGATGATGTTGTGCAGTATCTCTACACCACCCTTAGCTCTATTCCCGGTATTTTGCTGATTGCCGCTGCTGTTCTGCAGTTTCAGGTATTTATTGATCTGAATCCGTCGTTTTTTGAAGTCGGATTGGAGAAAGCTGATGCCCGCTTCCTGGGGCTTTGCTTTATTCTCGGGATTACCAGCTGGGCAGGTCTGTGCCGCCTGCTACGGGCGGAAACCCTGAAAATCAGTCAGCTGCCTTATGTGCAGGCAGCCCATGCCTTTGGGGTCAGCCATTCCCGGGTGATTCACCGCCATATTCTTCCCAATGTTATGCACATTATCCTGATTACCTTTGTGCTGGATTTCAGTGGGCTGGTGCTGGCGGAAGCTGTGCTCTCCTACATTGGCGTAGGCGTAGATTCCCAGATGGCCAGCTGGGGCAATATGATCAACCTTGCCCGTTCGGAGCTGTCCCGGGAGCCTGTGGTCTGGTGGAACCTGATTGGTGCCTTCTTCTTTATGTTTACCCTGGTGCTGGCGGCGAACCTGTTCTCTGACCTGGTTAACGACGCCTTTAACCCCAAAAACAGAAAGAGCGGTTAAAAAAACCGCTCCCAGGTTACCAGTAACACCTGATACTAACTGCCGGATTGAGGGGTCATTGTTCCCTTGTAGTCAATAGTTGCCCTATCATAAAATGATCCGCTTCCCTTGAACGTGCAATCTTCCTGCATCGTCAGGGTCACGGCATCAGATTTACCATTATTCATAAAAAAGGTAATACCATTATTGTTCCTGACAATTGTGACAGGGCTGGTAAAATCAACCTTGCCTGGAACACTGCCAGCACCTATACCACTGGCTGATGTTTTATTTCCAGTGACTTTCACCTTCCAGGCTTTCGTTTTCTTATCTTGAAAAAAAACCGCTTTATTCTTGAAATTAAAACTCACTACCCACCCAATAAACGCATACCCTGACCCTGAATACTCGTAGTCCCAGGTACTGTGTTTTGTGAGAACATCTTCAACATTTCCGCATTTCGATTGAATATAGTCATCCATGAAATTGGCGTTGGCCTGTCCCCATGCCAGCATGCTGCAGCTCCCAAGCAGGAGTGCACTTTTCTTCAGTTGCAACAGGTACATAACAAACGACAGCTCTAGTAAGGGGGAGAGTCAACAACATAGTCAGTTTTTGCGGCTTTACCCAATTTTCTCCATGACTCTTTCCTTTCCTCCATGACTCTTTCGATTCGATTGACTTTAAAACTCCTTAAGGCATCTTATACCTGTCAAAGAAAGGTATCGCAGCATGGGCAAAACCACAGAGCCAGTTCTCAGTATCACAGGTCTGAGCGTCGATTCAGGTTGCTCGCAAATACTCAAAAGGGTCTCTTTCCAGCTGTATCCCGGTGAGGTTTATGCGCTGGTAGGAGAGTCTGGCAGTGGTAAATCTGTCACATCTCTGGCCATGATGCGCCTGCTCCCTGATACCTTGAAAATTACCTCTGGCTGCGTTCATTTTGACGATAAAGATCTGTTCACCTCTACCGAACAGGAGATGACCGCTGTTCGAGGTAACCGGGTAGCGATGATCTTTCAGGATGCCCTGACGTCTCTTAACCCGGTGCAGAAAATCGGCCTGCAGCTGGAAGAGAGCCTGAAACTTCACTCCCGGCTCAGCCCCAGAGCACGGCAGGAACGTATTATTGAATTACTGGAAGAAGTCGGCCTGCCCAGCCCGGAAACCCGTATTCACTGGTATCCCCACCAGCTTTCCGGCGGCCAGCAGCAGCGGGTTATGATTGCCATGGCCCTGGCCTGTGACCCGGATGTTCTTATTGCCGATGAGCCGACAACAGCCTTGGACGTAACTATTCAAAAGCAGGTGCTGCAACTTATTCGCCGTCTGGCCCACTCCCGCAGACTGGCTGTTCTGCTGATTACCCACGATATGGGGGTTGTGCGGGAAACTGCCCAACGTGTTGGGGTGATGTATAAAGGTGAAATTATTGAGGAAGATGCCTGCGAAGACTTTTTCCTTAATCCCAGAGAAAAATACAGCCGTCGTTTGATTGCCAGCCTGCCAGACCAGGATCATTTCCAGGATACAACCCAGCCTGAGTCTCTGCTCTGCGTAGACAACCTGAAAGTTCACTTTCCCCAGCGCAAGGGCATTCTGCAGCGCATACATTCATGGACCCGGGCGGTGGATGATATATCCCTGACCCTTGGCCGTGGAGAGACCCTGGCTCTAGTGGGCGAGTCCGGCTGCGGGAAAACCACAACAGGCCGGGCGATTCTGAATATGGAAAAAATTTCCTCTGGTTCTATTTCCTATAACGGACAATGTATCAGTACATTTTCACGCAGACAGATGCTGCCCCTGCGCCAGAAGATTCAGGTGATATTCCAGGATCCTTATTCTTCAATGAACCCCCGTATGACCATACAGCGGATTATCGAGGAAGGCATGATCAGCCTGAAATTCGGGCTGACACCAAGGCAACGGGAAGACCGGGTTATTGAGCTGCTGGAAAAGGTAAAACTGGAACCGGAGCATCGACACCGCTATCCACACGAGTTCTCCGGTGGCCAACGACAGCGTATCGCTATTGCCCGGGCTCTGGCGGTGGAACCGGAACTGATTATCTGTGATGAACCCACCAGCGCCCTGGATGTTTCCACTCGAGCGGAAGTTTTATATCTGTTGCAGAAGCTGCAAAGGGAACTGGGAGTGTCCTACCTGTTTATTACCCACGACCTGTCGATTATTCCCCAGCTGGCCCACCGGGTAGCGGTAATGAAGGACGGGAAGATTGTGGAGACAGGAGCAACGGAAGCCGTTCTTACCCAGCCTCGCCATAACTATACCCGGGAGTTGTTAAGCGCTGTCCCTCATTGCTAACATTGAGGGCGAGTATTACTTCAGAAAGCAGGACGGATGCCACTCCTGAATAATAGTCAGATCTGAAGGGTAATCCGTTTCCAGAGAGCGCCACTCTTTCTCTATGTGACTGTAAAATTCCGTCCGGGTTTTTCCATAGCTGCTCCATCGGCGATCGTTAACAACATTCATAGTATGGTCAACCGCAACGTTATAACCGGCTTTTAATCCATCTTCGGCAGTAAAAAGGATACAGGCACCATCAAAACAACCTGTAGGAATAACATCTGTTATCCCTATACTTTTCATATAGGTATCCAGCTCCACATTAATTTCATCAGCTCCAAAATTTCTGACAAGAAACGGCTTCGCCTCAAACGCGCTGTCAGTGTCCTTTATAAACAACCGATAAGTGGCCGAGCGTTTCATGGCTTTATAAAGAAACTGGAATGTTGGCCCGTCCCCTGTGTACCTTACATCCAGAAAATGCACATGCCTGTTCCCCGCAAACTCCCCAATCAGGCTGACCAGATCGGTCCCTACCCGTGTCGATTCCTGTGGGCTTCCAAAGAAGCGGGAATATCTGATCTGCATATCAATCACGAGCACACCGACCTCACTGCCTTCACCAAGCACTTCGTTGATGTAGTCTCTGGTTTCTTTCCAGCCACCTTGAGCTTGCAGGGATAGGGCCAACAGCCAGACCAGAAGTTTCATCAGCTCAGTACTCCCATCCGGTAATAACACTTCTCAAATATACAACACAGACAGATTATCCATTTTTCTTCTCCTCAACACCTGTTACTCATACCCGAACAGGTGTCACAGCATAGTAGAAGACTGGTATCATTCCGGTATTCGACAAATCAGCTATACAACTATGTTCCGGCTCCTCTCCCGCAAACCTTTTATAAAACGCATTCTCTATCTGGTAGCCGGCGTTCTGTCTCTTATCACGGGTATTATTGGCATTGTTCTGCCACTTCTTCCGACGACACCGTTCGTTCTTCTCTCAGCCTGGTGCTTTGCCCGCTCCAGCCAGAGTTTTCATACCTGGCTGATCACCCATCGCTACTTTGGCAAGGTAATTTCGGACTGGGAGCAACACCGAGGTATTTCTCAGAAAAACAAACAAAGAGCCTGCTTCCTTATCCTTCTAAGTTTCTCATTCAGTATGTATATCATCCCGGTTATCTGGGTGAAGTTCTTGCTCGTACCCGTAATGCTGGGAGTACTGTATAAAATGTACTCCCTGAAGACACTTCCTGACTAATAAACGCCCCTGTATACAGAAGAGCGTTCAATACTGCATTTTTCGTTTAGCCTAACGTCTCGTGCTCAGGCTTCTTGTTTACGCAAGAACTACTTACCTTTGAGTGACGACACCCGGCGTCAAAATTGACATGGACTTTTTAAAAAACCTGAAGGACACTTATCACACAAAAACGACAATAACCTTATAAAAACAAGGATTGCAGGATGCAGATCTTCCGGAAAAGCGCTTTGGCTGTCGCCATTCACCTTACTCTGGCGACACCTGGGGTTGCCAAGACCTCAATAATTATCGAAGCAGATGAGACAGATGTCAGCCCCGTCAGTCTCAGAGGCCAATCCAGCCTTGTTGTTAAGGGAACGGTTAAATCGTATTTTCCATTCCCACACATATTTCCCTGGGATTCAGCTATAAATGTCTCAGGGCAAGCTCTGGATACCAGCATTACTATTGAAGAGGGTGGAAAGGTGCAGGGAGGGCATTATGAGAAACAGGATCGTAATTATCTCACTGCCGCTATTTTTGTTGATTCCGCACAGGGTAAGTTAGATATTACCAATAGTGGAACCATCAATCTTGAAGAAGGCTTCCCTTACGCTCTTTCCGGCATTGAAATTTATAGTAACTCCGCCAACATTGACCTTAATGGTGACATTCACAATACCTCTACAGGTACCATTTATGGTGATTTTTATGGGATAAGACTAAAAACTTCTTATCGAGATAACTACCAAACAAAATTCACTGGCAATATTATAAACGATGGAAATATCCATGCAGATCGAAGCGTAATAAGCATATCAGGCCGTTCTGAAACAAAAGAAAGGCCTGAGAACCGGTCAATTTTCAATGGCAATATAATAAACAATCACAGCCTTTCCGGCGGAAAATGGATTTCCACCTACCATACTGATATGGGTGGTGATATCACCAATAATGGAATGATAACTTCAGATGCCTATTCAGGAATCGACATATA